>JBARNC010000095.1:0-4316 GCA_049802775.1 Pseudolabrys sp. | reverse complement strand
AGTCTGGATTGATCTGCCGAAGCTCCGCGAGAGCGGCCCCCAGTTCATCCGATCGTTGCAAGTGCCCCAAGGCAGCGACCCGGTGTGAAAAGCCCCAGTAATGACAATTCGGAACGCGGGTGGCCTTGCGCGCCCATTCTTCCGCTAGGTCGAACTCTCGCGCAAACAAATGTGCGAGCGCCCTGTATGAACAAAATGCCCAGCGCAAGGGATCGTGAGGACTGAGGTCGATCGCCCGCTGGAAATAAGGAATGGCTTCATTGATGCGGCCTTCGTAAGCCAGCGAGTCGCCGAGACCGCAATAAACAGCAGCAAGATTCGGATTGAGCTCGGCGGCGATCTCCAGCTCCCCGAGTGCCTCGCTATAGGATTTGCGTGCAAGGAGAGCCCGTCCGTACATGAATCGGATCAATGCGTCGCGCTCATCGAGAGTCGCCCCGTTCTTTGCGATCGCAACGGCTTCGTTGAGCAAAGCATCATCGGGTTCTGCATCGAAATAGATCATGCTGAGAACGATCGAATATGAGAGAAATCCATAAGCCGCAGCCAATGATGGGTCAAGATCGATGGCGCGGCGAAAGAGTCGCTGCGCTTCGCGGTTATCGCTGGCCGTCGATTTGTAGAAATGTTTGGTGCCGAGACGAAAGAAGTCCCATGCATCGTATGCTTGCGGAGACTTCCTTTCCGCCAGAGCCCGTTCGGCATTCCCGATCTCCGGTTCGATCCGCGCAGCGACCGTAGCTGTGATCTCGTCCTGTACCTCAAATATGTCCTGAAGCTCACGGTCGTACTGCTCCGCCCAGATCTGCTGTCCGCTTTCCGTCTCGACCAGTTGCGCGGTGATGCGGACGCGCGGCCCGATCCGGCGGACGCTGCCCTGGACAATGTAGTTGGCGCCGAGGTCGTGCCCAATCCGGCGGACGTCGCCGCCGTGCCCCTTGAGAGCAAACGTCGAATTGCCAGCGACAACGAGGAACGAGCGGTGCTTGGTGAGCGCCGTAATGATGTCTTCGGTGACGCCGTCCGAAAAGTACTCCTGCTCGGGAACGCTGCTGAGATTGTCAAACGGAAGGACTGCCACGCAGGGCTTGCCGCGCGGCTCGGCCAAAAGTGCGGACACGCCTTGCGCTTTGGGTTCTGGGGAGGACAATTCCGTCGTTTCCTGCACCTCGCCAACAAAACGAATGCCTTTGCGCGCATAAGTTCGGATCAGGCGCTGCTCTCCGCCGGAATCGCCCACTGCCTTACGTGCGGAATTGATGCGGCTCGTCACTGTCGAGTCGGACACGATGCGGCCGTCCCAGACGGCGGCGATGAGGTCGTTCTTGGTGAGAACGCGATCACGATTTTTCACGAGATAGGCGATCAGGTCGAATACCTGGGGCTCGAGCATCACCTGTTCGGAGCCGCGCCTGAGCTCGCGGCGTCCGATGTCAAGTCTATGATCTTCAAAGAGAAATTGCGGCAAGAGGATCCTTCCAAGGTCGGGTTTTGGAGCGGTTCTAGGGCGATAATCAAGCCGGTCTCGGGGACAAATCAAGCGGCCCTTCAAGTATCCGCCACTGATTGCGGCACCCTTGTGTCCGATCGAACACCAGCAGCCCTGATCGCCTTAAGGACGGTTCCGTTTTGAACCGTGTTCGGCACAAAGGCTGCGCGCCCGTCAACGAGAGGAGTTGAAACATGACCACGACAATCAATTTCGATCCGAAGGAACTGGAGATCAAAGTCAAAGCGATGTATCGCAGCGTCGCCGAAAACCCGCACGGCGATTTTCACTTCGAAATGGGCCGCGCTCTGGCCGAGCGGCTCGGCTACACGCCCGCTGACCTCGATCGCATTCCCGCCGAAGCGATCGATTCGTTTGCCGGCGTGGGGTACTACTTCCACCTCGCCGATCTCAAGGAAGGTGAGACGGTGGTCGATCTCGGCAGCGGATCCGGTATGGATAGCTTTATCGCCGCATTGAAGGTTGGCGCGCGCGGCAAGGTGTTTGGCATCGACATGACAGACGAGCAGCGCGCCAAGGCCGAGCGGCTGCGCGTGCGAGACGGCTTCACGACCGTGAAATACCTGAAAGGCTACATCGAGGAGGTGCCGCTGCCAGACGGTACAACGGATGCCATCATCAGCAACGGCGTGATCAACCTGGCAACAGACAAGACGAGGGTATTTCGCGAGGCCGCCCGCCTGTTGAAGCCCGGCGGACGATTGGCGCTCGCCGATATCATCACGGAGGCGCAGCTACCTGATACCATCGTCTGCAACTCCACGTTATGGGCTGCGTGCATAGGCGGTGCAGCGCAGCGGGGCAGCTACCGCGCCCAGATTGAGGCGGCCGGTCTGCGCGTGATGAAGGAGGAGGACAATCCACAGTACCAATTCATCTCCGAAAACGCTCAAGGCGCCAGCAAGAAGTTTGGCGTCAAGAGCGTTTCCCTGCTTGCAAGAAAAGCGTAATTAGCTCGGTGACTGCTGCGGAGACGGCGGTTCTAAACCATGCGGGACGCTTTGTTCGCCTACGAACCCTATATCCGCCTGGGCGCTTTCGGCGGCGTCTTCGCTGTGATGGCAATCTGGGAACTGTTCGGCCCACGACGCAAACAAGCCATCAGACGGGGCTGGCGCTGGCCCAATAACCTGGGCGTGGTAGCTGTGAACACGTTACTCGTGCGCCTGGTATTTCCGACCACGGCCGTCGGGCTTTCTCTCCTAGCCGAAACGCGCGGATGGGGCCTGTTCAACCTGATGGCGTTTCCGGCGTGGGTCGGCGTCGTATCCTCAGTCGTCGTCCTCGACCTCGCGATCTATCTCCAGCATGTCCTCTTCCATGCCGTGCCGTCGCTGTGGCGGCTGCATCGCATGCACCACGCCGACCTCGAATTCGACGTGAGCACCGGGCTGCGTTTCCACCCGATCGAGATTTTGCTGTCGATGCTCATCAAGTTCACCGTCGTCGCGGCGCTTGGGGCGCCCGCAGTTGCGGTGTTGATCTTCGAGGTGCTGCTGAACGCGACGTCCATGTTCAATCATGGCAACGTCCGCATCCCCACGGGCCTCGATCGCATGCTGCGCTGGATCGTCGTCACGCCGGACATGCACCGAGTGCACCATTCGATCCTGTCACGCGAGACCAACAGCAATTTTGGATTCAACCTGCCTTGGTGGGACCGTCTGTTCGGCACCTACCGCGCCCAGCCCACCGCCGGGCACGACGACATGACGATCGGCATCGAGCAGTTCCGCGAACCGCGTGAGCTCGGGCTCGATCGCATGCTGCTCCAGCCCTTCCGCGGCGGTACCGGCCGCTATCCACTCGGACGGCGGGAAGGCGAGCAATGAGCATGCCCCGTTTCTTGCCTCGCCTTGCACTCGCGCTGCTGCTCGTCGCAGCGGTGGCGTGGGCCGCCGTTCACCGCGAACAGATCAACCTGGAGACACTTGATTCGTGGCTTGCCTCGCTCGGCTCATGGGCGCCGATCGGCTACGTGATCATTTATGCGCTCGCTACGGTCGCTTTCGTGCCGGGCGCGATCTTCGCCCTAATTGGCGGTGCCTTGTTCGGGCCCGTTTGGGGTAGTCTGTGGAATCTTCTGGGTGGCACGCTTGGCGCAACACTTGCTTTCCTGGTAGCGCGCTACGTCGGTGGTGGTTGGGTCGAGCGTAAGGCCGGCGGACTCCTCAAGCGGCTCATTGACGGCGTCGATGCGGAGGGCTGGCGTTTCGTCGCCTTCGTCCGGCTGGTCCCGCTCTTTCCCTTCAATCTTTCAAACTACGTGCTGGGGCTCACGCGAATCCCGCTCCACCATTACGTCATCGCCACACTCGTCTGCATGGCACCTGGCGCGGTTGCCTACACGTGGCTCGGCCATGCCGGGCGTGGAGCGCTGACCGGCGAAACGGATACGGTGCGCTACGGCCTGCTTGCACTCGGTCTGCTCGCAGCGATCGCTCTGCTGCCGCGACTTATCGGGCGGATGCGACGGGCATTCTCATGGATTGAGCCAAACGAGCTCAAGCGCCGTCTCGATAGCGGCGAAATGCTGACCGTAATCGACGTGCGAGGGTCTGACGAATTTACTGGACCACTCGGCCATATCGCGACCGCGCGCCTCATTCCCGTCGCCGAGCTTAATGGCCGATTGGCCGAGCTTGCTGGGCTTGAACCGGCACCGATCGTTCTCGTCTGTCGGACTGACAAGCGCTCGGCGGCAGCTGCACGGACATTGCGCGCGGCCGGCTTCGCGCAGGTCAGTGTTCTACGCCGCGGGATGGAGCAATGGAACGAAGCCGGTCTGCCAGTGGAAGGCCGCGCC
>JBARNC010000094.1:0-5227 GCA_049802775.1 Pseudolabrys sp. | reverse complement strand
GGTCTATCCCGCGGAAATCCGCCGCTGGATTAGCAGGCATGGCGGGCTTACTTCTAGAATGATTTATCTCGAGGGCAAAGAGCTCGCCGCTTTGTATCCCCCGTGCAGACGTCCGATCAGATCCTTGAAGAAATTACAAAAGATAACAAAAGCCGCCCATTTGAAATCAATCGCATACAATCAACCCGCAAAATGAAAATTGTTGTGCTTCCAGCTCTCTAGCAAAATTGATCAGAGCAAGATCAGCGCCGAGATGATTGATGGCGTACTTTCATTGGTACTGCCAAAGGTCGAGGAAGTTAGCCTCGTACCATTCAAATAAAGTAGATTGACTCAGCCGGTTCGTTCAGGGGCGAGCGTGCTTCTCGCGCCACTTGGGCCCCGGTCCGCGCATGTAGTGCAGTTCGGGCCGGTACGAGACGGATACGGCCATGAGCATTCTTCGAATGAATCCCGACCACGAAGTGTAGTGAGACCAATCACGTTTTTCAGTTTGTAACCGCATATCGAACTCCCCACTTAGCGATATGCCAACTTGTCTCGCGCCGGTCTGGCGACCCTGTCCGACAAGATGTGGTCGGGGGCAAACGCGGCATGGTCCCAGTGAATCATTTCGAGAGCATTCTCAACGCCACCGAGCACGTTTGGCATGACCGCCGCCTTCGTTCCCTGAGCCTGTGAGTAGAGGAACCCCGGCACAATGACCGCCGCAATCAGCCCTAATAGCAGGTAAGGCACCACCTCCAAGACGAACCTCGATGTTCGCTCCAGCATGGAAGGCTCCTGAAACATCCAACTCTTAGAATATTAGAACATTTATATCATACATTCGGATTATTTTCAAACAAGCGTTTTAGTCAAAAATTGTTACGTTTTGTGGCTAACCTGCCCCTGTTTGCATTCTACCGAAACACGTAATATGAAGTCAGTTCAAACAGTTGTTTGAAATGGGAACCCTATGACCCGTCCGGCCGAATATACCCGTCAATCCATTATCAAAGCCGCCGTCCATCTGTTCGCGGAGAAAGGCTTCGAGAATGCGAGCGTGCGAGACATCGTCACCAAAGCTCGCGTCAATCAGGCGGCCATCAATTATCATTTCAAAGGCAAGAACGGGTTGTACCTCGAAGTCCTCAAAACTGCGTTCGAGAAGTTGACGAAACATGCAGGCTTTGATCCGGAGAAGCTCAAGTCGCTTTCTCGCGAGGAGGCTCTGCGAAGTTTCGTGTGCCAGCAATTGCGGCCGCTGCTATTCCGCGACGAAATGAGCCTCTACATTCGCATGTTCGCCTGGGAGAGCGCACATCCCAGCAAGATCTTTCTCAAGTTCATGGCGACGAATACGGTCTCCTATCTGACCGCTGCAGTCGATATAGTGCGCCAATTCCTACCTCCAGGCACACAGAAACGGGTCGCCCTCTGCGGGGCCATCTGGCTGATGGGCCAATGCAGCGTTTTCGTGCGGAACCGCGAGCTGTTCGCACAAGAGCCGTTCAGCATTACCACCGACGAGCCATTTGTGGATGAACTGTCCGAGCTCATCACGCAGCTAGCACTCGGAGGCTTACTGCACGCATCAGCAGCACCTTTGGCAGAGCATTCCCTTTATACGGGAGAGGCCGAAGATTCGATCCCTTCAGCGCGCAGCGTCTAACTTTCTGAATTCAAAATGGGCTAGCCTGCGACGCCGACGTGGCGCAGATGACCATCTCCTGTTCAACGACGATGACCAAGCCTAATGCCTAATACTCTTGCTTTTTGACGCAATGCGCCGACAGTGCGTTTCATTAACGTTGAAATTTTCTTTACTGGCAGCTTGTCCTTCGAATACCGCCTGAGCTCCGCCACGTGAGTCCTAGTCCAACTCACCCGCTTGCCGCGCCGTCGCTTTGCTTTTTTGGCCATTCGACTCTCCCTGTCATCCAAAACGAGTAATAGAATCAGTCCATCAAGCACCACATGCTAACCCTGAAGATGAATGCTTCCTAGATAACTGTGCAAGGGCGGAACAAAATGTGGGACTGGCAAAAAATTCCGGACAATCCGACGCCGACATCTTCATTTTGACGCCCCCCTGTTGTTTTTTCTGATGACGAGCCCGTGTCTCTCGTCTTATGGGGACACCTTAATCGCGAGCCGATAAAATCCTCTTAAATTGCAGGATAAACAGTGGGTTTATTCTTCAGAGTGAACAAGTTGTTGCAGCCCTAAATTTTACCGGGCCTTTACTGTGACATCCGCATCGTCTTTTCTTATTTCAAGGCATATTTGAAAGAGCCGCGACACTTTTGCCTGAATTTTCCAGTTTGATGATTTCGTTGGATTTTGCGCGAGCCGTGGGGACCTCTCAACTCATATCGAATGTTCAAGGTCCCTAATTCCGAGTGTGCATGAATTGCTGGCTACTTTGATCACGGGACTCATAGTGAATCTGCGAAATTGCCATGAGTTAATTGATCGAACTGATTCTGAATTTCGTTGCATCCAACTTGCATTGCGTTACGATTCAGTCGTTCACTATTATCGCATTGGCATGGCAGGCAAGCAGGCAAAAGTTCTCTTCGATAACCACGTACAAGCCCTCCTCGCCTACGCCAGCGCGTCGCGATACCCAGTTCGCAATCGCGTTATTGTCCTGCTGTCAGTCAAAGCAGGGCTACGTGCCGGGGAAATCGCAAACCTGACCTGGCCAATGGTCGTCGATCCGAGCGGACGGACAATCCTTGAGCACTGGGAGATCCATGGAGCCGGGCACGCTTGGTCGGGAGGCAGCCCCGCCGGTTCCTACACCGATCCGCGGGGGCCAGACGCCGCGAGAGAGATGCTACGCTTCTTCCTCGAACACCGGAGCCTAAGACGGGCCTCAGCATCATCAACAACGTAGGTTCGATGGAATGCACTTCGGTGTGGGAGCAAAACCAGGCGACTCAGAAGGCAGATAAACGCGCTTCGGCATAGCGGTGAAGGCGGTTGCAAACGTCGCACCTGATTAGGCTGTTACGGTGTGATCGTTTCACGGTGTCACCGCATGAGCATTCAATGTTCGTGCAATGTGATGAACTGCTTGTTTGACCCTCGTGCCAAGCACGTTTTAGGCTTGGTGTTCTCAAAACGCTTGTAAGCGGGAGGTGAACATGCGACTTGTTGCTGCTATCGGCTCTGCACTTCTGTTTTCCACGATGTTATCCGCGCAGGCACAAACGCCAACCGCAGATGCCACCGGTTTTGAGAAGAAGACCTACAACTATAGTGAGTGGACAAAAGGCCTGTTTTCAGAGGTCATAACGGTCACTCATCCAGGAAAAATGATCTTTCTCGCGGGGGTGGGAGCCGAAGACGAAAGCGGCGCGCGCGGAACCATCCGTCATCTCGGCGACTTTGCGGGCCAGTGCCGTTATGCCTATGAGAAAATCAAACGGCTGTTGGCAACCCAAGGAGCTACAATGAATGACGTGGTGAAGGTCGTCACCTACGTCACTGATATCCGAAATCAGGTCGAGACCGGAAAGTGCCGTGCGGAGGCGCTTGCTGGAGCTCTGCAACCGGTGCACACGTTCCTGAACATCAATCAACTTGCGTGGCCCGGAATGCTGGTCGAAATGGATGTGATCGCAATTACAAAAGCACCCTAATTTGGATCGCAATAAAGCGCTTCGGCCGTATGGGCTGTAATTGTCTCACCTTTTTTATTTTGTCAGGGATGACGGTGAAGGTGTGAGCTTCTCATGGTGGCAGGGTCTCACCTTGAGTTATCACTTCACCTTGTTACAGTACGGCAAACACATGTGCTTCGGCACAGCCGGTGAGGACGTGTAACCGTCCAGGCTCGTATGTTTAACAGTGTGAAAGCGCGACCGTGCAAGCATTGCTTCTAATAGAATAACGGCCCGCCTCACGCTTTCATATTATGTTTGCGCCTTAATGGCGATCATCGCTTTTGAAGCGCGAGCCATAAGCGGGCGACAGCTTCGGCAGGAGTATTCGCAAAGCAACTCTGATCGCCATTCGCAGAGGCGAGCCACCCGTCATGCTGTTTATCAAGAGAGCCAAAATTCTCTCCACACGCCTCTAGGAGTTCTTCGAGGGTGGGGAGATAGATACGATCGCCACTTCGCCAGACAAGCTTGTCCAGCGAACCAATCAAGCTACCTTTTCCGATCTGCGGAAATCCGGCATCCATCAGGCTTTTGGCGAGTTCGTAGTCCATTCGCCGACTGTAGCACCGCAAACTCTTGCTACAGTTCCGTGAAAAGGCAGCCTCACGCTTTCACCTTTTTAGGTTTGCACCTTCACTAAACCCGTTCGGCATGTCCGCTTTACCCCCAATAGCGGACATTTGCAGTGCACAAGCGTATGTCCGCTTTGTGCCAATAGCGGACATTCCTGAGTTGCACAGCCAGTCGAATAATTGGGCTCTTCCCACCACCCCCTCACGCTACCGGACGCGCAGCGAAAGGTTTTGGTCAATCGGCCCAGCCACCATTTCAGCTGGCCTTTTCAATGAGCGGCAGCTCGAATGTGGTACTCTTTAGTTGGAGAGGACTGACCCCATAATGGTCCGTGATTTGGGCGAAGGTAGTACCGATGAGATGGTGCTCGGCTTTCTCCGGGCGGACATCGACTCGCCGCAATACGCCTCCGACTACGCCAAGATGCTTGATAGTTTTGGTTTTGACCGGTCAGCTCTAATCGACAATGGCGACCTGACTGACACCTACGCAAATCATGTTCGCGCAATTATGCTCAGTATGGTCCGAGGTTATGGCCGCAATATTCTTTTGTTTCATAGGTTCCCGAAAGACGTAAAATGGCGGCACGTTTCGTTGGATCCGTCCGAATTTCACCGCCTAAGGTATGTGGGAAACCAAGAGTTCTGGATGGAGTTGACGCAGGGTACCCGCTTAATTGATGACGGCGCGCGAAATTATAACGGCACTCAGATCGAGGCTGCCGTGGATGCAATTCTAGAAAATATGCGACGCGACGACACAATGCCTGAAATAATATTGGTCGACGATAACCAAAATCACCTTGTCGTCATTGAGGGCAACCGGCGGGTTACTGCATTTGCAATTGCTCGCCCGAATGAAGTGCGGGCCTTGCTCGGCACATCGCCAACGATGGACTGGTGGCATTTCATATGAACAGACGCTCGCCTGATGCATTTGGCTTTATGCTGTTCAACCTAGCACATTTGAGGCCGAAACCGTGATACCGGCTGATGTCC
>JBARNC010000093.1:0-18282 GCA_049802775.1 Pseudolabrys sp. | reverse complement strand
TCGATGGTGGGGAACTGCTGGGCCTCCTTCTCGAGGGTGACTGGCTTGGTCATGGGCAAATCCTGGCTGTGGGGGCCTTCGATCCCCCCATGTGAGGCACAAAAGTGATGGGGTAGTTACATACCATTACGCTAGATTAGCTCATGCGAGCGAAAGAGACAACAACGCCTAAGAAGCCATTGCTTTGCAGCAATTTTTTGCATCGCCACCCGCCGAGACGTCCCGCCGCCCGCCGACAGGAGTTTGCTTCGTGGCGCTTACTATTTGCTTACTATTGGCGTACAATAGCATCACATGTCTTCGGGGAACGTGGGGTAAGCGGCACCACATGTGGGAGCAACGGCAATGCTTGGCAAGATTACCAAAGGCGCAGTGGACCAATTAGCGCCGGGGGATTGGTTATGGGACGCTGATCATCGAGAGGTGGTCAAGGGCTTCGGTGTACGACGGCAAGTGGAAGGGGTGTTCTACTGTCTGCGCTATCGGCTTCGGGGCAAGCAACGGGTTTATTCAATTGGCCGTCACGGCTCGCCGTGGACGCCTGACACAGCACGAGTGGAAGCCAAGAGATTGCTGGGCAAAGTCGTTAGCGGTGTTGATCCACTTAGCGAACGAAGAAAGACCCGAGACGAAGATCGGACGGCTAAGACATTCGATAAGGAAGCCGAGCGTTACCTCGCTCGACGGAAAGAGGCAATGAAGCCTCGGGTCTTCCGTGAACTTCAACGCCACTTTAATAACCACGCCAAACCATTGCACAGCCTGAGCCTAGATGAAATCCGTAGGGCCACGATCGCAGAGGTGTTGAACGACATTCAAGATGAACGAGGGCCAACGGTACGTAATCGTTTCCGTTCTAACCTTTCAGCGTTCTTTGCCTGGGCCGTCGCGCAGGGCTTCCTTGAAACCAATCCCGTTGAGGGCACTGCTAAGGCTGCGGAGAATGGCCCTCGTGAACGGGTGCTAACGCCAGCCGAGCTTGCCGAAGTCTGGACGGCGTTAGGCACGGATGACTTCTCGAATATCGTTCGCTTGTTGATCCTCACCGCGCAACGTCGTGAAGAGATCGGCGGCCTTCGTTGGGATGAAGTGGACTTTGAGCGAGGCCTAATCGTGCTTCCACCTGAGCGGACGAAGAACAAACGCCAGCATGAACTCCCGCTATCGTCACAAGCCCAAGTGATCCTTGAGCGAAGGAAGGCAAGCGGCGTTGTTACACAGTTTGCGAACACTTCCCCTGTCTTTGGCGAAGGCCAACGTGGCTTCAGTGGATGGGGCTACAGCAAAGCAAGGCTTGATGAGCGCCTTGCCAAGCAACGCAAAGAGGGCGGGGCGAAGGAGATGCCGAAGTTTACGCTGCATGACCTCCGGCGCACCGCTGCCAGGATGATGGCTGATAAGCTCGGCGTGCTTCCGCATATCATCGAAGCGATCCTCAATCATGTGAGCGGTCACAAGAGCGGTGTAGCTGGCGTGTATAATCTCGCCAAATACACCGAGGAGATGCGAGAAGCCCTAGGGAAGTGGGCCGATTACGTCGAGGCAATCACATCGCCAAGGCCGAGGGCGATCCCGCTTGAACAAGTCGAGGCTGAGCGCGTAGCGCGGGGTTGAGGCAACCGCTCAGATCCTTGCCGATATCGGCGTGACTTTCACCAGCACCCTAGCGCTCAGCGCCTGAGCCAGCGTTGCGATATTGACTTCGCCAGCGCAGGGATCGCCCGCTGAGTTCTTCTCAATCAGCACGCCTTCTCCGCGAAGCACGCGAGTGATTTCAATTTCGAGCAACCGCCAATTCTTAACCGCTACGGTGTGGGGCATGATGCGATCCCGAGGCCGAAGGCCCTACGATGGAGTTTAGAACGAGGCCCTAGATCGGGATCGTGATGCAAGTAAGGCGAGCGAGCCAAGTCCTGACGGCGAAGCCGCTATGGTCCCCAGCGGATGCAAACGGAAATTTCTCAATGATATTCCGCGCCGCTGCAATCGACGGCCAGCGTGGCAGCGTCAGTGAGCCGCAGTCTCGCTCACGTTTCGTTACAAACTCCCCTTATATAACCCTTATGTAACCCTCATCATAAAACTAGGGTGATACTAGGGTGATTGGTAAAGCTCAAGAATTTTAGCCGCAGATTTGACCGGCGATAGCTTGCGCGTTAGTGGAGGGTATGGACCCCAGCAAATTTAGGGAGCCCTTCTGGGTTTCCCCGGTGACTAGGCTCCACCCTCTCCATACTCTCCACACCCTCCACTCTCTTCAAGAAACAAAAAATATAATTCTTACTTAAGAGAAGAAGACGATGCCGAAGGCAATTGATGAAGCCCTACATCGCGATGAGCGCGAACGCGAGCAGCGGTTAAGTGAGATTGAGATTGGGCCTAATGGAACGTCGCTCACGTTCCTTCAACAGGTTTACCGCAACCCTTCGCTACCGCTGAGCACTCGAATGAGAGCAGCTGGGATAGCGATCCAATTCGAGCACGCCAAGCTCGGAGTAAGTGTCACTGTGCCATGGAGCGAGGAGATGGCTGAGCGACTTGAACAAGCCATCGCTCGCTCAGCGCGAGTGATGAACGTCATTGAGCCGCCGCCGCCGCAGATCGACCATCAACCCGCGCTTGAGCAATCCCAGCCTGAGCAATCTTCAATCTCAGCACCAATCGGCTCCGTTCCTGAAAAACATATCCGCAGCGTTATCATGCAGTGCAACGTTGCAAAGTATTAATGCTGAATTACAAAGTATTAATGTGGGTGAAGCGGGAGCTTTGGTAAATTCGAGGCCGCTCTCAGTTCCCCGACTAGAGCAAAGGCCCCGATCTCACCCATCCCTCGAAAGCCCCCCGAGGTCGGGGCCACATTAAAATCGGGGCCGCACTCGAAACCTAGATAGGTAGCGCGGCCCCGATCCCTCGTCCCTCGAAGTGCACTAAGAGGTCGAGCCCAATATTTCTACATAGACCGCTGCCTGCGGGTAGAGCACTAATGCGTTTGCGCCTCCGAATTTTCTGAATTGTTGCCGCTAGGCCACATGCTCAGCAGATATGATCCCGCCACCTAGGAGATCATCATGGCCCTCACGCCCGCACACATTTCGCCGATCATTGCCCTCCTCGCAGGCATCTTGATCCTGTTTATGCCGAGGTTGCTGAACTTCATCGTTGCCATCTACCTTATCTTGGTCGGGCTTATGGGGCTGAACGGCATCTATCATTTCATCCGCTTGTAGCCCAGTGATGAAACAAATCTCCATTATTGCTCCCGCCTTGGCCTTGGTAGTTGCGTCAAGTACAGCTATGGCAGAACCACCAAAACAGTCTGTAGTCGATATAACCACGAAGTCGTCGCCACGGCATTCCAAGAAGGCTCCAAAAACTAGAGCGCTGTCTCCCGCCATTCCATCATACGAGGATAGGCTCAGGCAATACGAAGAGGATAAGCGCAATGGATGGTACAAGATAGATAAGGCTTGAAATTCAGGGTAGGGTCTTGCACGTGCAGCCTTTTAGTGCAGCTCATTCACAGCCTAGAAATTGTTGAATGGCTGACGTTGTAGCTTCGTCCGATTTCCACCAATGCCTCGCCCGCTTCCCTACGTTGTAGCGCCTCCGTGATTTGATGCCTCGATACATTAGCTTGCGACCGAACCGAACCCCTCTGGCCTGAGCCCGTTTCCTGCCTTCAGCGGTTCGAGCTTTGATTAGCTCACGTTCGAATTCGGCTAGGCCACCTAGCACGGTCAACATCAACCTCCCATGCGCCGTAGTCGTATCGGCCCAAGTATCCGCCAGCGATTTGAAGCCTGCGCCTTTGTCTGAGATTGTTGCGAGCACGTTTAGTAGGTCTCGTGTTGATCTCGCTAGCCGATCAAGCCGAGTGACCAGCAACACGTCGCCAGCAGCTAGCGCATCGATTGCCTTTGCTAGCTGCGCTCGATTGGTCTTCGCACCTGAGACTTTCTCAGCAAAAACCTTCTCAGCACCAGCGGCCTTAAGCGTAGCTCGTTGAGCATCAAGCGTTTGGCCATCAGTGCTAACTCGGGCATAGCCTACGATCATCGTTTAACCTCCATCATGCAGAGGGATTTCCCTGGACCACTCATGGTCTAGCGTTTCATTTCGTTCACGATATTTGCACAACGGAAGTCCTTGCAGCTCAGTGCTTCTTCCGTTGTGCAAATCTCCTAAGTGCTGCACAGCTTTCGTTTTCTCGGGGGTCGCAAATACCCACTTGCAACAAGGCTGCGATACCTTTCAGTGGCGAAGGCGATGATCTCTGGATGATCTTCGACGTATTGATTAGCCGAGCGGGTGATCTCACAAGCCTCGATATGCGCTAGCTTGATGCCTTGCGCATATAGCTCCCGCTTCACAGCTTGCCGTGCGTACCATCTCGCTAATGTCATCACCGCTCCGTTCATGATCGTGCCCTCACGTTTGCGCCGGGCTGGCACGCATTAATGAAACGCTCACGTTTGAATTGAGAGTTATCGGCGGCGAGCATATCCGCAAGCATGCCGATAACACATTCGTGCTGGTTGACTGCATCACATCGCAGATGGGTGCGTGCTTCTTGCATCGCCTCTGCGATAGCTTCGTAGTGTCGTTTAGCGAAGCGTGATAGCTTCCGGGAACCTGAGCCATTGGCATCCTCCATTGGCTTGGGTCAGAGCTTCACGACGATGCCAGTCGTCGTGAAGCTCGCTTTCATCTCGGCGCTAGTGTTCGAGATCAGTCAATTACAATCAGCGTAAGATCGAGTCGTTCTTGCGAGCGAGAACGCAATCATCGTTCGCAGCGAACATTACGAACTCGTGGCGATGCGAGACCCCGGGCCCCAAAATCGCTTCGCTCGTTCGCCGCAGTGACCCCGCGCAAATCTATTCTCAATTTCGAAGGTATGGCTCTTTGCTCTTCGTGGCACGAAGCAACGAAGCGCTATAGAAAATATTTTGTGAAAAAATCTAAGGTATGGCTAGGCTGCGTACTCATAGAACATGTCCGTTACCCCAAAAGCGGACATCCAAGAGTTCGTCATTCACCACCAAAAGAAAAAACCCCGGGACGTGCCGGGGTTGCACTGAGCGGAGCCATCAGCGCAAGGGTTGTCCAGTAGGAGGCGGCGGTGCAGGCACTGATGATGACTGCGTGGCCGACGACTGCGCAGTGGGTGGTTGCGGGGGTTTGCGCGGGGGGACCGCCCGGGACTGAGGTGGGGGTTCGACCGACTTCAATGTCGCAATGTGGGACATCTGGTCTTGCTTGGCGGCCAGTTGGTCTTGCTTGGCGGAGAGCTGCTCTACCATGGCAGCGAGCTGCTCAAGGCTGCGCCGCACGACGAGGAGACTGAGCTCAAGCCGCTCCAACTGAGGAGAACTTGCAGCCGCCGCCGTGGACCTCTGATCGTCGGGAGGCGGCTTTGCCGTCGAGACGGGCAACAACCAGGCCAGCGACGGAGCCTCCGTCCTGACCATCTTCATTGCTTCGTCGCCGTAGGACTGCCAGGCCAAGGTGACGCCGATACCGATCAAAAACACAATGGAATAGCGAGCAAAGGCGCGGGATGTTCGCCTGCCAATCGAAGGCTTACTGTTCTGCATGTTGGACGGGGGAGGCGTCGGCCAAGTCTGGTTGGACGGGCGAGGCGCACTCCGGGACAAAATCGAGTCCAAGTCACGAGCGAGATTATGGTACGAACTTGGCGCGGAATTCACCGTTGCCACTCCAACTTACCGCTCCAACTTTATTGGTAGCGGAAGCCAGCCATCATCGTGTGACAGAAGCAAGGCGAAAGGGCAGTGATCATTGGAAACAGCGACGTGAATTTGAAGGGCATTCAGGTACCGGCACTTAGGCTAACGCAATTCCGTTATCATCAGCGCATCACTGCGTGCGCGGACATTGCAACAAGTTTGCACGATGTCCGCTATTACCCCGAAAGCGGACATTCCTGGAGAGAAACGAACGCGTCACGCTTTGCTTGACCCGCTGGTTCCTAGTCGGTTGGTGAGTTTGCCGATGTCCCGCGCCTGTTCGGTCAGTGCCTCGATCTGGCTACGCACATAGTCGGCCTGAAGCTTGAGCATCTCTTCCAAGTCCCGGGCTTGAACAAGCTTTTGCGCCAAGACAAAGGCGGTGGTCATGTTCCTTTCGGCAAACTCGATGGGCGGTGCTCGCCTGCCCTTCGGCCAAGTTCGCCGCCTTCTGGGCGGCCGTCATAAAACCTTCGAAGGCTTGCTTCGCTTGAGCCACGCTCTTCTCGGCCATCGCACGCATTTCCGCCGGAATTGCGAATTCTGGCTCCTTAGTCATGATCCCCTCTTGGCTATACAGTGCATCGTATCGGCAAAAGCTAGTACACTGAAAGAGGCCATCAATGTCCGCTTTGGGTCATTAGCAGACATGTGCAGCGCACAAGCCCATGTCTGCTTTGTGCCAATAGCGGACCGCGGGGCCGAATTGTCGTGTCCGCTAGCGGGCATCACCCGAAATGCTCAGCCACCCGGAGCCCTCGACAGGCAGCCTCTTAAACAGGTGTCTCGTTCAAAATCGCAATACGACTTGCCGCCGGCCTGTTGCTGCTAAGCGACGTACAATTGGGGCCGCAAACTAATGTGCATAACGCTTGTGTTGCGTCGACCGGTTGAGCCGGCTGTCATAAGCGGACATTTTGCGATGCGGGAGCGATGTCCGCTTTACCCCCGAAAGCGGACATGGCGCAGCTGATTGAATGTCCGCTAAGGGCCAATAAGAATGGTAACTTAGTGCCGTCAATTTCCAATATTGGTATGGGGCATTGCGCGTGCGCTCAGCTCGGTGGGAACCCCACTGCCTTCAAGAACGGTCCGCAAGTGGGCGCGAGCAGCACGATTACGCGTCTCAAGCACCGTGGGACAAGCCATTTGATTGCAGTTGTACCAAGGCTGATTAATGATCCGGGCAATCTCAAGTTTCGTTTCAGGAGCGATCTTCATCGCGTGATCCAGCTTTGTCGCCAGACTTTCCATCTCAACGGTGGCTTCCAGCACGCGTTGCCTGTTGTTCGCACCAATGCCCGCTCTATTGACGGCGATACCCACTAAGATCAGCGCGGCACAAGCCGCAAGACCAATTATTGTTTCGCGCATGGAGGACCTCCATTTCGAATTCCTAGCGCAAACCGCTGGCGCTTACTGGGTTAACCTCGCTTATGTTTATTACGGCTGGATGTAATTAAGTGTAAGCTGCTTCACACTGTTGAAAAGTCTTTGCCCTTGGCCAATTACGATCCACCGTTCAGAGGTTGTGCCATGTCCGAAAGAATGCTTTCCACAAACGCAATCCGCGCGCACGGGAAGTGTCTCGCCGCGTTCGCCCTCTCAGTGGGTTTCGTCATCGCGGTGGTGCCGGCCCTCGCGCAGCAACAGGCGCCAAACGTTCCCGCCCTACCTTACGATTACGGCTATAGCCATATGTGGGGCGGCCCATGGGGCTGGCATCCCTTCATGATAATCGGCCCGATATTCATGCTGCTCGCCGTCATTGGCATCATGGCCATTTTTGTGTGGCTGGTGCGCTGGGCGACCCACGGCTATCCATTTCGTGACGGCGGCCGCGGCCATGCCGCTCTCGACATTCTCGACGAACGCTTTGCGAAGGGCGAGATCGATAAGGCCGAGTTTGAGGAGAAGCGCAAGCTCCTCGGCCGCCGCTGAGGGGCGCGAAAGGGCGTCCCATTTTATGAATACGGCGCTCGGTTGCGCGCTGCTTACCGAGACTTACACTGAGTGCTGAGCCCGCGCAGCGGCCTATACCACCAACAGGTCCGATAGAGAGGAGAGAAGGAATTTCCTTTTGTCCACTACTAATGAACGGGAGCAGAACACAAAAATAAAATGGTGACCAAAATGATCACCAACTTCCGGGTCGGACGCTGCTGCTTACTGGCCGCTTACTGTTTAGTTTTCTAACGTTCTGAATGAACCAAATATGTAGGGCTATCAATCCGTTAAGGCGATATTATATCGAGTAAGGCACACGCGTGGTAGGATAAAGTCCCCACATGGCAGACAAGACCCTTCCAAATTCGATCGATTCAACCCTCGATCTGCTGGCTAAGGCCGACTACATCGCCGATCGCTCGCTGGCGACGGTGCTCTATCTCGCGTTGCGCATGGGCAGGCCGTTATTTGTCGAGGGCGAGGCGGGGGTTGGCAAGACCGAGATCGCGAAAGTTTTGGCCACAACGCTCGGACGCCGTCTGATCCGGTTGCAATGTTACGAGGGGCTCGACGTTTCCGCCGCGGTTTACGAGTGGAACTACGGCGCACAAATGATTGCCATTCGTCTCGCGGAAGCCGAAGGCGAGGGCGATCGCGCACGGATTGAGCACGACGTGTTCTCCGAACGCTTTTTGATCAAAAGGCCGCTCTTGCAAGCCCTCGCGCCCGATCCTGCAGGGCCGCCGGTGCTGTTGATCGATGAAATCGACCGCACTGACGAAGCCTTCGAAGCATTCCTTTTAGAAGTGCTTGCCGATTTTCAGGTCACCGTACCCGAGCTCGGTACCGTAAAAGCGCCGCATCCGCCGATCGTTGTTGTCACGTCCAATCGCACCCGCGAAGTACACGATGCGCTCAAACGGCGATGCCTCTACCACTGGGTTGGCTATCCGAATGCCGAGCGCGAACTAAAAATTCTTCGCGCCAAGGTGCCGGGCATTGCCAAGAAATTGTCCGAACAGGTCGTCGCTTTCGTGCAGGCGCTGCGCAAGGAAGATCTATTCAAGTCCCCTGGCGTGGCTGAAACACTGGACTGGGCCAGTGCGCTCACCGAACTCGATGTTGTCGCGCTCGATCCGGCGACGGTGTCGGATACGCTCGGTGTGCTGCTTAAATATCAGGACGACATCACCCGGCTCGATGGCACCAAGGTGAAGGCGCTGCTCGATGAGGTGAAGTCGGAGCTACGGGCGGCGGAGTGAATGTCATGGCCGCGTCCGAGGGCCGCCTTGCTGAAAATATTCTCTACTTTGCACGTGCATTGCGGGCGGCCGGGATTCCGGTTGGCCCCGGCGCGGTGATTGATGCGCTTGAGGCGCTCAGCGTCGCTCGTGTTGGCACGCGCGATGATTTTTACTGGACGCTCCACGCGGTATTCGTAAAGCGGCATGAACACACAGTTCTTTTCGACCAGGCATTTCGAATTTTCTTTCGCAAGCGCGGGTACATTGAAAAAATGATTGCTTCGATGCTGCCTGAAATCATGCCCAGTGTGCCGAAAGCGCCGTCGCCCGGCGCGCAGCGCATTCAGGAAGCGTTGTTTTCCGAACTCAATGAACGCGAGCAGAACAAGTCCGAGGTGGAGATCGACGCTCGGTTGAGCGTTTCAGACCGAGAACTATTGCAGAAGAAGGACTTCGCTCAGATGTCTGCGATGGAAATCGCCGCAGCGAGAGAAGCCATCGCTCGGCTGACGCTGCCTCTCGACCTCGTGCGAACGCGCCGGCTTACGCCCACCCGGCGTGGTCATCTCGTCGATATTCGCCGTACCCTGCGCGCCAGCATGAAGGCGGGCGGCGCGGTTATCGACCTGAAATATTTAGGCCCCCGCGTGAAAGAGCCGCCCATCGTGGCGCTCCTGGATATTTCCGGTTCGATGAGCGAGTACACGCGGTTGTTTCTGCATTTTCTGCACGCGGTCACTGACGTACGCAAGCGTGTGACCACCTTTCTGTTCGGCACAAGATTGACCAATGTCACTCGCGCCATCCGTCAACGCGACCCGGACGAGGCGCTTGCCGCTTGTTCGGCCAATGTCGCGGATTGGTCGGGTGGCACGCGGATCGCCTCGTCATTGCACGCCTTCAACAAGCAATGGGCGCGGCGGGTGCTCACCCAGGGCGCGGTCGTGCTTTTGATCACCGATGGACTTGAGCGTGACGCCGACGGAATGCTCGACTTCGAGATGGATCGGTTGCACCGTTCCTGCCGCAGGCTGATCTGGCTCAATCCACTATTGCGCTTCGCGGGCTTCGAAGCGCGCGCCAAAGGCGTACAAACGATGCTGCCGCATATTGACGAATTGCGGCCGATCCACAATCTGGAGTCCATGGCAGAGCTGGTGCGCGCCCTGTCAGGCGCGCCGGCCAAAAGTTACGATCCGAAATTGATGTTAAGACAGGTCGCCTGAAGGAGGATCTCAATGTTGGCACGTGACGAAGATATCCTCAAAGCCGCCGAGGAGTGGCGGAAATCCGGACGCGGCGTAGCGCTCGCGACCGTCGTCGAGACGTGGGGCTCGGCGCCGCGGCCAGTCGGCTCCAATCTGGTGATCGACAACGAAGGTAATTTTCTTGGATCGGTTTCCGGCGGCTGTGTCGAGGGAGCGGTTGTCACCGAGGCCATGGACGTGATCGACAGCGGCAAGCCGAAGATGCTGGAATTCGGCGTCGCCGATGAAGCAGCGTGGAAGGTGGGTCTGTCCTGTGGTGGGACTATCCGCGTGTATGTTGAGAAAGTGACCTGAGTGAATCTCGACGTCTTGCACGCACTCAATGCTGAGCGCGCGGCGCGCCGTGCAGCGGTGCTTGTCACCGATGTGGCGAGCGGCGCGCAGCGGCTGGTGAAGGCTGGTGATGTCGCGAAGGATCCCTTGAAAGACGCGCTGGGAAAACGCCTGCGCATGGCCAAGGGCGGCATGGAGGAGACACCGCAAGGGCGCTTTTTCCTTACCGTCTATGTGCCATCGCCGCGGCTTGTAATTACTGGCGCGGTGCATATCAGCCAGACGCTGGCGCCCATCGGCCAATTGCTTGGTTATGACGTGACCATTATCGATCCGCGCACTGCTTTCGCTTCGATCGAGCGATTTCCCGATGTGAAGGTCATCGCAGAATGGCCAGATGTGGCATTGCCCCCGCTTGGTATCGATCACTACACGGCTTTCGTTGCGCTCACCCACGATCCGAAGATTGATGATCTGGCGCTCAAGTACGCACTGGCGCGTAACTGTTTTTATATTGGTGCGCTCGGCTCTAAAAAGACCCACGCCAAACGCGTAGATCGTCTCAAACAGGCTGGCCTTACCGAGGCGGATATCGCGCGTATTCATGCTCCGATCGGACTCGATATCGAAGCGGTATCGCCGGCGGAGATCGCGGTGTCTATCATGGGCGAGATCACGCACGTTCTTCGGCAGAAGGCGGAAACGGCATGAAGTTCGGCGCCGTCCCTGTAGCCGATGCGCTTGGCGCAACTGCCGTGCACTCGATCCGCGAAGGTAACTTCGTGCTCAAGAAGGGTACATTGATCGGCCCTTCTGAAGTCGCCGCGCTCAAGATCGCCGGCGTGAAGGAAATCACCGTTGCGCGTCTCGACTCGGGCGACGTTTCGGAAGATCAGGCCGCCGCCGATATCGCTACAGCGATCAAGGGTGAGGGCGTGCGCGCCGACCGTGCCTTCACCGGGCGCTGCAATTTGTTTGCAGAAAGTGCCGGTGTCCTGGTCGTCGACAAGGCGGCGATTGACGCTCTCAATCGCATCGATGAGGCAGTAACCTTGGCGACGCTGCCGGCTTATAAGCCGGTGGTCGAAGGAGAGATGATCGCGACGGTGAAGATCATTCCCTTCGCCGTGCCCGGCGCCGCTCGCGACCAAGCGGTTGTAGCGGCGGGGAAGGCGAAATCGGTCATTCGCGTCGCACCCTACAAGGTGCGCAAGGTCGGCGTGGTATCGACATTGTTGCCTGGCCTGTCGCCAAAAGTTATCGAGAAGACGCTCAAGATCACTGCCGCACGCATTGCGCCGGCCGGCGCGAGCATTATTGCCGAGCAGCGTGTGCCGCACGAACAAATGGCGCTCGCGCGCGCGATTGACGAACTGCTCAAAGCCGGCGCCGAGTTGGTGATCGTGTTCGGCGCTTCGGCCATTGCTGACCGTCGCGACGTGATCCCGGCAGCGGTGGAAGCGGTTGGCGGTGAAATCGAGCATTTCGGCATGCCGGTCGATCCCGGAAACCTCATGCTGATTGGCAAGGCGCGCGGACATCCGGTACTTGGTGCTCCTGGGTGTGCGCGCAGTCCGAAGGAAAACGGTTTTGATTGGGTGCTGATGCGGCTGCTTGCCGGCTTGCCTGTCACGCGCGCAGATATCACTAGCATGGGCGTCGGCGGTCTCTTGATGGAGATCGTCACGCGGCCGCAGCCACGCGAGGAACCTGTCCCGCATACTGGCTGCCGCGTTGCTGCCGTGGTGCTTGCCGCAGGACGCTCAACCCGCATGGGTGCGGTCAACAAAATGCTAGCCGAAATTGGCGGCAAGCCCCTTGTGCGCATTGCTGCTGAACAGGCAGTTGCCTCGCGTGCTCAGCCCGTGATTGTCGTGACTGGGCACGAACGAGAAAAAGTGGAAGCGGCATTGAAGGGTCTGCCGCTACGTCTGGTGCACAACCCGGATTTTTCGGAGGGCCTCGGCAGCTCACTCAAAGCCGGCATCGCTGCCGTGCCGGAGTCGGCCGATGCGGCCATTGTCTGTCTCGGCGACATGCCACAGGTCGACGCGGTGTTGATTAATCGGCTGATCGCCGCCTTCGATCCGGAGCGCGGCGCGCTGATCGTTGTGCCGAGTATCGATGGTCGGCGTGGCAATCCTGTGCTGTGGTCGAACCGCTTCTTCCACGACCTGATTTCTATTCAGGGCGATATAGGCGCACGCCACCTCATCGGTAGCTATGCCGAAGCGGTTGTCGAAGTGCCGGTCGACGGTCAAGCTGCGCTGACCGACGTGGACACGCCTGAGTCGTTTTCCGCCGTCAAGGCCGAAATCGAGCGCGCCTGAGATTCGAATCATTGATCGTGCCCCCCGACTCGCGCCTATCTGGCGCGGACGCTTGGGTAGGGAAGTGTGATGACCCATATCTATGCGCCTATAATGCGCGCGCTCGTGGTCGTGGCCTTGGTGCTGGCGACCGCGACGTTGATGTTTGTTGCGGTCAATACAGCGCGAGCCGCTGACTGGCTGCCATTCGGGGCAATCCACCTAAACGGCTAAAATTTCTTGGGAAAATTTGGGGCTTGCAGTCTCCCTTTTTTCGCACTAAATATTGACTGACCGGTCAGTCATTACAGGTGCAATGATGTTGCATCCGCCGAGGTCACGGAAATCAACAGCGCGTCGAGCAGGCCGCCGTAAGCGCGCGGCTGAGGCCGCGCGGCCGGCCGCTGTCCCGGCAAGCGCCTCCCGCAAGGCCCGGAGCGCCGAACGCCGCGACGCGATCCTGTCCGCCGCGCTCGACGAGTTCTCAACTCGCGGGTTCGAAGCTGCCCGGCTCGATGATGTGGCGCGACGCGCTGGCGTCGCGAAAGGAACCATCTATCTCTACTTCCGCGACAAGGAGAGCCTCTTCCAGGAGCTGATCCGGGCCATGCTTACGCCGCTGGTTGGCACGATCGAGGCGATGGGTGAGGCCGAACTTCCGCTCGCTGTGCTGGCGGAGCACATCGTCGAACTGTTCGTTCGTGAAGTCTACGAGACAAGGCGCAAAGACGTTATCCGCCTCATGATCTCCGAGGGGAGGCGCTTTCCGAAACTGGCCGAATTCTATTACCGCGAGGTGCTCTCGCGAATTATTACGGCTGTACGTTCGTTATTGCGCCGCGCTGCCGCACGTGGCGAGGTACCAGAGGCGCTTGCGGATTTTCCGCAGATTGTCGCGGCGCCCGGTTTGGTTGCGATCATTTGGAGCGGATTGTTCGAACGCTTTGAGCACCTCGACGTTCGCAAAATGATGAAGACGCATGTTGACTTGTTGTTCGCGCCGAGGAGAGCAACATGAGAATGAAATTCTCCGGGCTGCTGATAATGATGCTAGCAGCGCTTGCGCTCGCTGGCTGTAACAACAGTAACGACCACGTATTGCAGGGTTGGGCCGAAGCTGAGTTGATCTTCGTTTCGCCCGACGAGCAGGGACGCGTGGAGACGCTGAAGGTGCGCGAGGGTGATCGCGTGCAAAAAGGTGATTTGCTGTTCACGGTCGATGACGATCTGCAAAAAGCCGACGTAGTGGTGAGAAACACCGCCGTCATTAACGCGCAGCAGAGCTTTGATCGCGCCAAGGAATTGTTGAAGTCGGCAGCGGGTACGCAAAAAACCTACGATGATGCCGAAGCCGCGCTGCGCCAGGCAAGGGCCAACCTAGAATGGTCGCAGACGCGGCTTGCGCGCCGGAATGCGTACAGTCCCGGCGAAGCCACAGTTGAGCAGATCTATTACCGCCCGGGTGAGACCGTACCCGCAGGACGGCCGGTGGTGGCGCTGCTGCCGCCAGGCAATCTTAAATTCCGGTTCTTTGCGCCGCAGGCGGTGCTGCCTGAGATCAGATTCGGCGAAACTGTGGGCGTTAGCTGCGACGGCTGCGAGAAAGGTCTGACTGCAAAAGTGAGCTTTATTGCGCGCAGCGCCGAGTTCACTCCGCCGGTAATCTATAGTCTGGAAGAGCGCGCCAAGCTCGTGTTCCTCATCGAGGCGCGGCCGGAGCAGCCGGACAAATTTCGCGTCGGGCAACCCGTCACGGTCATGCTACCGCAAGAGTCGCACAAATGAATGCGGATGACATCGTTATCGACGTTCATGGCCTGACCAAAAAGTTCGACGGCCGTGCGGTGGTGCGTAATTTGTCCATGCAAGTAAAGCGCGGGACCATTTACGGTTTTCTCGGTCCTAACGGGTCCGGAAAGACGACAACCATCCGTATGCTGTGTGGCCTGCTCACGCCGGACGAGGGTACCGGGACTTGCCTCGGTTACGACATCCGTACCGAAACCGACAAGATCAAGCGTCAAGTCGGCTATATGACGCAGCATTTCAGCCTCTATCAGGACCTCTCGGTGCGGGAGAATCTGGAATTTATCGGCCGCATTTACGGCATCGCGCAACCAGTTGCAGCAGCGCGCGCAGCAATTGAGCGGCTTGGGCTGGCAGGCCGCGGAGAACAGATCGCGGGCGAGCTATCTGGTGGTTGGAGGCAGCGATTGGCGCTCGGCGCTTGCACGCTACCGAGCCCGCAATTGCTGCTGCTCGACGAGCCAACTGCAGGTGTCGATCCCAAAGCGAGGCGCGAGTTTTGGAATGAGATTCACGCGCTCGCCGCCGACGGGCTGACTGTGCTGGTTTCTACCCACTACATGGACGAGGCAGAGCGCTGCCATGAGATCGCTTATATCGCCTACGGCGAATTGTTGGTGCATGGCACCGTTGAGCAGGTGATCACCTCGTCGCATTTAACCACCTACGTTGTTAGTTCCACGGGTCGGGAAGGTCTCGCTGATTTGTCGGATGAGCTTACCGACAAGCCGGGCATCGACATGGTGGCACCATTCGGCACGAGTCTGCATGTCTCTGGCCGTTACGCTGACAAACTCGACGCCACGATCGCGCCCTATCGAAAGCGTAAGGGATTTGAGTGGCGCCGATCGGAGCCCTCGCTCGAAGACGTGTTCATCGATCTGATGGCTAAAGCGCGGGATAATTTCCAATGACCCACCTGCTTCCTTCCCAAGCTATGCGGCGCCTTCCGGGCGACGGCTTCTGGCGTAAGACCTGGGCCATGCTGGTGAAGGAATTCATCCAGCTCAAGCGCGACCGTGTTTCGCTCGCCATGATCATCATGATCCCGCTCGTGCAACTGATGCTCTTCGGCTATGCCATCAACACCATGCCGCGCAATCTGCCGACGGCCGTGCTGATACAGGAGAGTAGCGATCTGTCGCGTTCAATCCTGGCCGCGCTCGAAAACACAAAATTTTTCAAGGTGACCCAGCTGCCGCATACCGAAGCCGAGGTCGATCAGCTGCTTGCTTCGGGCACGGTTTTGTTCGCCGTCGAGATTCCGGCCAATTTCGAACGTTCGGTCCGCCGCGGCGACAAGCCCGCGATGCTAGTAATTGCGGATGCCACCGATCCAGTCGCTTCTGGCACTGCCCTGGGTGCGCTCGGTGAGGTGCTACAGATGGCTCTCTCGCATGACCGCGATGTTCCGGATAAGGCGACCATGCCATTCGAGATCCGAATCCACGCCCGTTACAACCCGGCAGGCGTAACCCAGCTCAACATTGTGCCTGGTCTGGTCGGCACCATTCTCACTATGACGATGCTGATCTTCACCGCACTGTCGGTCACGCGTGAGATCGAGCGCGGCACGATGGAAAGTCTGTTGTCGATGCCGATCACGCCTTTCGCCATTATGCTGGGCAAGATCGTGCCCTACATTCTCGTCGGCTTCGTGCAGGCTTCATTGATCATCGGTATTGGTGTGTTTTTGTTTGGCGTACCGGTCGTTGGCAATCTCGCCGTTCTTGCTGCACTGAGTACCTTGTTTATCGCCACCAATTTGTCGATCGGTTACACGTTTTCGACGTTGGCACAGAATCAATTGCAAGCGATGCAAATGTCGATGATGTTTTTCTTGCCGACCATCTTGCTGTCCGGGTTCCTGTTCCCGTTCGCTGGCATGCCGGTCTGGGCGCAGTATATCGGTGAGGCGCTGCCGCTCACACATTTTTTGCGTATTGTGCGCGCCATCATGCTCAAAGGCTCGAGCCTGTCTGATCTACGCTACGATGCGATCGCGATGTTCGTGCTGATGCTGGTGGCTATGACTATCGCAGTCACGAGATTCCGCCGTACGCTCGACTAGAGCTTCAGGACGTCGAGCCGTAGGTAGAGCTGGCACGGCCTTGCGAGTCGCCGGGCCAGCCCGCAGCGGCGGACCATTCGATATCGTCGGCTCATGCTGGGTGTGCACTCAAGCGCAAAATTCCGATAGCCATCGGACCCGAAATTTGGTCCCGCAGATTGCAACTCGATATCGGCACAACTAAAGCGGGATTACAACCTTAAGTCGAGGGCTGGCCGCGAGACGCGAGTTAGGACAAACTTCCATCAAACGGTATATGCAATCGCTACGACTCAAAGTGCCGAGTGAAAATCCGATGACCGCTGCCTCCGCCAGCCACCCTGGTGCCGACGATTTGGCCCGCCGGCGATCAATCGCCTTTCTCAACTGGGCGCATGCGCTCGACCATTTCGTCCTGCTGATCTATCCAACGGTGGTGATCGGCCTGCAGGTCGTCTATCAGCGCTCCTACAGCGAGTTGATCGCGCTATCGAGTGCGGCCTTCGTCGCCTTTGGCGTGTTCTCGCTGCCGGCTGGCTGGCTCGCCGACCGCTGGAGCCGCCGCAACATGATGGCGGCCTTCTATATTGGTTGCGGTCTGTCGCTGGCCGGCGCGGGCGTTGCACCGAATCTCGCGGCGCTAGCCGTGGCGATGTTCGCGCTCGGCACGTTCGCAGCGATCTATCATCCGGTTGGCATGGCGATGCTGATCGAGGCATCGAATGCGCGTGGACGCACGCTCGCCTTCAACGGCGTGTGTGGGAATCTTGGTGTCTCACTTGCTGCCGGTATCAGCGCTGTGCTTGCCACCTGGTTTGGTTGGCGCGCTGCCTTTTTCGCGCCAGCGGTGGTTCTGGTCCTCACTGGGATATTCTATCTCTGGCTCACGCCTGATGATCGTCATCACGCCAAGACGCGCCAATCTGCGCCGGCGGTGCCGCTTAGGCCGCGCCTTGCATTCATGCTGTTCAGTCTATTCATCGTGATCGCCCTGAGCGCGGGCCTGACCTTCAACGTGCTTACCATTGCGCTGCCAAAAATCGTCGACGAGCGTCTATCTCGCGACCTGCCGCTGGTTCTCGTGGGCAGCATCGCAACCGCGGTGCTGATATGCGGAGCGCTGGCGCAACTTACGGTCGGTCGCGTGGTTGAATGGATTCAACCACACGTGATATTCGCGATCGTCACCGGCATTGGTTTCCTCGGTAATTTGTGGGCGGCCTATGCCAGCGGCATTGCACTTCTGGTGGCACTCGCAATTGCGATTGCCGCGATCTATGGGCAAGTGACCGTCAACGATATGATCATGGCACGCTACACCGCCGACGCCTGGCGCGGACGCGTTTACGCGGTGCGGTATTTTCTGCTGTTCGTCAGTGCCGGTGCCGCGATCGGCATGATCTCGCTGTTACATGAAAGGGGCGGCTTTGCGCTGGTCCTTGGCGTTAATGCCATCATTGCGCTGCTACTGTTTGTCACGACGCTGGCGTTGGTTGCGATGATCATCAGCGTCGAAAGCAAGCAACGGTCGCCGCAGCCGGCTGAATGAAATCAAAATAAAGGCGGGATGAGGTCATAGACTTTGACCTGCGTACGTTTCTTTAAATTGGCAACGATGCGGCTGCGGTGACAGGC
>JBARNC010000092.1:0-13723 GCA_049802775.1 Pseudolabrys sp. | reverse complement strand
GCCTTGTGCCGGGCATCCACGTCTTAAGGGCCGGCAAGTCACGAAGACGTGGATGGCACACGCCCGGCCATGACTGACAAAAAGCCTTAAGTCCACAGGGAGAAACCACAATGATCAAGATCTGGGGCCGCAACACGTCGTCGAATGTGCAAAAGGCGATGTGGGCCGTGGGTGAGCTCAAGCTCGAGCATCAACGCATCGACG
The DNA here is from genome assembly GCA_049802775.1 of Pseudolabrys sp. Lineage (GTDB taxonomy): Bacteria > Pseudomonadota > Alphaproteobacteria > Rhizobiales > Xanthobacteraceae > Pseudolabrys. Next base: position 13,519 of record JBARNC010000092.1, on the reverse strand, counting down.
TCGGCGGCGCTTTCGGTAAAAACAAGGAGCCGGCTTATCTCGCGATGAACCCAAATGGGCTGGTGCCGACGCTTGAGGAAGAAGACGGCTTCCTGCTGTGGGAATCAAATTCTATCGTGCGCTACCTCGCCGGCAAGTACGACAAGAACGGCGTGCTCGAGCCGAAGGATCCCAAACAGCGCGCACTCGCGAGTCAGTGGATGGATTGGCAATTATCGGTGGCGGGTCCCGCGATTTTCGCCGCCTTTTGGGGCTTGATCCGTACCCCGCCGGAGAAACGCGACATGGCTGCGATCAAGACCTCGCAGCAAAAAACCACCGCCGCGATGAAGATACTCAACGCGCAACTGGACAAGACCCAATACGTCGCCGGTCCCGCCTTTTCCTACGGCGACATCCCTGTCGGTATCATGTGCTATCGCTTCGTACAGTTGGTGCCGCAAAGGCCGCCGATGCCGAACCTCGACCGCTGGTATGGCGCGATCTCATCGCGCCAGGCGTTTAAAGATCACGTCGGCAGCGTTCCCCTGTCATGAGTGATGCAGGCAAAGCAGGACGCTGCCTTGGCCTGATCGGCGGCCTCGGACCCGGCGCGACTGTCCACTATTATCGAGAGTTGATCGCTGCGCATGAGCGACATGGCCGCGTAGCGCGCTTGCTGATCGCCCACGCTGACATTCAGCGCGTCTATGCCGCGGTAACCGCAAAGGATTTCGACGGTCTCGCAAACTATCTTGCTGGCCTGATCGCGATCATGGCAGCGGGCGGCGCTGAATTCACTGCCATTGTGGCCGCTACACCCCACATCTGCGCAGCGCAGCTCACCGCCATATCGCCGCTGCCATTGATCAACATGTTGACCGAAGTGCAGCAGGCGGTGAGCGCGCGAGGCCTGAAGCGCGTCGCGCTGCTCGGAACGCGCTTCACCATCGAAACGCGTATGTTTGGTTGTCTCGGCAGCATTGAAACGGTCATGCCCAAAACGGACGAAATCGAACGAATCCATCTGATCTACAAAGATTTTGTCGAGGGCGGGGGTTCGGATGCGCAAGCGGACGAGTTGCGCAAAATCGCACGCACATTTGTCACGCGCGATCGCGCGCAGTCGGTGTTAATCGCCGGTACTGACCTTTCAATGGTATTCACGGAGAGCAATGCCGGCTTTCCAAAGATTGACTGCGCGCGCGTTCATATCGACGCGATCGTACGACGAATGCTCAACTAAATTTTTCCGCTCGTTCTCGCGGGTGGAACAGCTTTACAGCGCTTCGCCCTTCAGCAGCTTGGGCACATCGCCGGTAAAACCTGCCGCCTCGCGGATGAACATGCGCTTGAGCGCGGGCATGCGTTCGACCAATCCAAGACCAATGTCGCGCGCGAGCCTGAGTACATCGGAGTGGTTGGAGAAGAGCCGGTTCAATCCGTCAGTGGCGATACCCATGGTCATAGTGTCGAAGCGCCGCCAGCGTTGATAGCGTTCAAGGACGTCCGGCCCCCCAGGGTCGAGCCCGAGGCGCGCCACATCGGCAATCGCTTCGGCCAGCGCGGCCACATCCCGCAGGCCCATATTTAGTCCCTGCCCGGCGATCGGATGGATGATGTGCGCGGCATCGCCAATCAGTGCCAGCCGTTCGCCAATAAATGTGCGCGCAGTAAATAGACCGAGCGGAAATGCACGTCGTGGCCCGATGACCTTGATGTCTCCGAGTTGCAGCCCGAAACGTTTCTCCAATTCGGCGTGGAATTCATCGTCCGGCAGCGCCACGATGCGCGCAGCTTCGTCCGCGCTTTCGGTCCACACGATCGAGCAGCGTTTGCCAGTCAGCGGCAGAATTGCGAATGGTCCGGCGGGCAAAAAATGTTCGTCAGCGCGGCCATTGTGCTCGCGTTCATGCCCCACCGTGGTGACGATTGCCGATTGATCGTAATTCCATCCGTGCGCGGCGATGCCGGCCTGCTCTCGAATTTTCGAATTGGCACCGTCGGCGCCAACCAGCAGGCGCGCAGGAATTATTTCGTCGTCGGCGAGCGCAACTTCGATTGCATTGCCGGCATTTTCAAAGCTCGTCACTGCGCCCGCGCGCAAATCGACGCCGAGCGCTTTTGCCTTTGCAACCAGTGCATCGACCAGATGCCGGTTCTCGACCATGTGTGCGAACGGCTCACCCTCCTCCACCTCGCCGCCGAAGGTGAGAAATGTCGGCCGCACCGCATCGTCCAGTTTTGAGTCGGTCACCACCATGTCGAGGATCGGCTGCGCGTTGGCCGCGACCTCATCCCACACTTCTAGGGCCTCAAAGAGCCGCCGCGCGGCGGCGGCAATTGCCGAGGCGCGCGGATCCTTCGATTGGGCGTGCGCCAGCGCTGGATCAATGACCACCACTGTGAAGGCGTCACCGAGCCCCTGGCGCAGCGCGATGGCGAGGGCCAGGCCGGCAAAGCCGGCTCCACCGATGACAACCTCGGCTGGCTGATGCGTGGAATTGGCCTTGTTCATGCACATTCCTTGTAAATCGCGCCGCAGCATAGCAGGTTGAGGACAGACTTTGATCTATTCCGGACTACCTCATGTCGTCCGCCGTCCAGGATTTGCTCGACATTCTCGATCTCGAACCGCTGGAAGTGAACCTGTTCCGCGGCCGCTCGCCGCAGGTCGGCTGGCAGCGCGTATTTGGCGGCCAGGTGATCGGACAGGCGTTGGTGGCCGCGGTGCGCACGGTCGAAGGCCGGCCGCCGCATTCCTTGCACGCCTACTTCCTGCTGCCGGGCGATCCCAAAGTACCGATCATCTACGACGTCGATCGGATGCGCGACGGCAAGAGCTTTACGACGCGGGGCGTCACAGCACGCCAGCATGGACATCCAATTTTCTCGATGCTGGTATCGTTCCATACCGACGAACCCGGTCTCGATCATCAGGCCAAAATGCCGGACGTGCCACCGCCGGAAAAACTTCCGAGCGACACCGATATGCGCGAAAAATTACTGCCGATGATGCCGGATCCGGTCCGGCGTTATTACGAGCGCGAACGACCGATCGAGCTGCGGCCAGTCGAGTTCGAACGCTATCTCGGCAAGAAAATTCCTGGCGGACTATTCAACATCTGGATCCGCACCACTGGACAATTACCGGACTCTCCCGCCATCCATCAATGCGTGTTGGCGTATGCCTCCGACATGATGCTGCTCGACACGGCGCTGGCGCCGCACGGACGCACGTTGTTCGAAAAAGAATTCATGGCCGCCAGTCTCGATCATGCGCTCTGGCTGCACAGGCCATTCCGCGCTGACGACTGGCTGCTTTATTCGCAGGATTCGCCGAGTCTGCACGGCTCGCGAGGCTATGCGCGCGGACTTATATTTAAACGAGACGGGACGCTTGTCGCCTCGGTGGCCCAGGAAGGCCTGGTACGACAGCGGCGAGAAACTTGACGTGCACAATGAAGCGATTGCTCGCGGGCTATCTTGTCCTGAGTTCGATCATGACGACTGCGCTTGGCGCATCAGGCAAACAGCCTGCACCGCCCGGTTCGTTGGAAGGCGCACCGGCGCAATACACCCGCTTTAGTGTCGCAGAACTCGAGCGCGGGTTTCTCGCGCTCGCCTTCGGATCCGATCTGCGCATCGGCGCCCGCCCGCTCGGCATTCGTCGCTTCGACCATCCGATCCACGCGCGAGTCATCGGCGGTGGTACCGCTGATCGCACCGAAGCAATGTCACGCGTCATTGAAGAATATGCACGTGCAGTTCCTAATCTGGAACTGAGCATTGCACCTTCGGCCGCCTCAACAGAAATCGAGCTGAGGTTGATTGACGAGAAGGATTTTCGCTCGGCGCTACAGGCAGCCTTCGGCGCAAAAATTGCCAAGACCTTCGTCGCGCGCACCGACCCACAATGCATGACCAGCGTCAGATCGACCATCGACGGAAAAATCGTGCACTCAGTGTCATTTATTATCGTCGACAAGGGTGACGATGTATTCCTCGACTGCGCCTACCATGAATTGTTGCATGCGTTCGGGCTTTCAAATCACGATCAGCACAACCCATGGACCACGCTCAACCAGAAACGCATGGTTGGCTACCTGACGGACTACGATCGATCCCTGCTGACGTTGCTCTATAACCCGCGCATCACGCCTGGAATGACGGTACGCCAGGCGCGCGCCGTCTTGCCCCGCGCAATCGCCGAACTTGGGCTTGCCTCACGAACACACAGATGAGTCAGCATCGCTGACCTACTATGCCCGCAAATGCGGCGTCCTGTCTGTGGGTACGGCGACATCCCCCTTAATCTTTAGGCCGCCGGTCGCTAGCTTGACTAATTGAGCCCGTGCCGGCCCAAGCCGGGGCGGGTTTTCACGCGCATGGTCCCCGAGAAATGGGAACCGGTTTTCGGGAAGGACCATGCGAAAAAATAGTTCGCGAAGCAGGCGCACCCGGGGGGAGCCATTCATGAAGCTGGTCATCGCCGTTATCAAGCCTTTCAAACTCGACGAGGTCCGCGAGGCCCTCACGCGTGTCGGCATTCACGGCATGACCGTGGCCGAGGTCAAAGGCTACGGGCGACAAAAGGGCCACACGGAAATCTATCGCGGCGCCGAATACGCCGTGAATTTTCTTCCCAAATTGCGGCTTGAGGTCGCCGTCGCCAGCGAGCAGCTCGACCAGGTGATGGACCAACTGGCCGCTGCCGCCCGGACCGGACAAATCGGCGACGGCAAAATTTTCGTCATGCCGATTGAACAAGCCGTGCGCATCCGGACCGGCGAGACCGACGTCGACGCGCTTTAGAAAACCAGCAGAAAAAATTGGAGAGACGACATGACACGGGCGTACCTGCGCCTTGCTGCCGTGGCAGCCTTGGTGATCGCAACATCGCCGGCATTCGCGCAAAGCTCCAAGATTGATGCTGCCGACACCGCCTGGATGATTGGCGCCACTGGCCTGGTATTGATGATGACGATCCCCGGCCTTGCATTGTTCTATGCAGGCATGGTGCGCAAGAAGAACGTGCTGGCCACCATGGCGCAAAGTCTTGCCGTCACTTTCTTGGTTTCCATCCTGTGGGCGATCGTCGGCTACAGCCTCGCCTTTACCGGCGACGGCGCGTTTATCGGGACTCTCGAACGCATCTTCCTTGACGGTGTGACGCTGGATGCCGTTTCGCCGCTGGCCAAGACGATTCCCGAAAGCCTGTTCATGATCTACCAGATGACCTTCGCCATCATCACGGTCGCGCTGGTCGCCGGCTCGGTCGCCGATCGCCTACGCTTCTCCGCGTTCCTGCTGTTCTGTGCTTTCTGGCTGCTGCTGGCCTACGTGCCGATCGCGCATTGGGTGTGGGGCGGCGGTTTTCTCGGCACGTACGGCGTGATCGATTTTGCCGGCGGCACGGTGGTTCATTTGAATGCCGGCGTTGCCGGCCTCGTTGCAGCTTTTGTGCTTGGCACGCGCCGCGGCTATGGCAGCGAGAATTTGGCACCGTATGATCTCACCCTGGCTGTGATTGGTACCGGCCTATTGTGGGTCGGATGGTTCGGCTTCAATGGCGGGTCTGCGTTCGGCGCTAACGCACGGGCCGCCATGGCGATTGTATCGACGCACCTTGCCGCGAGCGCCGGAGCTTTCACCTGGATGGCATTGGAATGGTGGACGCGCGGCAAGCCGTCCGTGCTGGGAATGATCTCGGGCGCAGTGGCTGGCCTCGGCACGATCACGCCAGCATCCGGTTTCGTGTTGCCGATGCAAGGCGTGTTGATCGGAATTATCGCCGGCGCGATCTGCTTCTGGGCTTGCACCTGGCTCAAGCGGAAGGTGGGCTATGATGACTCGCTCGACGTGTTTGGCGTGCACGGCATCGGCGGATTTACCGGTACCGTTCTCGCAGGTGTATTTGCAGTTGGTGCGTTGTCGGCAAGTCCGGAACTGCCCGGCGGAGTGCACGGTCTGCTTGAAGGCAATCCGCAACAAGTGCTCGCGCAGCTCTATGGCATCGTTGTCACGTTGGTGTGGTCGGGCACGTTGACCTTTGCCATCCTTAAAGTGATCGCGGCGCTGGTGCCCTTGCGCGTGCGTCAGGAAGACGAAGTCATGGGTCTCGATGTCAGCCTGCACGGCGAAGCGATTCAATAGTGAGCGGCTGTTTACAACACGGTCCCAGGTCTGCAGCGCACCACTCCGTGCCGCGCTGCGCCCGGGACAAGCCTAATTTCTCTGACTAATTTTTAGGCACGCCCCTTCGCTGGTGGCGTATCTTTAAGCGCCGGTCCGGGACGGCTACTCGGCCGGGCGGATGATTCCAGGATTTACTGTTTGCAATCGGCTACTTAGGCCGTTGCCCGGCATCTGGCACGGCGTTTGATTCTATCTCTCCGGCCATGCCTGCGAAGCAAGCTCCGTGGGCCCGGCTCAGTGAACCCGCCCGCACTGCGTGAATGTAGAAAACGGGCTCAAGCGGGGATCGAATCCATGAAAATCGTCATGGCCATTATCAAACCTTTCAAGCTCGACGAGGTCCGTGACGCTCTGACCGCAATCGGCGTGCAAGGGCTGACCGTTACCGAGGTCAAAGGATACGGGCGTCAAAAGGGCCACACAGAAATCTACCGTGGGGCCGAGTATGCGGTGAGCTTCCTGCCGAAGATCAAGATCGAAGTGGCAGTAGACACCAAACAAGTCGATAAAGTTATCGGCGCCATCACCGGCGCCGCGAAGACCGGACAGATCGGCGACGGAAAAATCTTCGTCTTCAATCTGGAAAATGCCGTGCGCATCCGCACCGGCGAGACCGATGCCGCGGCGCTTTAGTAACCCGCACCGCAAACAATACGGACAGGAGTAAAACCATGACGTTGAAGAAATCCTCCCGTGCGGGGCTCGTGGCTCTCGCTCTCGGGATTCTGCTCGGCCTCTTCCTGAGCGTGGCGTCTTTTGACGCCTCCTATGCTCAGGCACAGGCTCCTGCGGCCGCGCCGGCCGCCGCACCGCCCGCCCCGGCAGCTCCGCCGCCGGCGTGCGCCAATGATCCAGACCCGAAAAAGGCAATACTAGAAAAGTGCACGCCTAACTCGGGCGACACCGCGTGGATGCTCACTTCGGTCGCCTTAGTCCTAATGATGACCATTCCCGGCCTTGGTCTGTTCTACGCCGGCATGGTGCGCAAGAAGAATGTCGGCGACACGGTGATGACGAGTTTTGCCGTCACCTGTCTGGTCACGATCGTCTATGCGGCGATCAGCTACAGCCTGGCCTTCACCACAGGGGGACCATTCATCGGCGGGATGAGTCGCGCATTCCTGCAAGGCATATTGAGCGACATCTCAAATGGGACCGGCACACCAAATGGTTTGGCGGTAACCATTCCTGAAACGGTTTATCTCTGCTTCCAGATGACCTTCGCGATTATCACGCCGGCACTGATCGCCGGTGCCTTCGCCGAACGCATGAAATTCTCTGCAATGCTCTGGTTCATGGGCATCTGGGCAATCGTGGTCTACGCTCCGATCGCTCATTGGGTCTGGGGCGCGGATGGCTTCATGTCCAATGGCAACAGCGACGCTATGTTCAAGGTGCTCGACTTTGCCGGCGGCACTGTCGTCCACATTAATGCCGGCGTTGCCGGTCTGATGTGCGCGATCTGCCTCGGCAAGCGTAAAGATAGTGCCCCCGCGCACAACATGGTGCTCACCTTCATCGGCGCCTCGCTGCTGTGGGTCGGCTGGTTCGGCTTCAACGCCGGCTCTGCCGTTACTGCCGGCATGCAGGCGGGCATGGCGATGACCGTGACTCAGATTGCAACTGCCGTCGCGGCCTTCACCTGGATGCTCGTTGAATGGGCCGCGCGTGGAAAACCCACCGTCATCGGCATCTGCTCAGGTGCGGTCGCCGGTCTCGTCGCCATCACTCCGGCCTCGGGCTTTGTCGGTCCGGTTGGCTCGATGGTAATTGGTGTCGCAGCCGGCGTGTTCTGCTATTGGGGCGTCACTGGCCTCAAGCGCATGCATGGCCGTGATGACGCGCTTGATTGCTTCGGCGTCCATGCAGTCGGCGGCATCGTCGGAGCCCTGCTCACCGGCGTATTCGCCATCGAGCAGTACGGCGGCACCGCCGGTCTGATCGAAGGCAATGCGGCGCAGATGATGAATCAGGTCAAGGGCATCCTTGTCGTGATCGTTTACGATGCAATCGTCTCGCTGATCATCCTCAAGATCATCGACGCGACCATCGGTCTGCGCGTCTCCGATGAAGTGGAGCGCGAAGGCCTCGATATCGCGCTGCATGGCGAGGCAGTGCAGTAAGTCCTTCCTACTAGCGGTAGGGGCGGAAACCCGGCACTGCCCCTTCCGTCGAGGCCCCAGTTCGCAAGGACCGGGGCCTCTCTCTTTCGGGCTCGGTTTTTGCCCTCCCGGCGAAAAACCAGCCCAATTTCCGATGGTTAATCGGGTCTTAACCTCGTCCTCTTTATTGTGGCTAAAGCCCTGGCCGCGGGCCGAGCCCGCTGTGTCGACGCATGCCCATGATGACCGCCCAGCGCGAGCCTGCCTCTTCTACTGCTCCGGCGGTCGATTCTCGTTCGCCCTTCGTGCGGCTGACCGAACTGATCGCCGGCATCGAGCCGGGCAAGCCTCCTATCAATCTGTCAGTCGGCGAGCCGCAGCACCCGATACCGCCCTTTGTGGGTCCGACACTCGCTGCGCACCTTGCGGATTTTGGCCGCTACCCCGCCAACAAAGGCATCGAGCCTTTCCGGCGTGCAGTCGCAGCTTGGCTAGGCTGCCGCTACAAGTTCGCGCGGCCGGTCGATCCTGAAAGCGAAGTGCTTGTCCTCAACGGCACGCGCGAAGGCCTGTTCCTCGCGGCCATTGCCGCCCGGCGTTGGGTTACGCGTCGCGCTGGCAAACCGGCGATGCTGATCCCCAATCCGTTTTACGCGGCCTATGCCGCCGGGGCGCTCGCAGCCGACTGCGAGCCCGTCTATCTGCCCGCGACGCGCAAAAGTGGTTTCCTGCCCGATCTCGACGCGCTCGACGACGCACTGCTCGCGCGCACGGTCGCCTGCTACATTGCGTCGCCCTCTAATCCCCAGGGTGCCGTTGCCGATCGCGTTTATCTCCACAAGCTTGCGGCCCTGGCCCGGCGCTTCGGCTTTCTTGTGTTTGCCGACGAATGCTATTGCGAGATTTACAGCGAGCTCGCACCTGCCGGCATGCTGGAAACCGCCGGGCCCGATTTTGCGAACGTCCTGGTGTTCCACTCGCTGTCCAAGCGCTCGAGCCTTCCCGGTCTGCGCGTTGGATTCGCCGCCGGCGACCGGCGCTTTCTCGGTCCCTATCTGGAATTGCGCAACGTAGCTGCGCCGCAGGTGCCGACGCCAGCTCAGCATGTGGCGATTGCCGCCTATGGAGACGAGGCGCACGTGCAGGAAAATCGCAGGCTTTATTCCGCCAAGTTCGATCTTGCCGACCAGATCATCGGCAACCGCTACGGATACAAACGTCCGGCCGGCGGATTTTTTCTTTGGCTCGAGGTTTCGAAACAGGGCGGCAGCGAGATCGTGACCAAGAGACTGTGGGCCGAAGCCGGCGTGCGTGTGGTGCCAGGGCGTTATCTCGCGCGTGAGCAGGCGGATGGCAGCAATCCCGGCGCGGACTATATCCGCGTCGCCATGGTCCAAGACAAGACAGCCACGGCGGAGGCGCTGCATCGCCTCGTCGCCTTGCTCGGTTAGCGCATGAACACGAAAAGCGGAAACCGGTTTTCGGAAAAGATCATGCGCAAACAAAAGGACGCGTAGCGCATGCGGGCAGCAGATCGCAGCCTCGACATCATTGCTTTCGTCTCGGAGCATTTCCGTGACATCATTCGGCGGCGCCTGAGCGAGCTCGCGGGCCTCTCGCTGATCACCGTGGCGCTCCTTGGCGCTATCGCGCTTGCAACATGGTCGGTGCAAGATCCCTCGCTCAGCCATGCCACCCAGAAGCCAATCCATAACTTGCTTGGCTTTCCCGGTGCGATTTTCTCCGACCTGGCAATGCAGTTGCTCGGGCTGGCTTCCATTCTGCTTCTGGTGCCGGAAGCGCTGCTCGGCTGGCGACTGCTTTCGCACAAGCCTGTGGGCGAGAAGTGGCGCAGCCTGCTGTGGATCGTTGCCACATTCCTAGCAGCTGCCTTCGCCTCTACGCTCCCGCACATCGGTGCCTGGCCGCTTCCGACCGGGCTCGGCGGTGTTGCCGGCGACGCGCTCCTGCGCTTGCCGGCGATGGTGTTCGGCGCGCCGCTCGCCGGGTTCGCCCGTTTTGTGTTGTGCATTGTGATTGGCTTCGCCACGGCAGTGACGCTGGTGCTGGCCGCCAGAGTGCGATCGCAGGCCAAAAAGGCGGCCACGCGCAATATCGCTGAGGACGACGACGAAGAAGACGAAATCGATGACGATCATGGTTCGGCCTGGCTCGGCATGATCGTGCATGCGCTCTTGAGCTGGAAGGCGCGCATCGGCCGCATGATCCGCGATGACGGACGTGCGCGCATCGCGATGCCCGCACCGCGCGGACCGCGGCAGGAGCCACGTTTTGACGGGCGCGCACCCGCCGTCTTCGAAGACGACATTGACGACGAATTCGACGCGCCAGCGCGGCGTAAGCGCGCCATGCCACGAGCGCCCGTGCGCCGCTCAGGTAATGGCTATACGCTGCCCTCGCTCAATCTGCTGGCCGCGCCGCGCGCCAGCGAACGCACCACGTTGTCGCGTGATATAATCGACGGCAACGCCGCGGCACTCGAAAGCGTGCTGCAGGATTTCGGCGTACGCGGCGAGATTATCAACGCACATCCCGGCCCCGTGGTCACGCTCTACGAGCTCGAGCCGGCGCCTGGCATCAAGTCCTCGCGCGTGATCGGGCTTTCCGACGACATTGCCCGCTCGATGAGCGCGGTGTCGGCGCGCGTCGCGGTTGTTTCGGGACGCAATGCCATCGGCATTGAATTACCCAATCCGACGCGCGAGAAGGTTTATTTGCGCGAACTGCTGACCGGCATCGACTACAACGAGAGCACAGCCAAATTACCGCTCTGCCTTGGCAAAACGATCGGCGGTGAATCGGTTATCGTCGATTTGTCGCGCATGCCGCATCTGCTGATCGCCGGCACCACCGGCTCCGGCAAGTCGGTCGCGATCAACACCATGATCCTGTCTCTGGTCTATCGTTTACGCCCCGACCAATGCCGCCTGATCATGGTCGACCCTAAGATGCTCGAACTCTCCGTCTATGACGGCATCCCGCATCTCCTCACGCCGGTCGTTACCGACCCCAAAAAAGCGATAGTCGCGCTCAAATGGGCGGTGCGCGAGATGGAGGGCCGTTACAAGAAAATGTCGAAACTCGGCGTGCGCAATATCGAAGGCTATAACGCGCGCGTCGCCGAGGCGAAAGCAAAAGGCGAGACACTTACCCGCACAATCCATACTGGCTACGATAAAGAAACTGGCCAAGCGATCTACGAGAAAGAAGAACTCGGACTCGAACCGCTGCCGTTCCTAGTCGTGATCGTCGACGAGATGGCCGACCTGATGATGGTTGCCGGCAAGGATATCGAAGCTGCCATTCAGCGTCTGGCGCAAATGGCCCGCGCCGCCGGTATCCACGTCATCCTGGCGACGCAGCGCCCGTCAGTGGACGTGATTACAGGCACCATCAAAGCGAACTTCCCGACCCGGATCTCGTTCCAGGTTACCTCCAAGATCGACAGCCGCACCATTCTGGGCGAGCAAGGCGCCGAACAGTTGCTCGGCCAAGGCGACATGCTCTATATGGCCGGCGGTGGGCGCATCAGCCGCGTGCACGGACCATTCGTGTCGGACGACGAGGTCGAGAAGGTCGTGCGGCACCTGAAGTCTCAGGGTACCCCTGAATATCTGGAAGAAGTGACCGCCGATGGCGACGAAGACGAGGACGGCAATGCCATATTCGACGCAACCGGTATGGGGCTCGCCGAAGGCGGCGATCTTTATCAACAGGCGATCGCCATCGTGAAACGCGATCGCAAGGCGTCGACCTCCTATATTCAGCGCCGCCTTCAGATCGGTTACAACCGCGCCGCCACCATCATGGAGCGGATGGAAGGAGAAGGCATCGTCGGCCAGCCGAATCATGCGGGTAAGCGCGAGATCCTGATTCCTGAAAATCCCGCTGACGACCGCTATTGAGAATCGCCTAGTTCGCGATTAAGCCGGAATCCGGCCGAGGCGGACGGGTCGCGAAATCGCCACAGCCGGCCCATATAGGCTTATTGATGGGCGCGAGGCGGAGAACGTGATGGCGGCACACCACAAGACCCGAACTGGCCAAAAACTGGTCTTTGCCGCGTTATTTGCCTGCCTCTCGGTCCCGGCATTCGCCCAGGCAATTCCGCTCCCGGCTCCACGCCCGTCCGTGCCGCAAGCCCAGTCAAATACCACTGGATCGGTCGCCGCTCCGGCAGCCAAATCTGCGCCCCCGAGTCGGGGCCCGGTGGCACAGGCGACGCAAGCGCCCAATCTTGTCACCAATCCTTTCGCCGCCTTGCTCGGCAAGCCTGGCTCCGCAGGGACACTTACTTCGGAGCAGCGCGCCATCGTCGATCGCGTCAACGGTTATCTCTCCGGTGTTCAGACGCTGACCGGAAATTTTATCCAGGTCGGTCCGGACGGCAGCCGAACACAGGGCGAGTTTTTTATCTCCAAGCCGGGCCGGGTGCGCTTCGAATACGACGACCCGAGCCCCATAGAGCTTATCGCGGATGGTTCGTCGGTGGTGGTGCGCGACCGCCGACTAGCAACCCAGGACATCTATCCGTTGTCGCAGACGCCGTTGCGCTTTCTTCTCGCCGACCGCGTTGACTTGACGAAGGACACGCACTTGGTCTCGGTCTATGCCGACAATGTATTTGCGACGATCGTCGTCGAGGAAAGAAACGGCATCGTTGGTACCAGTCGGCTGATGATCATGTTCAGCGCCAAGGACATGCAGCTCAAACAATGGACGGTGACCGACCCGCAGGGTTATGACACCACAGTCGCGGTGTACAATCTCGACACCAGCAAGCGGCCGGACCCTGCCCTTTTTAAGATCGACTTTACACGATACCACAATTGATTTGATCATTATGGCCTATTATCGCCGGCGAAAGCAGGCGATCCAGTAATCACCAAAAATCAGTGGGTACTCGATGCCCCGTATTCGCGGGGCAAGACAGGTCGAGTATGTTGGCACTCATGCTCCTCAAAATCACGACCTGGAATATCAATTCGGTTCGCTTGCGCATCGATTTGGTCGCCAGGTTTTTGAAAAGCGTGCGGCCAGATGTCATTTGCCTGCAGGAGACTAAATGCCCTGACGATGCATTCCCGATGAAGCGCTTCAAGCGCCTCGGCTACGAGCACGCGGCGCTCAATGGGCAAAAGGGTTATCATGGTGTCGCGGTGCTCTCGCGCGTGCCGTTCGAACACATCGATATCCAAAGCTTCTGCGGCAAGACCGAT
>JBARNC010000091.1:0-3024 GCA_049802775.1 Pseudolabrys sp. | reverse complement strand
CGCCTCGACTGTCCAGATAGGCGATGGCGCGCAGGTAGAGGGCAATATCGTCGCGGAGGAATTAACGATCGGCGGCCGCGTCAAGGGCACGATCCATGCCAACCGCGTCAAGCTAAATAGCACCGCTATGGTTGAGGGCGACATCCATCATCGATCTCTCGCAATCGAGGAGAATGCGCAATTCGAGGGAATGTCGCGACGACAGGAAGATGTGATCGATACGCCGTCGCACGTCCCAGCGAACCTCGCGCAGGCGCAGGCCGTGTCGATCGACGCCAACCGGAAGGGCGACGGCGCACCCGGCGAGCAAATGCAGCATGCCGACCTGGATGGCGCCGCAGTTACCATCGCCGGAGCCTGCGTTGCTGCGGTCATTATCGCGCTCATTGGCGTCGTCGTACTCAACAGCATTCAGGAGTCGGCCGACCAAGCATTCACGACTTCCGCCGTGCGTCTGAGTAAGTGAAGCTCCTATCCTCGCCAAGATATGCAACGTCCACTAATGAGATGGATTGGTGTGCTTCCACCACCCGCGAACATCAGTGATTAGGATTTGGCCAGCTCGAACTCGGACGCCAGATAGGTATCAAATGTTTTGCTCACAGCGACTAGAATATGACTCGGGTCAGTGAGGCCGTATGCAGTTAAGCAGCTGACATAACCATCATCCTTGATAGTCACCCACACCCAATTGCTGCAATCTGATAGGCACCGGTAGGTTTTAGATGTTTTGCCTGGCCTCACATACTCACGCACGTGAAATCTAGCTGGGCGACCATCGAACAGATTACGCGCAGCGATTTTTTTATTCGGGAAAAAATCAACAGACATATGGCGAGACCAAGGCGGCCAGGATAAAATATAACAGCGCGATCATTGTACGCTGACGTTAGGTGATTCCCTCCTCCAATCAATATGAATAGGGTCTTCGGTACACACACCCGGCCGCGCCGGTCAATAACCGGGCAATCCAATTAAGATGTCAGATATGGGCAGCACCCCTTCGAAGCCCGCACCGCAGCTTGGCCAGCATACCGCCGACTTCCGGATGTTCGTATTCAACGATCATCTCGCGCTCAGCTACCGGCGGCTCGGCAAATGCGACGCCGTGCTCGATCGTCTCCTCGGTTTCTCGGGCACGCAGATCGCCGACCTGCGGAAGGCGGGCGCGATCGGGTAGCTAGCGCGAAAATATCTTCACAAGGCTGTCGGGCAGAGGGTATGCCTTAACGCGACCTTGTTGCGAATCGAGCGCCGTGCAGACGCGCGTTTCCGCGCACTCGACCGCCAACACCCCGCCATTGCTGATGCGATGTTGAATGTCAAAGGCGCAGCGATGCAGTGCGGCGATACCCGTCTCAATGGTGAGTTGGTCACCCCACCGTGCCGGCGCGAGAAACTTGCATTTGTATTCAACGACGGGGATACCGTCGATTCCAAACTCGCACATCAATGCCTTCAAACTCAAGCCACCGCTTGCGAGCAACCCATGCACCGACAGATCGAACCAGATGAAGTAGTTGGGGTTGAAGACAATACCGGATGGATCACAGTGGCCGAATTCGACTGACATGATGTGTGTGTTTGTAAGCATCGAAGCCCCTTTTGATAATGCCGCGCCGCAATCGGCTTAAGGATTTCTCCATTGCAGAACCTCGCCGGTCGCAATCGCAATCAAACTTTTGTGTCCCCATCAACGATAAGAGACGATGGAAATCTCTGGAAGCCACACGCAAGGGCATTATTGATTAGCTCGAATGTTATTGTCACGGATCACTTGGCCCCAACGCATAATCTCGCTCTTGAAGATCGAACGTCCTGCCGCGGGTGAGCGTTCATCCTTCGGAAACGTAGAGACCCCTCGGCCGCCCAAGTGTTGAGGATTGCAGGATCGGCAACAACCTCTTGCAACGCAGAATTTAACCTATCTATCACGGTGGCTGGGGTTTCGGCTGCAAACAGCGCCTGCCGATATTGAGTTTCGAATTTTGGTCCAAACGCCTGCACAAAGCTTTCGGCGGTCGGAAGCTGCGACGACTTTTCCTGGGCAGTGATGCCATAGGCCTTCATCTTCCCACCCGCAACCTGTTGCGCCAATGCCTTCGACTTTACGAAGCAGGTCACACATATTCTCTTCCACGAGCCATGGCGCATGCTGCGACTAAGCGCGAACTAGTCGCCAAACAGCGGCCACCGGGCTGGGTTCCACCGAATATGTTTCAGCTTCCAATAGTGCTTACTGAGGCTGAGGTGATCGAGGCGGAAGCGAAATTGAAGGCGTTACAACGTCACGCTCTAGAGGTGGTCGATCCCGAAGCAGAATCTTAGAATTACAGGCAGCACTATCTCGTCCGCATCCATGATCCGTTTCCGCTCCTACCGATCCAACGCCGACGGACCTAGACGTCGCGTCTCAATAGGGCGGAGTGCGGTAGAAGTTGAGGTTCCCGATCACACCGTCGCGATAACCCCAGTCGAACTTCCTCGTCTGCTTCAAAGGACGGAGCGCGTGACAACTCTTCGTCGCTCAGATTAATCTCATAGGCGTCGAGCGAGACACCATACGTCATTCGATCCCATGGGACCGGAATGTGGTCAACGCCGATGCCCATGAAGCCGCCGAAACTAAGTACCGCATAGGCTACCTTGCCACTGACCTTATCGATCATCAGCCGCTCGATGGTGCCAACTTTGGTCCCGTCTGACCGGCGCACGGGTGTTTGTTCCACCCGGTCGCTGGCGATTAAACGATGCGGCTTAACCGGCATCGTGAATATGGCTTGTGTTTGTGGTTGCGTCTGCATGTTCGCCTCCAAGGCGGCGCACTTTTTCGCAGGTCGCTGATGACGCGGCGCGCAAAGCGCACCTCTCCTTAACACGATAACGCTGCCGCCAATGAACTGTTCACGGCAGATGTAGGAAGTCCGCGCGATTTTGCGACTGTCTGCTTCTTAGCTCACAAAGAGACGTACATTCACGTCTGCTTGGCGGAACTTTGCAGGAAATTCTCAAGCCAGCGTAAGT
>JBARNC010000090.1:0-21494 GCA_049802775.1 Pseudolabrys sp. | reverse complement strand
TGACATACGTCAATTGGAAGCCGTTATAGCATCCGGGGCCGCGATGCGCCCCACCGAACCGCCTGAACGAAAAGCCGACGTGAACGGTGTCCGTCTTTCGGGGGGAAGAGCGGACATTGTGCGAAAGCTTCGCAATGTCCGCTTATGACCAAAGCGGAAAATAGGGTCGGTGTGGCTGACCAATTAGACATGCGCTCAACCCACTGACGCTGCTCGCTCGCACCAACGAGGTGATCAAGTGGAACGCCGCAAGTTCATAGCGCTGGTTTGCGGCGCTGCAACAAATTTGCTGTTGGTGTCACGAGGCGACACTATGGATGCGAAGTTGGCCGTAATTGATGACCTAAGCCGCGAGCCGCGC
Source organism: Pseudolabrys sp. (assembly GCA_049802775.1). Classification (GTDB taxonomy): domain Bacteria; phylum Pseudomonadota; class Alphaproteobacteria; order Rhizobiales; family Xanthobacteraceae; genus Pseudolabrys. Next base: position 21,133 of record JBARNC010000090.1, on the reverse strand, counting down.
CTATCTACGATAGGCACCCGCTGGCAACTCTTTACTGATCAAGTCATGGGTGGCGTATCTAACGGTTCAATGATGCGCGAGGTGGTAGCTGGCCGACCGGCGATTCGCATGCGCGGCGATGTCAGTTTGGAAAATAAAGGTGGCTTTGTTCAGATTGCCATCGACCTCATGCCCGAGGGAAAAGCCAAAGACGCTAGTAACTGGGCTGGTGTAGAACTGGACGTTTTCGGCAATGGCGAGGAATACAATATTCATCTACGTAGTGACGACCTCACGCAACCTTGGCAATCATATCGCCAGAGCTTTCGGGCTGGTCCACAATGGCAGACGGTTCAGTTCCGCTTTCAAGATTTCACACCTTACCGCACCGATATTGCCCTCGATGTTCGTCGTTTGCGCCCGCAAGGCCAAGAAATTGAACTGCAGAAAAGACGGTGATTTATCCAACGCCGGCGTAGCCCGCGCCAAGTGTCATCCGCTACGGTTTTTGCTGAAGGCCCAGTTAAAGGGGCGGCTGAAGCTCTCAGATGCCGAACGAGCAAAGCTCGGCGAGATCGGTCGTCGACTGGGCCGGAAGGTTCTCGGCGAGGTGGCCAATGTGGCACAGCCGAGCACCATTCTGGCATGGTACCGAAAGCTCGTCGCCCGCAAATCCGATGGTTCGCGGGCCCGCCGAAGCGCAGGCAGGCCTCGGATCAAGCAAGAGATCGAGCGGCTGATCGTTCGCATGGCCAAAGAGAACCGTGACTGGGGCTATGACCGGATTGCGGGGGCATTGGCCAATCTGGGGTATGAGATTTCCGATCAAACGGTCGGCAATGTTCTGCACCGTTACGCTCTGCCGCCGGCGCCAGAGCGCAAGCACACGACAACCTGGGCGGTATTTATTCGGACTCACCTGGCGCTGCTGGCGGGGACCGACTTTTTCACGGCGGAGGTCTTCACCCTGCGTGGACTGGTTACCTACTACGTGCTGTTTTTCATTCATCTCGAGAGCCGCAGGGTGGCCGTCGCGGGGATCACCGTTCACCCGGACGAGTGCTGGATGCAGCAGATGGCGCGGAACGTGACCATGGAAGGATGCGGCGCGCTTCGAGACTGTCGCTATCTCCTGCATGATCGCGACACCAAGTACACCACCTCCTTCCGAGCGATTATCGCGTCAGGTCTGGTCAAACCGCTGGTGCTGCCTCCCCGAAGTCCGAACCTGAATGCCTATGCGGAGCGCTGGGTCAGGTCGGTGAAAGAGGAGTGCTTGTCCAAGGTGATCTTCTTTGGAGAGCGCGCCTTACGGCGCGCACTGAGCGAATACGTCGAGCATTTCCACGCTGAGCGAAATCACCAGGGGAAGGGCAATGTCCTGCTGTTCCCTCGGGGTGGGGACATTCGTCGCGAAGGACCGTTGCAATGCCGTGAAAGGTTGGGTGGACTCTTGCGTTATTACCATCAAGAGGCAGCGTGAACAGCCGACAGGGGGGTTTCGCGATGAAATTGGACTTGCCAATAAGACCAATCCAATCCGGACCGCTAACCGATCGGGAGATCGAGGAACTCAACGGGTTTCTGCTTGCCGACGAAGGCCTCGACAATGCGATGGACGTCTCCACTTTCGACGGCTTCATCTGCGCGGTCCTCTCGGGACCGAACGTCATCATGCCCTCGGAATGGATGCGGTGGGTCTGGGACCAGAAGGACGGCGAGCAAGCCCCGGAGTTTACAACCGAGAAGCAGGCGAAGCGCATTCTTAGCCTGCTGATAACCCACGCAAACGTCATCGCATTCACGCTGACCCATGGCCCGCAGCACTATGAGCCGCTTTTCTATGATCGAAAGGTCGAAGGACGTAGCGTATCGATCGTCGACGAGTGGTGCTGCGGCTACGTCAAGGGCATCGCGCTCAATCCTCTGGGTTGGCAAACGCTCATTGACGCGCGGCCTGACTGGTTCGAGGTGATCCACCTCTACGGCACTAAGAGCGGCTGGGACCGGCTGAAGGAATTGGTCGACGCCCACGAAAATGCCGTTGCAAGACATCAGGCCTTCGTTGACCTAATTGCCCCCACCGCGCGCAACATCCATGCCTACTGGCTCGCCCGCCGTGCCCCCGCAGAAGAAACCATCCGCGATCCGCGACAGCCAGTCCACAAGACGCCTGTGCCTGGCCGCAACGACCCATGCCCGTGCGGTTCCCGTAAGAAATTCAAGCACTGCCATGGGGCACTGCAAATATTGCACTGAGCGACATCCGGCGATTGCAGTGCTATCTGACGTTTTCAGGAGCTTCGGCAAGCTTGCAGCGCAGCTCGACGAATTGCTTGTCTTTCGGCAGTTTTAATTTCTTGACCATACGACGCACGAATCTAGTTTTTGGAAGCGACAAGGAGCGTCAGCCTTTTGGGTGCATAGCACACGAGAAGGTGCTCATTGAGAGTTGAACCGCGGATTCGCATAATGCGAGGTTATAGAACGGCTTACACATACATTTGATTATTCACGCGAACAATATGCATCCAAACAATTGGCGAGCTTTTCCAGAATCGAAGAGTGGTCGCTGTCCCTGTCGCGAACTTAATACGACCGGCGAACAGCAACGAATCGGGTGAAGCTTCGCCCGATGATTGATCTTTGCAGATTGATCTGGTTTGCGTTCGTCGAACTGTTTCGGTCGCGCGCTTCGCTGGAAGCAGAGGTCCTGGCACTCCCGGCGGATCGAGCCTTTTTGAGGAACGTTCCGTCACGCAACTCAGCGACCGCTTGCTTTAGCTCGCCTGCGTGTTCATCACGATCGGTACATCTGGCGCTTCGACTTGAATGGCGAAGCCAATCCGGCTAGGACGAAGCAGAACAGTCCGAACATTATGCACTGACGTTAGGTGTTGATTCGTCGGCTAATCAAAGCGGATTACGTTTCGGTACACACAGGAATCCTCGGAACGGGTCATGAGCGCAGTTGCGGATTTTCCACGGCCAGACGAAAGCTGCCGGCTCGCCGATGGCCGGCTCGCGCAGGCGGCGATTGCGCGATGGCACTGCGTGCGGCTGCGCGCGACCCACGGAATCCTGATCGCGCTCGACATCGATTCGCTCGACCAAATGCGCCAAGTGGTAGAGCATACGACCGGCATTCCCGGCATCGTCGGTTATAAGGTAGGGCTCACTGTAGCCTTGCGTCTCGGACTGGGTGGCGCAGTTCGCCATCTGCGCGCCTCGACCGATCTGCCGCTGATTTATGATCATCAGAAGGCCGGCCCTGACGTGCCCGACATGGCGCCGAAATTTTCCGCGATCTGCAAGGAGGCGGGGGTTGACGGCTTGATCCTCTTCCCCATCGCCGGCCCGCGCGCGGTGGTCGCGTTTGCCGGCAGTGCGTATCGCAACCGATTACTGCCAATCGTCGGCGGTGATCTACCGTTTCCCGATTATAACGCGAGCGGCGGTGGCTATGTAATTGACGATGCGCTGGAGAAGATCTTTCGCAAGGCGATCGAGATTGGAGTCAACCATTTCGTGGTACCGGGCAACACTCCGGAAAAGGTGAGACATCATGCGCGCTGGTTGGTGGAGAAGGTCGAGCGTCCATCCTTGTTTATTCCCGGCATCGGCGCCCTCGGCGGCTCCATCGCCGATGCGTTCGCCGCTGCACCTGGTTGCAACTCCTATGCCGTGGTCGGCCGCGCGATCTATGATGCGGCCGATCCAGCCGAGGCAGCCCGGCGGCTCGCCGGGGAAGCACAGCGCTTCGGCTGATCGCGAGCATATTGCATGACCTCCATTAGGGCAGTGCTGTTCGATTGGGGCGAAACGCTCGTCCGCATTCCTGGCATGATCCACAGCCCCGAACGGCACCTCGCCTGCCTCAAGCGATCAGTAGAGGAGCTTGGCGGGGGGAGCCGCACGCCGAACCTGCGTAATCTTGGCGCGTCCTGGCCGACCCTGCGCACCGCCTATCTCGAGGCCTGCCGCAAGCACATGGCGCATTCCGCAACGACGCGACGCGAGCATAGTTTCGAAGACCGCTTTGCGACGACATTGAAGCTTCTGGAAATCGAAGAGTGTCCCGAGGCGGCCGTGCTGTCGCGATGGGCCAACCGGCTAGGAGAATTGGTTGCGCAGGAGGCGGAAATGGTAGACGGAGCCGACTATGTCGTGCGGGAATTGGCCCGTCATGCGCAGCTTGCCATCGTCTCCAACTATCCGCACGCGCCAGTCGTCCACACCACACTCGAGCGTCTGGGATTGCGCCATCACTTCTCCGCTGTAGTGCTCTCGAGCGAGCTGGGCTGGCTAAAGCCGCATCCGGAACTCTATCGCACGGCGCTCAGTCGCGTCGGCGCACGTGCGGAAGAGGCGCTGTTCGTCGGTGACGATCTCGACAACGACGTCAGGGCCCCCAAGGCGTTGGGGCTGCGCACCGCGTGGTTCACGACGGAGCCGACCGCGCGGCCGCCCGAGGCCAATATCAAGGTATCCGATCTGCGGCAGTTGACGTCGTGGTGCGACCTGTCGTCCGGAGTGTTACGGGAGCGTGTAAGCGGTGATCGAGCTTGAGACCCAGCTCCTGATCGACGGAAAATTCATCGCCGGCGCTGCGGGCAACTCGTTCACGGTGGTCAGCCCGATCACCGGCGAAGCCTATGCCAAGGTTGCCAGCGCGGGCCCCGAGGATCTCGATCGCGCAGCCGCGGCAGCGCGCCGTGCCTTCGATGAGGGCCCTTGGCCGAGACTAGCTCCGTTCGAACGTGGGCGTGTACTGCGGGCCATCGCGGACCGCATCCGCGGTAACCTCAACGCCATCGCGGAGGTTGAGACGCGTAGCGGCGGCAAGACTATCGCGGATTCTCGAAATGAGGTCGAGGCGGCGGCGCGTGTGTTCGACTATTACAGCGGCGCCATGGACAAGTACTTCGGCGAGACCATTCCGATGGGCGAGGGCGTGCTCGATTTCACGCTTCGAGAACCCGTCGGCGTCGTAGCGCAGATTACCCCATGGAACTTTCCCTTCCTGGCAGCGGCGTGGAAGGCGGCGCCGGCGCTGGCGACAGGCTGCACGGCTATCCTGAAACCTGCGAGCTATACACCGCTAACTTCTTTGCTGCTCGGGCGCATTGCCGTCGATGCCGGCGTGCCTGACGGAGTTCTCAATGTGCTGCCGGGGCCGGGGGCGGCCTTGGGCGAGCGCATCGCCACCAATCTTCTGATTGATAAAATCGCATTCACAGGCGAAACGCGCACCGGCGCGACCCTGCTCAAGGCCGCCGCTGACGGAATCAAGCGCGTTTCGCTGGAGCTCGGCGGCAAGAGCCCGAACATCGTGTTCGCCGATGCGGACATCGCCAAGGCCGCGACTGCGGCGATCAAGGGCGGATTTGGCAATGCGGGCCAGAGCTGCTCAGCACGCACCCGGCTCCTCGTCGAGCGAAAGGTTCATGACGAGCTGCTCGCCGTCTTCGCGCGTGAGACGAAAAGTTATCGGGTCGGCGATCCGCTTGATCCGAAGACCGAGATGGGGCCGCTGGTGGCGAACGCCCAGTGGCGAAACGTCAAAGACCTGGTCGATGCCGGATTGGCCGAAGGCGCCCGCATCGTCTGCGGCGGAGACCGTCCGGCGCTACGCCCGGAGGGCTGCTATTTCGCGCCTACGATCATGACCGAGGTCGACAACCGCATGCGGATCGCTCGCGAGGAGATTTTCGGACCTGTCGTGGTCGTCATTCCCTTCGACGGTGAAGAGGAAGCGGTCCGACTCGCCAACGACAGCGACTACGGGCTCAATAGCTCCGTGTGGACGCGCGACATTGGCCGGGCGCTGCGCGTTGCACGCGCTCTGCGTGCTGGAATGGTTAGCATCAACTCCCATGGCAGCGCCAGCCGCTATGGCATCTACGCTCCCTTTGGCGGCTATAAGAAGTCGGGACTCGGCCGCGAGCTCGGCATGCATGCGCTCGCCCTTTACACAGAGGTGAAGAACGTGTTCGTGGAGCATCAATAGTGCGCCCCGGTTGTCATTCTGGCCAAGCGATCGCGGCGCAGCCCAGACCGCGAGAGATCGATTTCGACCGCGCGGATTGCGCCACGGTGGGAATGACGATCGTAGGTTCCGCGAGAGGGCCAAACGATCAGGATCCAATATGGCAGTTGATCACCAGATAACAGCGATCGTCGGCGCGCGTGTGATCGATGGTCTCGGCCGCAACCCCATCGAGAAAGGCACAGTCGTAATCGAGGGCGACCGCATCGCCGCAGTGGGCAAGGATACGGCGGTCCAGATCCCGCGGGGCGCAAAGGTGCTCGATGCCGCCGGACGGACCGTGCTGCCCGGCATCATCGATTGCCACGTTCATTCGACGTACCGAGCCCGGGACATCCGGAAGCACCTGCAAAATACGCCGACCTACAACGTATTGCGCTCGACCCACATTCTTGAGGAGACGCTGGCCTGCGGTGTGACCACTGCGCGCGACATGGGCGGTGCCGATGCAGGATTTCGCGAGGCGATCGCGGACGGGTTCATCAAGGGGCCGCGTCTCCTGATTTCGATCGTCATGATCTCGCAGACTGGCGGCCATGGCGATTCCTGGGTGCCAGCCGGACTCCGCCTCCAAAAGCGCGCCTGGCTTCCGAGCGGCGTAGTCGATGGCCCCGAAGAGATGCGCAAGCTAGTGCGCACGCTACTAATGGCAGGCGCGGATTTCATCAAGATCTGCACCACTGGCGGGATCACCTCGTTGACCGACAGCTGGGACGAGCCGCAACTCGCCGTCGACGAGATTCGCACGGCGGTGGCCGAGGCCCGGGCGAAGAGCAGGGGCGTCGCCGTGCATGCGGAAGGTCTCGACGGTATTCGCAACGCGCTCACTGCCGAGATCCACTCGCTCGAGCACGGCTGGTTTCTTGACGAGGCGTGCGTCGATCATATGATCAAGAGCGGCACCTGGTGGGTGCCGACCATTGCGCTCGTGCCCTTGTCGGTCGAACGGCATAAGGCCGATCCGGCGTGGAGCAACCAGCAGCTCGCCAAGGAAGACGACAAGGATGCCGCTATCTACGCGGCAATGCAAAAACAGATCCCTCTATGGAAGGAAGCGGTGCGGCGTGGGATCAAGGTAGCGATGGGCACTGATCAATCGCATCGATTGCTGGTCGGCGAGAACTTGGTGGAGCTGGAATTCATGGTAAAGTGGCTTGGCATGTCGGAGATGGATGCGATCGTTGCCGCAACCAGCCGCGCCGCTGAGTGTATCGGGCGCCCCGAGCTCGGCGCGCTGACGCCGAGCAAGCGCGCAGATGTGCTGGTGGTCGACGGCGATCCGCTAGCCGATATTGCGGTGCTTCAGGACCGCAAACACCTGCACCTCATTGTCAAGGATGGCCGAGCCTATAAAAATCTGATCAACTAGACTGTTGATGCGCACTAGCGCAGGTAGAAAGCGCGACACCAAGCACGAGAAAGGAGCGCGCTCATGCAACTCAATCGCTTCATGATCCGGCCTTATGTCGAGCAGGCCCTGCGCGACGAGATCGGTCCAGGCGACACGACCGGCGGTTTCCTGGTGGGTGAAGATCCGGTGCAGTCTGCGCAGATCTACGCCAAAGGCACCGGCATAGCCTGCGGACTGTTGCTAGCAGACGAGACCATCCGCACCATCGATTCCGATGCCCGCATTGAACATTTGGTGAAGGATGGGGAGGAGATTGGGCCCGGCAAGGTCCTACTCAAGATGCAGGCTAAGGCCTCAACCTTTTTCGTAATCGAGCGCTGTGCCCTCGATTGGATCCAGCAGATGTCGGGGATCGCTACTAAGACTCGGCGCTACGTCAATTTGGTTAAGCACACCAAGGCGCGCATCACCGATACCCGCAAGGGCTGGCCCGGGTTGCGCATGCTGCAGAAATACGCTGTGCGCTGCGGCGGCGCCCATAATCACATCTTCAACCTGAGCAATTGTGTGCTCGTCAAGGACAATCACATCAAGATTGCCGGCGGCATCCGCAACGCGGTCGAGATTTTGCGCTCGCGTGCCCAGCACACCTTTAAGTTCGAGGTGGAATGTGAGACGCTGGATATGGTGCAGGAAGCGCTCGACTGCGAAGTTGAGGTGATCATGTTTGACAACATGGACCTCGACGAGATCAAGGCGGGGCTAAGGCTGGTGAATGGCCGCGCCATCACCGAGGCCTCCGGCGGTATCAATGAGCGGACGATCGTCCCCATTGCTGACACCGGGGTCGATGTGATCTCCGTCGGCGACCTCACCCATAGTGTGACCTCGGTTGACATCAGCCTCGACGTCCAGGACATCAAGCCGAGCGCGATCCGCACCATTGAGCGGCTGCGCGCAGCGACGGGCTAATAGTGTTCCCCCAGGCTACACTTGACCGCGCCGCGCAGGCGCTACAGCTCGCCTCCGCTCGAGCGGTTCGCATCGTCACCGCGGAGACTTGCACTGCCGGGCTGGTATCGAGTTGCCTGACCTCGGTACCGGGCGCTTCTAAGACTTTCGAGCGCGGCTTCATACTCTACCACGATTCCGCCAAGGCGACCGGACTTGGGGTACCCGAGTCGGTTTCGCGCCAATTTGGTGCGGTGAGCGCTGAGGTGACCAAGGGCCTTGCCGAAGGCGCGCTCGTTCATTCGACCGCCGGCACCTCTGTGGCGGTAACCGGTTATGCCGGGCCTGGTGGCGGCAACGAAAAGAACCCCGTTGGCACTGTTTATGTCGCTGCGGCGCGCAAGGACGCCAAGACGCTTGTCGAACGCCACGTCTTCTCCGGCGACCGCGACGCGGTGCGCATCCAGGCGGTCGGCGCTGCGCTGGCGCTCTTGGTGAAGCAACTGTCATAGCGAACCCTGCACGAGGCACAGCTTCACAAAGCCAGGGCTTCGCGGCTGTTTACGAATTCATATCTTGCAACAGCACCTCCTCGATCACCTCACCGCGCTCGATCACAAATGCCCGCCCCGCCAGCATGGCGGCTCGCTTGAGGTCGGATTCGGCGACGAGGACTGTGACGTCATGCACCGCCTGCTGGAATTCCCGGACGGTTTGCGCGAGTCGCCGCGACAACGCGTTCGAGACTCCCTCAAACGGCTCGTCAAGAAGAAGCAACTTTCGGCCATTCACGAAGGCGCGCGCCAGCGCCACCAACTTTTGCTGTCCGCCGCTCAGCGTGCTCGCCGGGCGCGCTGACCACTCTTTAAGCTCCGGCATCAGATCGAAGATCCGGTGTAGCCTCTCATCATAGTTCGGGATTCCACTAGCCTCAGCTGGGATTAAAAGGTTGTCGCGAACCGACAAGGTGCCGACTAGGCGCCGATCCTCAGGCAAGTATCCGATACCGAGCCGAGCCCGCAGGTAGGAGCTCATGCCATTTAGCTTATTACCGTCGAGATAGATCCGGCCTGAACTCAGGTGGGTCAATCCCATGATGCTTCGGATCGTCGTGGTCTTACCGGCCCCGTTGCGGCCGACGAGGCCGACGATGGCGCCGGGCTCGACCGCGAGGCTTAGCCCCCGCAGGATGGTGACCGCGCTGATCGCAACCGTGATGCCTTCGACGCGGAGCACGCTAGTCCTCACCAAGAACTGCGCGACGGACCTCCGGTCGTGCCAGCACATCGGCGACCGGCCCGTCGGCAATTAGTTTTCCGCCGTCAAATGCGACGGCCCGCTCCGCGTAGCGCTCAATGATCTCCATATCGTGCTCAACGAAGATTATGGTGACACTGCGCTCCTTCAGCGCCGGCATCAGCGTATCCATCACGGAAAACTTGTCGCGCGCACTCACGCCGCTGGTCGGCTCGTCCATTAGCAGCACCTTCGGCTCGAGAATGACCGACAGCGCCACGTCGAGGATCTTGCGCCCACCTTCCGGCAGGCTCGACACGGCCCCCGCTGCTTGGTCGCGCAGCCCGAACCGCGCCAGGACCTCATTGGCTTTGATGAGCTGCTCGCGATCGTACATCGGTGTCCAGAAATCGGTGCCTCGACCGGAATGCGCAGCGATCGCGATCAGGACGTTGTCGAGCACCGTCAGCCCGGTATAGAGCTGCGGGACTTGGAACGAGCGCGCCACGCCCAGCGTGGTGATCCGCCGGGGTCCCAGCCCTGTGATGTCGGTCCCCTGAAACACAATGCGGCCGGACGTCGGCTGAAGATATCCGGTGATCAGGTTCAGCAGCGTGGTCTTGCCGGAGCCGTTGGTGCCGATGATCCCAACGATCTCACCCTCGCCAAGCGACAGGCTCACGTCGTCAACGGCGCGCAGCATGTCAAACGCGCGGGAGACGTTCTGAACGTCGATCATCGCCGGGGTCATCGTGGCTTGGCCCGGAAGCGCCTGAGGAGAGTCCACAGCCCCTGCGGCTGGAAATAGATCACTAGCAACAGGAACACGCCTAAAGTTAGCTGCCAGGTGTGCGGCGAGAATTTAACCGCATAGTTCTTGACGAACTCGAATGCGATCGAACCGACCAGGGGCGCGAACACGCTACCGGTCCCGCCAAGCACCGCGACGAAGACGAAATCGCCCGACGAGACCCAGAACGCGAGGTCCGGGGACACATGGCCGACAAGATAGGCGACTAGCGCGCCGCCGAGCCCGCTGATGGCTCCGGAGATGATGTGGGACGCCAGAATGGCGTGGCTTGCGGAGGCGCCGAGGTACTCAATGCGGATCTCGTTGTAGCGCACCGCCTGCATGAGATAGCCGAGCGGCGAGGCGAGGAACCGGGCGCCGACATAGACCACGGCGGCGGTGAGCACCAGTACGAGGTAATATTGGACAAGACCAGGATGCGTCGGCGTCACCCCTGCCACCGCAAAGCCGCGCACGCTGAGCCCATCGGTCCCGCCGGAGAAATCGTAGAATTTGATCAGCACCGTGTAGAGGATCATCGACAGCGCAAGACTCAGCATCGCGAAATAGATGCCGCGGAAGCGCGCGAGCAGCAGCCCAAGCGCGGCCGCGACCACCGCCGATATGACGATCGCCAGTGGAAGCGCGACCAGCGCCTCACCGATGTTGAACTTGTTCGCCAGAAAGCCGACCGTATACGCTCCGATCGCAAAGTACAGCGCCTGGCCGAACGAGATCAGGCCGCCCCGCAGCAGCAGCACGACCCCTAAGACGACGGCGCCCTTGGCGAGCGCAAGCGCGATGAGGAAGACGATCCAGTCCGACACAAGCAGCGGCAGGACCGCAAGGACAGCGAGTGCCGCGATCGCACTTAACGGAAGGCCCAAACGGGTCGCGGTCCCGATCATATCTTGCGCAACTCGATGGCACCGAACAAGCCCTGCGGTCGCCAGAGCAGCACCGCGACCATCAGCGCGTAGACCACGAACAGTTCGATCTCAGGGAACAGTTGGACGGCCACCGCGCGCGTGATCCCGACGACGATGCAGCCGAGTGCCGCGCCGACGATGCTGCCCAGTCCGCCGATGCCGACTACGGCAAAAGCCAGCACGATGACGGAAACTCCCATCCCGGGCTCGACGGACATCATCGGCGCCGTGAATGCGCCGCCGAGCGCTGCCAGGAACGTGCCGAGTGCGAAGGCCATGAGGTCGATGCGCGGGACATTGATGCCGAGCGCGCCTGCCATCTCACGGTCGTTGATGACGCACGTGACTTGGCGGCCGAACGAGGTGTGATGAATGACGAGCCAGAGCAGGAGGCCCACAAGGATTGCAACGATCGTCAGTAAGAACGGATACCCGGCAAAGGCTATACCGGCCAAGCGCACCCGCCCGAACATGCGGTATGGACCCTCGACCAAATACGGATTGACCCCCCAGATCAGCCGCACTACGTCCTCCAGGATAAGGAAGAGCGCAAAAGTCGTCAGCAGACCGATGACCTCGTCCTCGCCGTATACGCGCCGCAGGAATAGGCGCTCGATGAGCGGGCCGAGCGTCAATCCGACGACGATGGCGGCGAGCAGCAGCAGCGGCAAGGTTATCCAGCTCTGCTGGTTCTGACCCGCAAACTGGAGGATGAATGTCGCGCCGAGGTAGGCGCCAACGGCGTAGAAACTGCCGTGCGCGACGTTGAGGATTCGCAGCACACCGAAGATGAAGGTGATACCTGCCGAGACGAGAAACAGCCAGGACGCGAACGTAATGCCGTCGATCAGGATGATCGGCAGGAGATTCATGACAACCGCACCTTGAGAGCCCTTTCGGGCCGAGTGGAACGCCGCTCAGCCGGCCGCAAAACGCGCTCACCTTGTGAGGCGGGGCGCGCTCGGACACAAAAGTGACATCCGCTTTGCCGAACGCGCTCCCGCTCAACGACCGCCCTCGCCCCGGAAGAGGGCACTGGCGCTATTTCCTGGTTGGCCAGCTTTCGATCCACTCGATCGTCTTCGTGCCCTCCGGCGGTATAATATCGGCGGCGGGGAAAACGCGGAAGTCGTCGAGGACCGGGTAACCGAACTCGGCGTTCTTCTGTCCGGAGGTGAGGCCCCACATCGCCTCGTTTATCCCTTCGTGATCCTTGCGCACGAGGACTTGGCCACGTGGTGTGTCAAACGCGAGGCCTTCCATCGCAGCGCCGATCTCCTCGTTGCTCGGCCAGCCGCCGTTCTTAGCCTTGATGGCCTTTTCGATCGCAGCCTTCAGCCCATAGAAGGCCTGCGCCATGAAGGACCCCGTGTAGTCGGGCAGGTTGTTGAACTTGGCCTTGTAGCTCCTGAGATAGTCGCGGCTGGGGGCATACTTGTCCGGATCGGGATACTGGAGATGATAGCCGCGCCCGGAAAAGGCCACGCCCTTAGGAAGAATCTCCGCCTGGCTCAGCAGGCCGGTCGTCATCATCACCAGACTCTGCTCAAACAGGCCGCGCGTCTCGGCCTGATTGATGAAGCTGGTCAGACCAGCGCCCCAGTTGACAGTGTGGATCACATCCGGCTTGAGCGCGAGCAGGCGCGAGATCTCGGAAGAATATTCTGTCGCCAGGAACTTGGGCCACAGCTCGCCCACCACTTGCACATCCGGCTTGAGCTTAAGGATCGCGCGCTTAAACACGTCCCAGGAATCGCGCCCGTAGGCATAATCGTAGTTCATGCCCGCGATGGTCTTGAGATTGGGCTTGAGGGCGAGGACGTAGAGCGCCGCGGCAACATTTTCGGATGCCGCATGCGCGGCGGTGCGGAACACGTATTTGTAGACTCCTTTGTCGACCAATCGGTAGTTAGCGCACACTTGAAAGATCGTCAGCGTCTTGAGCTCATCGGCGACCGGGGCGACGGCCAAACAATTGGCGCTCGATGTGTAGCCGATCACGATCGCGATCTTCTCGTCCTGGACGAGGCGGCGGTACTCCGCAACTTTGTCAGCCGTGGACCCGGCCTCATCAACGTACATGGTATTGAGACGGACGCCTCCGATTCCACCGGAAGCGTTGAATTGCTCCGTCAGCAATTTGGCTGTGTTGACAGAGGATGCATCGTGCGGTGCGCCCGCCCCAGAAAGGAACTGAACGATCGCGATCTTGATCTCGCTCGGCTTGCTCTGCGCCAGCGCAGGTCCGAACTGCAGACACGCCGCGACTAGAGCCAATGTCCCAATTACCCTGCGCACGCCATTCCTCATGGTAACTCCCCCTTTTTCCTCACCCGCCGGTCCCAATATGACGGCCGAATGCATAATGCTCCTGTCCATTTTTGCTGCCAAGGTATGGCAGCAGCGACAGCGGGCCCAATTTGACCGCCGCCAATTCCGCGTGAGCTAGTTGCCTTCTCGATAGGCGACCAGGTCGATTTTCATGCGCTCGCGCACCGGCAGCGCGGACACGGCTACGCAGGTTCGCGCCGGTTTGTTGGGGGCGAATGCCTCGCCATACACTTTGTTGACCCGTGGGTAATCAGCCATGTCAGTCAAGTAGACGGTTGCCTTGACGACATGCTCGAGCGTGCATCCGGCCGCCGCCAGGATCGCTTCGAGATTGACGATCGTCTGGCGCGTTTGCTCGATGACGTCATCAGAGACCACTTGCCCGGTCTTTGGATCGAGTCCCCCCATCCCCGATACATAAACCCACGGTCCAATCACCGTCGCATGAGAAAACGGGCCGGGCGGCTGCGGGGCCTTGGGTGCGTCAACGAGCTTATGTGCGGGCATGATCCGATCGGTTCCTATGCTTTATTCGCGCGCCTTCGCCGATCCAATCCCGCAATGCGCTTGCGGTCAAAAAGCCCGATCGGCGGTCGATCAGTTGTCCGTCACGGAACAGAAGCAGGGTTGGGACGCCGCGGATGTCGTACTTGGCGGCGAATTCCGCATGCCGTTCGGCATCGAGCTTGTGGGCGCGAACGCCGCCGCCTGATGCGACCGCGACCGCCGCAACCATCGGCTCGACCCGGTGGCACAACGCGCAGCTTTGCGTGTAGATGTCCAACATCAGCAGTCCCGGCGCAGCGAGGGCCGCATCGACCCGCTCGGCCGAGGTCAAATCCAAGAGTGTCGCCAACTCAGTCTCCTCAGGCGGATTTCTTCCAGATTTCTCCGCGACCTTTCATATAGCTCAGGAAATCGTCCGCACCGACGTTGAGGGCCCCGTTGATCAGATTGAAGCTGTTGCCGGTGTTCACCGTCTCGAGCGTTTCAACGAGGTCGGAGTCCGACGCGCCCTTTCGTCGCAATTCTTCGATATCAGCCGGAACGATCGAATGAGGGTCACCGTTCGCTTTCAGCGCATAATTGAACAGTGCCTTTTCCTTTTCCGACAGGCCAATGCGATCGGGATCAAATTCGAGCGCGGCCGCGACCTCCTCATCTGAGGCCCCGGCGTTGCGCAGAGCTGTTGCGTGGAACGACACGCAGTAGTCGCACTTGTTCGCCTCGGCGAGCGCCGTCATCACTGCTTCCTTAAACTTGACGCTGAGATTCCCCTGCGACAAAAGCACCATCAGCCGATGGAAATTGGCTTTGGCCAGGGCTGGAAAGGCCGCATAGGCCTTGAACAGATTTGAGACGCGGCCCGGCCCGCGCACGCGCTCCATCTCGTCATAGAGCTCTTTGCGTGCGCCTATAGCCCCTTCGATCGGAACGAGATCGATGAACGGCGGCGTGCTTGCATCACGGCTCCATTGGCCTGTCATGGTTATGTTCCCCACCAAATGCGGTTGCTAAAAAGAGTGCCGCGCTTCCAAATAAGAGAGAGTAGGTAGTTGAACAAAAGTTACATATGATTTCATTTTATTTACTGGTTGCCTCGCTTTCAGACAATGATCCGTCGCACGGAGGCACCTGCGGTGATCATGCAGCGCTCAGGTAAATATGGAAAAACGACGCATGGTGCGACCAATGCCCGCAAATCCGATTACCCCGATGATAACCGCATTTGAATAGGCTCCGTAGTTGTCCATCAAAAAATATTAGCCCCCGCAGATGAGAGGCGCTAGGGCCGTCAATAGGAGCGTTAAGGCGAAAGGAAGCGAAAGCGGGAAGGCCTAAGCAGGTGATATCAAACGGTTAATGCGGACGATGCTGTGCAGATGCTCGGCATCAGCTTGGTCAAATTTAATAAACTCACTAAGGGCGGTTGGATCATGCCTGTTGGCCGCAATCGCTACGGCATCGGCGTTGTCGTCGGCTGTCCTTTCCGAAAATTCCATCCGGCTTGGATTCGTATCGTAAGGCAGAATCATCGCATCATTCGGATCGATGTTTGCGATTGCTCAGAATGTTTGTCGCCGACATGTTCAAGTCGCGGTGCCGGCTTGAAGCCGAGAACATTTTTCTCCGTCACCAACTCAACATCTCGTTGAGGCGAGCATCGCCGCGTCTGCGCCTGCACGGCAGTGATCGGGCGGTATTGGAATGGATGACGCGGATTTGGCCCAATCTGCTCGATATATCCCATGTAGTTCAGCGGGAGACGACCCCCCGGTGGCATCGCACGGGTTTCAATTCTGGCGTGGCGCCGTCATGTCCCGCTAAATTTCGCCGGCCGCTTGGCGTGGAACGCTTCGACCCCCTCTCGGAAGTCGTCTGACTGCCGCAGCCGGCTGTAGCAATGGCCCTCAAGCTCGATTGCAGTGGAGAGGGTCGCGTCTTCCGTGTCGTTAAGCAGCTTTTTGGCGGTGCGCTGCGCGAGCGGAGAAAAGGGGCGTAGTTCTTTCACCAATTCATCGGTCGCAGTTTCGAGCTTGCCGTCCGGCACGCATTCGGTTGCGATTCCCCACTCGTAAGCCTGCTTGCCGCTGATACGTTTCGAACGCATCACGATGTCCTTGGTGCGCGTGATGCCTATGATCTTCTGCAACCGCGCCGAGCCTCCGGAACCTGGAATCTGACCGAGCTTCTGTTCTGGCAATGCATAAAAACAAGTCTCTGAGGCAATACGGAAATCGCAGGCAAGGGAAATCTCGAAGCCGACACCGAAGCAATAGCCACGATTGGCCGCGATAACGGGCTTGCTGCACCGCGCCGGCGCCGCGATGTTCCAGGCGAGCTTTGACACGTGCTCAGGCGTCGCTTCCATGAAACCCTTGATATTGCCGCCGCTCGAAAAATGCTCGCCGACTGCGCGCAGCACGATAACGCGCACGTGCTTGTCCTCGTCGAGCGCCTCGAAACTTAGCCGCAACTGATCGCGCTGTGGCATCGCGATGATGTTGAACGGCTGCCGGTCGAGGATGATATCGGCGCGCTCTTGAGCGACATCGATTTCCACACGGAAGCCGTCGAGTGTGGCGAGGCGCGGGTCGGACGAAATTATGGTCGTCATGCTGCGGTTCCGTTGTCTGGCAGGTCGGCGGGCGCGCTTTCGGGTTCGTACTCGCCGGCCGCAAGCTTTCGGCGAAGGAGCTTGCCTACGGGCGATTTAGGTATATCGTGCACGAACAAATAACGGCGTGGGCGCTTAAATTTGGCGAGGCCGGAGGTCTGGCAAAACTCATCGAGCTCAGCCTCCTCGACGGCCTTGCGGCGCTTGACGAAAGCGGCGATCACCTTGCCCCAGCGCTCGTCCGGAAGGCCGACGACAGCAACTTCCGACACAGCCGGATGGAGCGACAAGCAGCTTTCGATTTCGACCGGTGAGACGTTCTCGCCGCCGCTGATGATCATGTCATCAACGCGACCCGTAACGAACAAATCGCCATCCGGGTCGAAATAGCCGGTGTCGCCGGTGAAATACCATCCTTTCCGAATGGCCTTGGCGTCAGCTTCCGGCCGCCGCCAATAGCCTTCGAACGCCTCGTCGCTCATGAGCTGCGCGATCACCTCGCCTTCCTCTCCAGCGGCGGCAACTTGGTTGGGCGAAGTGGCGCCGAGTTTCACGACGCGCACGCGCTGATTAATCCCGGCGCGTCCGGCAGAGCCAGGCTTTGCTGGCGCGTTCTGGTCGATAGTAAAGGTGTAGATTTCCGATGAACCGTAATGATTGACGAACAGCTCAGGTTTGAACGCTGCTTGCAACTCTTTGAGCAGACCGTCGGTCATAGGCGCGCCCGCAAAACCGAGCTTGCGCACCGAGCGTACATCGGCCGCGGCAAAACGCTCGTGATGAATGAGATCGTGGTAGAGCGTCGGCACCAGATAGAGATTGCTGATTTTTTCCGCCGCGATCAGCGCCAGCGCCTTCTGCACGTTGAAGCGCGGCAGACAGACGAACGTGCCGCCGATCAGGGACATTGCCAGCAGCGAGCGCACGCCCATGGTGTGGTATAGCGGCATGACCCCGAGCGTACGTTCGCCGTTGGCGTACATGTTCTGTGCGACATGCGCGAGCGCTGCCGCGCGTTCGGCGCCGTGGCGGCGCGGCACGCCCTTCGGCTGCGCAGTGGTGCCTGACGTGTAAAGCATGATGGACCAGGCATCGGCCGTTGCGTGCGGTTCTGCATCCGGCGCCTTGTGCTCCACGAGCGCGGTCCAGGCGGTTTCGCCGGATTTTGGCGCCTCGAGCGCAATGCGCGCACGGTTCTGAGTCTTCGCCGACTGTGCGACGCTTGTCGCCGCGATGGCGTCATAGACTATTGCTTTTGCGTCCGAATTCTCGACCAGGAAATCGAGCTCGGCGGTGGTCACGCGCCAGTTCACGGGCGTGAGGATGACGCCCGTGAACTGGCACGCCCAATGCAGGGTCGCGGCCTGCCAGCGGTTTGGCAGCACCGTTAGCAAATGATCGCCGCTTTTGAGCCCGAGGGCGCCGAGTGCGTCGGCGACCGCGGAAATCCGCCGATACCAATCGGCGTAGGTTAAGCGCACATCGTCATCGACAATCGCCAGCGCGCGCGGGTCGCGCTCGACGCTGGCGAGGAAGCTGGTGCCAAGATCAAGCATGCTTGTGCGTCTCGCGCAGCCGCGCGGCGGCATCGAGCGCCGCGGCGATGATCGGGACGTAACCGGTGCAGCGGCACAGATGGCCGCCGAGATAATCGCGGAGCGCCGTTTCGTCGGGCGACGGATTGTCGCGCAGATAGCATTCGAGCGACAACAGGATCCCGGCGGTACAGAAGCCGCATTGCAGTGCGTGATGACGGCGGAACGCCTCCTGCAGGATGGACAGGCGACCGGGCTCGGGCGCAAGGCCTTCGATAGTACGGATGTTGGCGCCATCAGCCTGTACCGCAAGCGTCAGGCAGGCACGGGCGGGCACGCCATCAATTTCGACCGTGCAGGCGCCGCACACACCGTGCTCACAGCCGACATGGGTGCCGGTCATCGCCAGATTGTACCGCAGGAAATCAGTCAGCAGCATGCGCGGCTCGGCATCGGCCTCTACCGTGCGACCGTTGAGCTTAAACCGAATGTGGTGGCGCGCGTCGGCACTCATGCGCGGCATCGGCGGGCCTCCTCGATCGCCGCCCGACCAAGTTGTCGGACGAGATTGCGGCGAAAACTCTGGGTTGCGTGCAGATCGTCGCGCGCGTCGAGTTCCCAGGCGAATCCGTCGAGCGCGTCGTCGAGCGCGGTCCCGGTGAGATCGGGATAGTCGCGGACGGCGGGGCAATCGGCGACGCCGCCGATCGCAAGCCGCACGCCGTCAGCGTGCGCCACTGCCGCGCAAGCCACGATAGCGAAATCGCCGTGCCGCCGGCCGAATTCACGGAACGCATACCCATGCCCGGGAGTGCGGCACGGCGCGTCGACGGCCTCGATCAGCTCGTCATCATTGCGCGCCGTCGACATCATCCCGGTGAAGAAATCAACGGCTGGAACGCACCGCTGCTTTTGCTGTGACGACAAATGGATCGCGCCTTTAAGTGCGAGCAGGACGAGCGGAATTTCGGCACTCGGATCGGAGTGGGCGACCGATCCGCAAACCGTCCCGCGGCTGCGGGTTTGCGCGTGTCCGACCCAAGGCAACGCGACGGCCATGAGTGGTTGGCGTTCATGAAGCGCGGGCCATGCCAGAAGGTTTGCCTGCCGTACGCCAGCGCCGATGCGGATGGTATTTCCGTCGGGTTCGATATTCGCCAGTTCCGGCAGATGCATGATGTCTACGAGGACTTTCGGGCGCGCCATCCGCATCGACAGCATCGGCACCAGACTCTGTCCGCCGGCAAGGATGCGGGCATCCTCGCCCTCGGAGGCAAGGGTGGCATGCGCCTCCGCCAACGTCCCGGCCCGCAGATAGTCGAAGCGGGCGGGCTTCAAGATCGCCCCCGCGTTCGGTCCGGCGCGTGTTCGGTCGGATAAATGTGAGCGGCGAGCTTCGCCGGCGTCATTGGCAGGTCAATCGCGGCAAGCCCGAGCGCGTCGGCCACGGCGTTGGCGAGACAGACCGGCGTGCTCATGCAATTGCCTTCGCCGACGCCCTTGGCGCCAAGCGGGGTGAAAGGCGAGGCTGTTTCGACGTTCAAAATAATGGGAACGGGGACTTCCGTGGTCGTCGGCAGGAGATAGTCGGCGAAGGTACCGGTGAGAAAGGCACCGTCGGGTGCGTAGACGAATTCCTCGTAGAGCGCTGCGCCGACCCCTTGCGCGAAGCCGCCGGTGATCTGGCCCGCAACCATGCCGGGATGCAGCACGCGCCCGCAGTCGTGCATGGTGACATATTTGTCGACGCGCACCGCGCCGGTGACGCGATCGATTTCGACTCCGCAAAAGTCGAAAATGAATCCGTGGCAAAGCGACGAATTGACTTCATCGGCTTCGGTCGGCGGGGTGAGCTCTGGCGGCGTCCAGAACACCGTCTCGCGCAGCGCCTGATTGCCGTCGGCCACAACGCCCGGCGACCAGTGGCTGGTCGCGGCGAGCCGTGCGAACGGAATGCTGTTGTCCGGATTGCCGCGCGCACGCACGCGTCCGCCGGTGAATTCGATCTCTGCCGGGGGCACATTGAGCTGCGCGGCGGCTGTGCGCGCCAGTTTTTCCTTGAGCCGCGTGGCGGCAAGGTGCGCGGCGCCACCGACCGCGGCCGCGAACCGGCTGGAGTAGTTGCCGGAGGCGATCGACCAGGCGTCGCGCGCGGTATCGATCTCGGTGACGGCGCGAATGTCATTCGGAGCAAGCCCAAACGCATCAGCGACGATTTGCGCCAGCACGGTGCGATGGCCTTGCCCTTGTGGCGCCGAAGTGGCGTGAACGCTAACCGCGCCAAGCGGATCGAACGCGACGGTGGCAGTCGCCTGTGCGCCGTTCTTCGCTCCCGCGCGCCGGCGTTCTTCCGCCGTTAGCACCATCGTGATGTAGCCCATATTCGAGACACTCGGTTCGACCACGGCCGTGCAGCCGATGCCGTAAATGCGCCCCTGTGCGCGCGCCGCGTCGCGGCGCTTTTTCAGCTCGGCGAATCCGCCGTCAGTCAGCGCAACGTCGAGCGCATGCGAATAGTCGCCGGAATCAAGCATGGCGCCGCTCGCGGTTCGGTAGGGAAATGCCTTGGTCGGCACGAGATTGCGACGGATCACCTCGATCGGATCGAGTTGGAGCTCGATCGCGACCCGCTGCATCAGTCGTTCGAGCGCGTAATACATTTGTGGGCCACCGAAGCCTCGGTTCAGTCCGGTCGGGGTTTTGTTGGTCAGCACCACACGATTTCGCACCGTGACGTTTCGGATGTCATAGGCGCCGGTGAGATTGCCGTGCATCCGATAGAGCGTTGCCGGCTCAGGGGCCCGGATATGGGCGCCGACGTCCTCGACCTGGTCGTAGCGCAGCGCGCCCACGCGGCCGTCGGC
>JBARNC010000089.1:0-3711 GCA_049802775.1 Pseudolabrys sp. | reverse complement strand
GAACAAAATCGCTCTGTGCGGGGGCATGAGAACCTTTACGTGCAGCCATTAGCGAACCAAAGGAAGTTTCCTCCGATCCCACTCACATCTCTCACATCAGTCAGGGGCAGGCTGAACACCGGAAGCTGGGCCTGAGAGGGATACACATAAGATTCCATTTCCGGCGTCCAGCGCGGAGTCGCTCTGTATGAGCTCAATGTGACAAGAAGCCAAGCAACAGCGACTGAGAACATAAACAGGATCAAAGCCGCACCAATTCTTTGCAGCCTACCCGTCCTGAACGAAAGAGCTCCCAGAGCGAAACATATTTTTGTGCAACGGCGGTTGCGGCAAAGCCCGAAGCAACCTGCTGGGCAACAAGGATGACAGCCGAGAGAGTGACCAATGACTTGACCGCTTGTCCCGCGAAATTCCGACAAAGAGAGTTGAGATAACCCGAGACGGCAAACACCATTCCGATTTGTCCCGCCGCCACGAAAATGCTGTAGCGAATTGGCATTTCCCGGTCTGGTGCCACGCCTAATCTGGCGATACCCGCAGACTCTGGAAATGCCTGCCCGCAACAGCAAGTGATCCCGCGATTACCAATGTGGTGATTTGCTGAATGTCGCAGTTGGGTCAATTCGGGGTGAAATGACCAGATGTCCGCTTTCGGGGGTAAAGCGGGCATGCCAAATCCTCTTCATTCCAGAGCTTCATATTGGATAAGGTGTTTGCATTCGGCCTATTTTCATCTAGCGTTTTTAGAGTTCGCAAATCGGCACTGCGAGCACGTGGAGCGAAATGGCGAGACTTCTGACTCTTCAAGTCACGCGCGGCGTTGCAGCAAATCTCGTCGTTCTCTCGCATTTATTCACCATTGAAGCCAAATACACTGGCGGCCAAATTCTGCCGACATTCAGCTTATATGGCATTGCTGGGGTAGACATTTTTTTCGTTCTGTCTGGCTTCATCATGGTTGCTGTGGCCGGAAAAAACATCGGAGCTGTTCAGTTTCTCTGGCGACGCGCGGCACGGATTTATCCGGCGTATTGGCTGGTCTCTCTCCTTGTACTCGCTACAAGCTTGGCCGAACCAACGTGGGTAAATTCGTCGGTGACAGCGCCAATCTCACTTTGGCGATCCTTTTTACTAGTGCCGGATTCGACGCTGCCGTTACTTGCCGTTGGTTGGACGCTTATTCACGAAGTTTATTTTTATCTCGTATTTGCAGTTCTGTTGGCGCTGCGGATTCCGATCCCTACTGGGCTTCTCGGGTGGGGTCTGGGTTTGCTCATCGTGATAGTCCTTGGCGGCGACTACCTGACAAGTTTTCCGGTCGGGCGTGTCTGCACCAACCCGCTCACGGCAGAATTTGTGATGGGCGCTGCAATCGGCGTTCTCTATGATCACAAGCCCATGCGCGGAGCCGGTTGGGCCTGCGCTATTGGGCTCGCAATGCTTGCCGCTTCTATCGTATTCGTTGCACCAGCCCTGCCGCTTGCGAACAACACGCATTTAGACGCCTGGCGCGTAGCGCTGTTTGGGATTCCAGCGGCACTAATCGTCTATTGGCTCGCGGCATTGGAGCAGAATGCAGTGCGGGTGCCAGCGAAATTATTCGTTGCGCTCGGCGACTGGTCCTACGCAACCTACTTAACGCATGTTCTGGTGCTCTCCGCACTCGGTCGTACCATCCATGCGTTTCTCCCATCGGGTACAATGTCAAGTTTCGTGCTGATCGTATTTGGGGTTCTGGCAGCTAATCTCGTGGGTGCTTTCATGTTCCGATTTTTTGAACGCCCCACGCTTAGAGTGCTGCGTAGTTTTGGCTCGAAGGCACTCGTACGGGTCGCATGAATTTTCGGCCGCAAGGTACCGGCTCCGACGCGCGTCCTTAACGGGACGTTCTGATCCACAACGAACGCATAAGCGGTCACTGATCAGCGCGGCTTAATTTCTGGCGAGAGGTAGGGGCTGACTGAAGATAAATGGATCATTTACAATCTTTTGCAGCATAATGGATTCCGAACTCCACGGACACTTGCTGTTATTGATCATAGCATCCGGTCTTTTGGCTCCGACCAAAAAATCACGTCGCCAGACATGCTCAGAAATCTTTTGAGAGGATTGAACTCTTTTCCTGTGTTTGGGAAGGCAAATTCGGGCATAGGCAGTTTTGGCGCATTCGTAATTGCAGGCGTTGACGGTGATCATGTGCTGCTCGAACAAGCAGAGCCGATGACTTTCGAAAGATTGTTTGAGAGAGTTATTGGGACACGCACGTTTCTTCTCCAAGCGTTCATTCAAAACCATCCGACCATTCGGGCATTGAGCAAATATGTTGCAACCGTTCGCGCAATCAATTTCGTGAAATCGAATGAAATTTCAACACCGTTTATATTATTGAAGATCCCTGCCGCAACTAGTATCGCGGACAATTACTGGCGGCCAGGTAACCTGTTGGCCGATCTCGATCCGATGACTGGCGTGATTCGTCGCGTTGTGCGCGGCAAGGGGCTTGAACTCGAAGAGCTAAGCAAACATCCGGAGACAGGGACGCCTCTGTTGGGACTGGCCCTGCCGCACTGGAGCGAATTGCGAACCATTAATGATGCTTGTGCTCGCCTTTTTGCCGCCATGCGATACCATTCCTTCGATATCGCGCTCACGGTAGCGGGCCCATTGGTCGTACAAGTGAACATTGGGGGCTGACCGTCAGGCGGATGGAGGCTGCCTTCCCATAATCGGTGGAGGAGATACAAGCCGATAAAGATCTACTGCGCGCGGAATTTGCGATGTTGGCGCGGCGCCTTGAAATAAAAATCGAACAGCTTAGAAACAAAATCGCAAGCCAGCTGATCGAATTGAGCAGGTATAGCGACGTCATCAACCGGCGCAAGATCGAGCGTGATGGGCTAAGGATTGAGGTTGTTGGCGTCTGGCGTCGAACATCAGTTGACAGCCATTTGGCCCAAGTCTGTGTCGCGGCTTTCGTCGATGTCCGCTTTGGGTCATTAGCGGACATTCCACGATGTCCGCTTTACCCCCAATAGCGGACATTCATCGGCGGTTTCCGAATGTCCGCTAAGTGCCAAAAGCGGACATTCCGCGCGGCGAACTGTGTGCCATAACGGATGAGAAACAAAGAGGCCACCTTGGGGTGGGGCGGCCTCTAAGCGGGACAAGGGCGGGGACGGGGGACGGGGCTGGTGCCCTTGTCCTGCGCTGAACCGCAGATTTACCTATTGCGAAATATGGTCAGCGAGTTGATGAAGAGCGGTTTGTTCTTCGGCGAGACGGCGCGAAGGACGGCGCGAACGGCGTGATACACGACGCGAAGGGCGCCACGAACGGCGTGATACGCGGCGCGGAGGGGACAAAGAAACTACTGGCAGCGGGGCCACCGGTACCGGGACCACTGGGACAAAGTAGTTCGAACGTAGTCGGATAAAATTCGCAAGTGCGGGCATTATCGCCTATGTGTCACACCCCGCACTCGGTTAGCTCCGGGACGACGGATGGATGATGGCTCCCTGTCTCGCCCGGAGCCCGGATTATGTCGGAGCGCGACAATGCCAGTTCTCGCCTTTTTTGGTGTGGTAGGTTTTGCACTGATTGCACTGCTGTTCGTTGCGGATGCAACGCTGGAGCGCAGTTCGCCTGTGATAGTCACCAGCGACCGCATCGGTCTTCCAGAGCGATGGCATTCCGACACGATACAAACTCTCA
>JBARNC010000088.1:0-4003 GCA_049802775.1 Pseudolabrys sp. | reverse complement strand
GTTTCGGCGATTTCGCGCAACGCCACGACCGGAGTTTTGTCGTTGTCGCGCTCAACGGTTATTTTCGACCCCGACGAAATCAAGCGAGCCCGGTGGCTCGCCACAAGGATGAGCTCGAAGCGGTTCTGAACTTTGTCGAGACAATCTTCTACGGTGACACGGGCCATTGGCTCGCTCCTGCACTCGACGGGACTTTGTCCTGAAAACGACCGCTAGGTGCGCCGAGTCGAGTTAGCGCGATGGCCCCGCGTCTCCACAAATTGCGGCATAGTCCTAATGGCACGGCGCGTCAATGATGTCCGCTGTTACCCCGAAAGCGGACATTAATCGGCGGATTCCGAATGTCCGCTAAGTGCCAATAGCGGACATCGATCATTACTCGATCACCTCGGCGGCAACAGTGATCCGACCCATGACCGAGTGATACATTCTGTCAATCGCTTTCCGCGCTTGAGAGTGATGCCCGTCTTTGTAATCCTCAAACTGATGTCGCCTTTCGCGTAGCGTGATCCGGATAAAGATATACGCTTTGGAAGTGTTACGGCCTTCCCATCAAGTTGCAAATGAGCGCGTTTGTCGCCCTCAAAGAAGGCGAGAATGAATTGAGAACCATCGTAACAGTTATACGTACGAAATGTTTGCGCGAACACTGGCAACTGGCCGGTCAAAATGCCCGCCGCTACGATAATTGTGACAAAATCACGCCACCTCATGAATACCCCCGAAGCTCTGGGAAGAATGGTAGCGCGCGAAACGAGTAGACTGGAAGCGCGGGTATGTCCGCTTTGTGCCAATAGCGGACATTCCGCCATTCATTCGATAACCTCATCGGCGCGGCTGACCAGTTGCTGATCACTCTGGTAGTCCCGCCTTTCGCAGGCCCTCGGTCCACCGAGCGAAATGTTCTGGCCGACGGATCGGGAACCAGTCCTTGAGATTGGAGATGCGCAGCGCGGGATCGATCTGGCGCAAGCGATCCAGTGCTTGGCGTGCTTCCTCCATCCGCCCGGCAAGCGCATGGCTCGCCGCGTTGACAGCTGTTGCGGGAAGGTAACTCGGCTGGTCCCGAAATGCCTTTTCCGCCCATGACGACGCAGCGTCGAAGCGGCCGGCGAGCAAGTGCGCAAACGCCGTCCCCGCCTGCATATGATACAAGGTCGGATCGAGCGGACTGAGGCGCATGGCGCGCGCCAGGTGCTCGATCGCCACGTCCGGCTCGCCGCAATAGGCTCTCAGCCAGCCGCTGAGGTACCACGCCGTCGCCAGGTTTGGATTGAGTAGGAGCGCCTGATCGATAACGGCGACGCCGCGATCGAGGTCGCCGACAACAAAGCCAATCGCATGCCCGCCCCTCGCAAGAGCGACTGCATCATCTTTGCCCAATTCCACTGTCCGCCGAGCTAATCGCGCAGCTTCAGTAGCTTCCCGCCCTCGGTCGGTCATCCAACCATTGATCTTGCGCCAGACGTAGCACCACGCGGCCATGCCATAGGCGGAGGCGAAATCAGGGTCGAGCTCGATGGCCTTGGAGAACAAACGCAGCGCCTCGTCGTTGGCTTCCTTGGTCCGCCGATAAAAGCTCGCCATTCCGCGCAAAAAGTAATCGTAGGCACCAAGGTTTTCGGTCGGCTTGCGCTTGGCACGTTCGATCTCTGCTTGCTCTAACTTGGGCGTGATCGCGCCCACCACGCTGGACGTAATCCGATCCTGCAGATCGAAAATATCTTCAAGATCACCATCGAACCGATCTGCCCAAAGGTGGGCCCCGGTTAAGGCATCAATAAGCTGACCGGTGATGCGAACGCGGTTTGCCAATTTACGCACGCTGCCTTCAAGTACATACCGTACCCCCAATTCACGGCCGACCTGCCTAATGTCCACGGCTCGGCCTTTGTAGGTGAAGCTCGAATTGCGAGCGATCACGAATAGATGCCGGAAACGAGACAAAGCTGTGATTATGTCCTCCACCATGCCGTCGGCGAAGTATTCCTGCTCGGGATCGCCACTCATGTTCTGGAATGGCAAAACGGCTATCGATGGGTTGTCGGGGAGTGCGGGTGGCGCCTTGGCCGCGGCCCCATTTACGCGCACACGATAGACACGTACCGGCCGCGCAATGTTTTTCAGTGTCTGCTCGCCAGCGTCCTCGAAAGCGATATCGAGCCGTCCCTGCGCGTCCTCTTGCACGCGGCTCGATACGCAGATCCCATTCGGCTCGGCCAAGCCCTCCAGACGCGCCGCTACGTTCACCCCATCGCCAAAAATGTCGTTACCATCGACGATGATGTCACCAACGTTGATGCCCATGCGGAACTCGATTCGCTTCTCCTGCGGCACGTCGGCGCTGCGCTCGACCATGCTGCGCTGCACCTCGAGGGCGCAACGCACTGCGTCCACCACACTGGCAAATTCCACCAGCATCCCGTCGCCGGTAGTCTTGACGATATGGCCGCGGTGCTCGGTGATCTTGGGATCGACCAATTCCCTGCGGTGCGCTTTCAGTTGTCGAAGGGTTCCCTCCTCGTCAACGCCCATCAACCGGCTGTAGCCAGCAATGTCGCATGCCAGAATGGCGGCAAGCCTCCGCTCGACGCGAGCCTCGACCACAAGATTTTCCTCTCGTGAAGCGTTAGATTTAGTCAGTGCGATTTTACCGCCACATGCAATGATGCAGATCAATAGGTCAGCGGTTGATAGAATTGTAGCTACCTGGACGTCGCTCCGCTATTTGTCCGCTTTGGGTTCAAAATGGCATGTCCGCTTTGCCCCCAAGAGCGGACATGCGCCGGTAGCTCTTCGATGTCCGCTTTGTGCGAGCGAAATACCCAACCCGCACACTTTTTATCTGACGTGAGCGGCTCTAGTTGCCTACCCGATCTTCCTGTCCGATTTTCGGATACTCGGCCTGATGACTGTGCGGCCGCGTCGCACTTCTTCTGCCTGTTTAAGATAGTCGTGAGCCGCCCTCATGAGCCTTTGCTTCATTGAAGGATCATTAGACAATTGCCCCCGCGCGTAGAGGTCGGTCGCCATCTGCCAAAGTTCATCGACGTTTGCCATTGCAACCTAGTCCGCTAATGTTGAGGCGGAAAGTTTAAGCGCCCGAGTTTTTCTTCTCGGCCGCTTCTTTAGCCAACCGGAGAGCCTTCAGTCGCGCGGTCTTCTCGCGAAGAATCTTTGCTTGGACTTCGTAGTCCACGCTGAGATTGTGATTTTCCCGTGCAGCCTTCTCCAACCGCGATTGCATTCGCGTATTCTTGCTACTAGCAGCCATGTTTCACCTTTTTTCTGGCAACCAAGGGCTGACCGGCGCGCGCTGCGACCCCTTCGTTTTTCTCCGCCGCCTCCTTGTCCAATCGAAGCGCTCTTAACCGTGCAGTTTTTTCGCGAACGGCGCGACCCTCGGCCTCATATTGCAGCATTGCCTCCTTGCCTTCTCGAACCCGCTCGTCTTTCTTGAAGCGTGCATCTGCTCGCTTCTTCAGGGCTTCCATTGAATTCGTCACAATATCTCCTTTGCGGCGTGTCTGTTCCGACACAACCCCTTTCATTGTGGTGTTGATTAAAGCTGCTACGGGCGCACATACGCGGCCCGTCGACCCACGATGTATATATGCACGAAATGATAAGAACAAAGCCCCGCGCATATAGGTGGCGGGGCTTTGGGTCATTAGCGGACACTCTGCGATGTCCACGTCATGTCCGCTTTTCCCCAGATAGCGGACATTACGCCATTTATTCGATAATAGTGTGTCGGCGCGCAGCAGGGAAGACTCGGAGGTCAGCGCGGCTGTTGCTTCAAACGCGTCATTGTTTCTTCAATGCCAGCCACAAGCGGGCAACGGCTTCTTCGGCAGTCGCCTGATGGGACCCGCTGTAGGTTTGCTCGTCTTGAGCTTCAATTGAGGCAAACCATCCGAGTTGTTGATGCTCAAGACTGAAGTGGCCATAGCCTTCCTTTTTCTCACACGCCTCTATGAGTTCTTCGAGGGTGGGAATGAAC
>JBARNC010000087.1:0-2264 GCA_049802775.1 Pseudolabrys sp. | reverse complement strand
GCGCAGGCTTTGGGGTCGTGCCCTAGCGCAAGGCGACAAATACCGGCAAAGAACATAATGGCAAATTAGGCAGCGCCGATTGCGACTACCGCTGCTTAGATTACGTTGTCGTAGTCGAACGAATATTTCCCCAGGAATCGTCCGCAAGTTTTTTCTTGTCGGGGAGTTTCTTAATTGCTGATTTATATGCGTCGTCGACGGCCTTTCGTCTTTCTTGCTCCTCTGGAGTCAGTGGCGGCTTATCAGGGTGGAGGCTTAGGCCAGGCATTAGTTGCTGGGCAAAAGTAATCCCGGGCAATGCCACGATAATCGTGCAAGCAGCGGCTATAAAAATGTTTTTAGCGCAGGCCATCTTTTTATTGTGATCGAAATGGCAAACGATCGCCAGAGGGTTTCGAATTGAACGAGGCGCCGCCGTTAAATTGGCGAGCGCTTCACGCATCTTATAGTGCTCAGCTCTGCGATTCATCAATCATGGGGTCATTTTTTTGCGTTGCATCCTACGACTATCTTTACTTGTATCCGTAACACCCATATACGTTTCCAATACTGAACGATCGGCCGTGATTGCTGCACTGGCGCCGCGATAGACAATACTCCCGCGCTCGATGATGATGGCCTGATCCGTCACGCCTAGAATTTTTTGTGCGTTCTGCTCCACCAAAATAGCGGAAAGCCCTTCCTCGCGAATGATCTTGCGCAAGACCGTCAGTAGTTCCTCGATGAGGATCGGCGCAAGCCCCTCGAGCGGTTCATCGAGCAGCATGATGCGCGGATTGAGAACGAGGGCGCGGGCAACAGCGAGCATCTGCTGCTCGCCGCCGGATAGCTCATTGCCAAGATTGTGACGGCGTTCGGCGAGGCGCGGAAATAAGGTATAGACCTTGGCCAGCGTCCATGGTCCTGGCCGCTCGATTGCAGTCATGTTCTCTTCGACCGTCAGAGAGCGAAAAATATTGCGCTCCTGCGGCACCCAGCCAATGCCGGCATGCGCGCGTTGGTCCGGGCGCATCCCAGTTATATCGTGGCCATCGAGACTGATGCTGCCACTGATGTGGCGAGTAACGCCGATAACCGAATTAACGAGGGTAGTCTTACCCATGCCGTTGCGGCCGAGCAGCGCCAGCGCTTGGCCTTTGGCGATCTTGAAGCTGACATCCATCAGGACGACTGCCTCGCCATAGCCGGCAGTCAGCCGTTCAACATTCAAAAGGTCAGGCATCGATCAGCTCCTCGCCGAGATAAACGGCCTTGACGCGGGCATCATTGGCAACTTCTTCCGGGGTGCCCTCGACGAACAGCGCGCCGTTAACGAGCACCGAAATGCGGTCGGCGAACGAGAAGACGATGTCCATGTCATGCTCAATTAGCAGAACACTGACATCGCTAGGCAATGCCGCGACTGCGGATAAAATTTCATGTCGCTCATCCTCGGGAACCCCAGCCGCCGGCTCGTCAAGCAACAGCACCCGTGGACGGCAGGCGATCGCGACCGCGATTTCCAAGAGACGTTGCTTGCCGTAGGGCAGAACCGCGGTGCGCTTATCAATGACATCGGTGAGGTGAAAACGCTCCAGAATTTCGACTACTTCTGTCACCAAGTCCGATCGGCTGCCGACGATTCGCCACCAGTCGAGACCTTGGCCCCGCCGTTCGGATACCGCCAGACCGATGGTCTCGAGTGGCGTCAGGTCGCTGAACAACTGGTTGATTTGAAACGTACGAACGATCCCGAGCCGCACCCGCTTGTACGTCGGCAGATTGCTAATTTCTTCGCCGTCGAGCAGGATGCTGCCGCTCGTCGGCCGCGACACGCCCGTCAGCAAGTTGATCAATGTGGTCTTTCCGGCGCCGTTCGGCCCAATTAGGGCGTGCCGGGCTCCTTTCGCAATCTGCAACGAAACGTTATTGGCCGCCACGATGCCTGCGAATCGCTTTGTCAGACCGATCGTTTCCAGCACTTCGGTCATTGTCAGCGTCCTTCGGTGGGCGAGTCGGCCCGGTGGCGTCCAAACGTCCGCCAATCCAGGCGCGCGGCGATGAGACGTATGGGCGCCGTCCACGACGTTATGCGGTCGCGGCCGACGAGTACGATCGCCACCAGAACGAGGCCGATCCAAAACGGCCAGTACTGCGGCGTCAGCGCCGAAAGATAATCCTGCATGAACTTGAAGATGACTGCGCCGATCAGGCCGCCATAGAGATAGCCGGCGCCGCCGATAATCAGCACCAGAAGGAGATCGGCGGAGCGATCGAACGAGAAC
>JBARNC010000086.1:0-9863 GCA_049802775.1 Pseudolabrys sp. | reverse complement strand
TGTCCGGCAGAGCCGAAGATGGGTGACCTGCAGGAAAGCCTATCGCCACCACTCGCCAACGCAAGCCTCGAGATTTGCTGTTGATAATTCTGAGGATGAAATACGGCGGACATTTTGAAAAAATTCCCATCAAAAAACGCGGCAGATGGCCATGAGAGGTCGTGCAAAGCGCACGGGCACAGGTTATGCATTGATACATATCAGTTAATCGGCGTGATTAGGATTGCAGCATGAAGACCATCTCCGCCCGCGAACGGCTCGACGCTGCACTCGGCCGTATTGATGACCCGAAAGGCGAAGGCGCGCGGGCGTGCCTGACCGTCTATCGCGAGCAGGCAAAGGCCGCCGCCGGAGCGGCCGATGCGCGCGCGAAAGCTGGAATTTCGCTAGGGCCGCTTGATGGCACGATTGTCAGCATCAAGGATTTGTTCGATGTCGCCGGCGAAGTGACACGGGCAGGCTCCAAGGCGCTTGCCGAGGACGCAAAGCCGGCTGCAACTGATGCGCCGGTGGTGCGACGGTTGCGTGCGGGCGGCGCGATCATTGTCGCAAAGACCAACATGTCAGAATTTGCCTACTCAGGCATCGGCGCCAATCCGCATTTTGGAACACCGGGCAATCCGGCTGATCGTAAACGTGTTCCCGGTGGATCATCGTCGGGTGCGGCCGTAGCCGCAGCGGATGGAATGTGCGAGATCGCGATTGGCACCGACACCGGCGGTTCGTGCCGCATTCCGGGTGCGCTCTGCGGCATTGTTGGCTACAAGCCAAGCCGACAGCGCATTCCGACTGATGGTGCCTTCCCGCTGTCGTATAGCATTGACTCGATTGGGCCGATCGCGCGCTCGGTCGAGGCGTGCGCCCGGGCCGATGCGGTCATGGCGGGCGAAAACTACGCGTCGCTTGAACCGGCAGCGCTAGCGGGTCTTCGCGTGGGCGTCGTGGAAGGTATGCCGGTGGAGAATTTGGATGACACGGTGGCGAGGTGCTTTCCACAGGCACTCGACATGCTCAAGCGCGCTGGTGTACGTCTCACCAAGGAAACGCTGTCACAGATCGACGGCATGGTGCAGGTCAACAGCAAGGGCGGTGTGCAGCCGGCGGAGGCCTTCACCGTGCATCGCGATCTACTGTCGCGGCGCGCCGATGCTATCGATCCGAATGTGCGAGCGCGGCTCGAGCGCGCGCGTAACGTTAGCGCTGCCGATTATATCGATATGGTGCGGGACCGCGCCCGGTTGATTTACTCAATGGACGCACGGATCGCTGACCTGGATGTACTGGTTTGGCCGACCACTCCGATTGTGGCACCGACCATGGTCGAGGTCGCAGCGGCGGATGAATTTGCCCGCAAGAACGCCATGCTTCTGCGCAATACAGTCATTGTGAACTTTTTCGATCTCTGCGCAATCTCTTTGCCAATGCCATGCGAAGGCAGCCTGCCGACCGGACTGATGCTGGTCGCGCGGAATGGCAATGACCACCGCCTTTTCCGTATTGCTGCTGCGGTCGAGCGGCTGTTTAGCGCTTAGATCCGACAATCTCCGGCTTGTTGACTGGGGGGAAAATCCGGCATCATGCCGCAAACAACCCATAAAGTTGGGAGGGAGGTTACCACCGTGAGCCGCAACCTGCATAAGATCGACAAAGGCTTAACGCGACGCAGTGTGACCGCGGGCTTAGGGGCGGGTGCCATCGCCGGCACCGTCCCGTTCAACATTGTGCGTGCCCAGGACGCCGCCCTGAAAGTTGGCGTGCTGCTGCCACGCTCGGGTGTGCTGGCGGGCATCGGCCAGGACTGCCAGCGCGGCGTCGACATCGCAGCCGGTATCCTCAAGGATCTCGGCATGCCACCGCTCCAGATCATAAGCGGCGATACCGAGACCAATGTTGACGTCGCTCGCTCGCGTTCCGAGAAGCTGATCAGTGATGGAGCGCAACTGCTCGTGGGTGCCTTCGACTCCGGACAGAGTACCGCGATTGCGCAAGTTGCCGAGCAAAAGGGTGTTCCCTTCGTTATCAATATCGCCGCCGCGCCGCAGATCACGGAGCAGGGCTACAAATTCGTGTTCCGCAATTTCCCGACGGCCGGGATGCTCCTCAGCGACGCCTTTGCCAACCAGAAGGAAATATTCGAGGCCGCTGGATCCGCGCCAAAAACTGCCGTGTTCATGCACGTGAACGATACCTTCGGCACTGCGATGAAAGGCGGAATAGGCGCGGTGATGCCGAAATTCGACTTGCCCTACAAGCTTGTCGAAACCATCGCTTATGATCCGGCGGCGCGCGACCTGTCAGTGGAAATCTCCAAGGCCAAGGCCACTGGCGCCGACGCCTTGCTTATGGTCAGTCGGCTCAACGACGCTATCCTGCTCACGCGCGAATTGGTCAAGCAGCGCTGGTCGCCGATGGCGATCTTGAGCATGGGGCCAGGGTGGTATGAGGATCAGTACCTGAAAACCCTTGGCAAGCTTTCGGATGGGCCCCTGAGCTTCGTGCCCTGGTACGATCCGAATAAGCCGCTAAGCAAAATACTTGAGGCCGCGCTCACCAAGGCCCATCCTGGCGTCAACCTCAACACCAATCACGTCTATACGTTCGAGGCGTTGCTCGTCGCTGCGGATGCCTACAAGCGCGCCGGCTCCACCGATCCGAAGGCGCTCGCCGACGCTGTCCGCAAGACCAACATCACTAACAATGTAAGCCCTGGCCCCGGCATTCAGTTCAACGAAAAGGGTCAGAACGACAAGTTGA
This sequence comes from Pseudolabrys sp., assembly GCA_049802775.1. GTDB lineage: Bacteria > Pseudomonadota > Alphaproteobacteria > Rhizobiales > Xanthobacteraceae > Pseudolabrys. Next base: position 7,109 of record JBARNC010000086.1, on the reverse strand, counting down.
AGAATTCGGGGATTCAAAATCGCGGCGGCAAGCTCGTGACAGTAGCGCCGAAAGTGGCAGCCAACGCCAAAGTAGAATGGCCGCTCAAGCCGTACGATAAGCGCGGGTGACGCGCAGCTTCCCCGCCGATACTCCGGCCGTCACGGCGGCCGGAGTATTGTGCGCTTAGGATCGATATGTGCACGTAGATATCTATCTCAATGTTGCCGTCGGCGGGATTCTGACCGGCCTTGTCTACGGCCTGATGGCGCTCGGTCTGTCAGTGATTTTCGGCGTAGTGCGCGTGGTCAATTTTGCCCACGGCGAGATGATGACCATCGCTATGTATATGGCGGTGGCGCTGTTCGCTGCCTTTCACCTCGACCCGCTGGTGATGATGATACCGATCGCAGCGGTGCTGTTCGCCCTCGGGTACCTACTTCAGGCCGGCTTGATCAACATCTTCGTCAATCGACCCGAACACAGCCAATTCCTGCTGCTTGTCGCGATTGCGATCATCATTGTCAATGTATTGCTGATCTTGTTTGGGCCCGATTCGCAGAATGTGCAGACGGCTTATGCCTATGACAGCTTCCAGTTTGGTCCACTGATTGTCGACGCCACCAAGGTTTATGCGGGTCTCGCCGCCATTGTGGTTGCCGCGGCGTTGTTCGGTTTTTTTCGGTTCACCCCGCTTGGCACCGCGATCCGTGCCTGCGCTGACAATTATACAGGTGCACTGGTAGTAGGGCTCGACGTCAAGCGTCTCTATGCGTTGACTTTCGGCCTTGGTGCTGCCTGTGTCGGTGCCGCCGGCTGCATGCTGCTGTTGATCTTCGATGTCACACCAACGGCGGGGCCGTCCTATACGCTTCTCGCCTTTGTCATCGTGATAACCGGGGGTCTCGGCTCGATGGGCGGCGCACTCATTGGCGGCGTGCTCATTGGGTTTACCGAAGCGATGGCTGGCTTGCTGTTCTCGCCGTCAGCAAAAAGTATGTTTGCCTTTGCCATTCTGGTGCTGGTGCTGCTGTTCCGCCCACAGGGCATCATGGGCAAGAGGGCGGCATGATCGCACGTCTTGTCGATGGCGTGCCGCGCCGGACTCTGCTGCTGCTTGGCGCCCTGACAGCGATATTCGTGGTCGCGCCGCTTGTTGTCGGCGATTACCTGCTCACCGTGCTTATTCTGATTTTGTACTTCGCTTATGTAGGCCAAGCCTGGAATATCATGATGGGGTTTGCCGGCCAGCTCTCGCTCGGGCATGCGCTCTACGTTGGACTGGGAGCTTACATTGCAGCCGCGCTTTACGTTCATTTCGCAATCGGGCCATGGATCGGTCTTGTATTGGCTGTGCCGATCGCGGCATTGGCTGGCGCTTTCATCGGCTTTCTGGCTTTCCGTTTCCGCGTTGCCGGCGTGTACTTTGCTATTCTCACCATTGCGGTCGCCGAATTCGCCCGTGTTGGCTTCGACCATCTAGGCTGGACTAACGGTTCAGCCGGATTGTTTCTGCCGGTCGCGCAATATGCCCATAACGACCTCTGGCAACTGCGTGGCCACCCGGTGATGTTCTATTACATCCTGCTAGCCGCGACGGCGTTCGCTTTTATTGGGTGCCGCGTACTTTTGCAGAGTCGTGTCGGCTACTTTTGGCAGGCAATTCGCGAGGACGAAGAGGCCGCGCGCGCCGCCGGCATTGATACCTTCCACTACAAGATGGTCGCGGTGGTGATCTCCGCTGGCATGACTTCGTTCGCTGGCGTCATCTATGCGTTCTACTACAACAACCTTTTTCCCGAGCAGGTGTTTCACATTTCGCGGTCGATCGAGATCATCCTCGGGCCAATCGTCGGCGGTATCGGTACGCTGTTTGGTCCGATCCTTGGCGCATTCATATTGACCGGACTTGCTGAAACGCTGACCACAACATTGGCTGGCTTTGGTATCGATGTGCCAGGGGCCAAGCAGGTATTCTATGGCATTTGCCTGCTGCTGGTGATTACGGCGCTGCCAGACGGCGTCTGGCCGTGGCTTCGCAAGCGCATCGGCCTCACGGAGCAGGGGCGATGAGCGCGCTTCTTTTGATCGACGGTGTCAGCAAGCGCTTCCGTGGCCTTCTGGCGGTTGACCGGCTCAGTTTCCAGGTACCGCGCGGCGGGATCTTCGCGGTGATCGGGCCAAACGGCGCGGGCAAGACCACGCTTTTCAACATGATCGCGGGAGTTCTTGCGCCCGACAGCGGAACGATCACGTTCGCGGGCGAAGGCATCGATGGACTTCCGCCCGATCAGATTTGCCGACGCGGCATCGGCCGCACCTTCCAGATTGTGAGGCCATTTCCGGCGCTCAGCGTCGAGGACAACGTTATTGTCGGCGCACTATTGCACCGGCGGCAAGTCCACGATGCGCGCGTGCGCGCGCATGACGTCCTCCGCCGCCTCGATCTCTACGACAAGCGCGCGCAGCGTGCCTCCTCGCTTACGCTTCCTGACCGCAAGCGGCTGGAGGTGGCACGTTCGCTTGCCACTGATCCGAAACTGCTCCTCCTCGACGAAGTGATGGCGGGCTTAAGGCCGACTGAGACCGACCGCATGGTCGCGATCCTGAAGCAGCTCAATCAGGAGACAGGGCTAACGATCCTGCTCATCGAGCACGTAATGCGCGCCGTGATGGCGCTCGCGGAGGGCATACTGGTGATGCACCACGGAGCCGCGATTGCCGAAGGTGCGCCGGGTGAAGTCGTGCGCGATCGCGCGGTGATTGACAGCTATTTGGGCGCGGAGGCAGTCGCGTGATGTTGAAGGTGGAAAACCTCGACGTCTTCCACGGCGACGCGCAAGCGCTCGACGGCGTCTCGCTCGAGATTGAAGAGGGGGCGATTGTCGCTATTGTTGGCGCCAACGGCGCCGGCAAAACGTCACTGATTCGCACCATTGCCGGGATGCATAAGCCCACGCGAGGGCGCGTCTTTTTTCGCGGCTTGGATATCGCCGGCTGGCCAAGCCATAAAGTGTGCGATCTTGGGATCGGCCAGGTCGCGGAGGGCCGTCAGGTATTTCCTTCGCTGTCGGTAGCCGAAAATCTTGCCATGGGCGCCATGCTCCCGCGGGCACGCGACTCGCGCGAACAAAATCTAGAGAAAGTCTATGCGCTGTTTCCGGTTCTTACCGAACGCCGGCACCAAGCGGCCGGTACGTTGTCCGGCGGCGAGCAGCAGATGCTTGCCATTGGGCGCTGCCTGATGGGCGCGCCAGAACTGGTGATGTTCGACGAGCCATCTCTCGGGTTAGCGCCAACCGTCGTGCAAAGCGTGCTGCGACGCGTGCGCGACCTCAACAACGATGGACTGACTTGCGTGCTCGTGGAGCAGAACGTCGCGGTGTCTCTAAAACTCGCGAGCTCCGCCTATGTGCTGGAGAACGGCCGCATCACTATCACAGGCTCAGGCGAGACGTTGCTCGGTGATGACCGCGTTCGGCAAGCCTATCTCGGATTTTAGCACTATTTCAGCGGCGGACCGATGGTCACGGTTAGCTTGCCGACGCCTTCGACTTCGCACTCGATCTTGTCGCCCGCAACAGTGGCGGCGACACCTGAGGGGGTACCGGTCATGATGATGTCGCCGGCTTCAAGCGCCACCATTTCCGACAGCTTCGAGATCGTTTCGGGGACGTTCCAGATCATCTGATTGAGATCGCCATCCTGGCGCACCTGTCCATTGACCTTGAGGACGATCTTGCCCTTGGCTGGATGTCCGATTTTGCTCGCCGGCATCAACGGGCCGCACGGCGCGGAAGCATCAAACGCCTTTCCGACTTCCCATGGCCGCTTTACGTCGCGTGAAGCAATCTGCAAGTCGCGGCGTGTCAGGTCGATGCCGACCGCGTAACCGTAAATGCAGTCGTTGGCTTTGGCGACCGGAATGTTGCGGCCGCCGCTTTTCAGCGCGACCACCAGTTCGACCTCATGATGCATATCTTTGGTCAGTGATGGATAGGGCACGGTGCCGCCATCCGGAACGATGGCATCGGCAGGCTTGGCAAAAAAGAAAGGCGGTGCGCGCTCGTCTTGTCCCATCTCACGGATGTGCTCAATGTAATTGCGGCCGACGCACCAAATACGGCGAACCGGAAATACTTTGTCGGTTCCTGCAACCGCGATAGCGGATTGTGACGCGGGCGGAATGACGTAGCGGCTGTCGGTCATAATGAGTTGGCCGTTCGATACCGTTATGGTTGGAGGATGGCCAGGTCGTGCAATAAGGCGGCCAGGGGAAAGATGGTTGTGCGTATCAGGTGTGATGCGTTGCCGTCAACCGCACGTCGCTCATGACGAGGCGACTGCCACGACAGGACTGCGTGTTTCCTGCTCCTTGAGCTGCAGGCGATAGAATGACGCATAGCGCCCGCCCGCCCGCAGCAATTCATCGTGCCGACCGGATTCGACAGCACGCCCGTCCTCGACTACGTAGATGCAGTCGGCGTGCGACACCGTATGAAGCCGGTGCGCGATCGCGACAGTCGTGCGCCCCTGGCAAAGATGCTCCATTGCCTCGCGCACCTGCAGTTCGGATTCGGAATCGAGTGCGGCGGTCGCTTCGTCAAGCAATATGATCGGCGCGTTCTTGATTAGGGCGCGAGCAATAGCCACTCGCTGACGCTGGCCGCCGGAGAGCTGCAGTCCGTGCTCGCCAACCGGTGTTTCGTACCCGCGCGGAAACGACATGATGAACTCGTGCGCATAAGCAGCCTTTGCGGCCGCCACGATTTCATCCTCGCTGGCGCCCGGTTTGCCGAACTCGATGTTCTCACGGATAGAGCCGCGGAACAGAAACACGTCTTGTCCAACATAGGCAATGTGTCGGCGCAGCGAACGACGCGACACCTGGGTGATGTCCTGTTCGTCTATGATGACCTTGCCTCCCTTGGCGTCATAAAAACGCAAGATCAAGTTGAACACTGTCGACTTGCCGCCGCCGGAGGGGCCGACCAGCGCGGTCAACCTGCTCGGCTCAGCCACAAAAGACATTCCGCGTAGGACCCGTTCGTCGCCCCGATATGCAAAATGAACATCGTCGAACGCCAGACGTGCCGTTCTTATTTGCAGGTCGGGGTTGTTGCTGTCGATCGGCTCGCTTGGCGGGCTGTCGATCACCTCGAACAAGATCCGCACGCCGACCAGTGCGCCATTGAGTTCAATGTTGAGGCGAGCGAGCCGCTTGGCAGGCTCATAGGCTAGCAAGAACGCGGCGATAAAGGAGAAGAACTGACCGGGTGTCGCGCCGGTCTCGATCACCCGGTAGCCGCCATAAGTGACGGCCATGGCGATGGCGCAGCCGCCGAGCGTTTCCATCAAGGGAGTCGCGCGATTAGATACGCGCGCCATCTTGTTGGCCTCGTACTCAACCGCGGCGACATTTCGGTCAAAACGCTCGCGCATGATGTCTTCGAGGGTGAAGGCTTTCACAATATGGATACCCTGCAGCGTTTCTTGCAGGGTCTCGATGATGCGGGTGCTCCCGTGGAACTGACTTCGTGCGATCGAGTAGATGCGCCGGACTAGCTTGCGCAGAATAAAGAATGCCGGCGGAGCGACCACAAAGCTGAAGAACGACATCAGCGGGTCTTGCACGACCATCACGATGATCAGACCGATCAGTGACAACAGGTCACGCCCGACAGAGGTAACCAGGAGGTTGATGACCTGCGTCGCCGCCGCGGCACCGCTCGACAAGCGGGCAATAAATTCGGTCGAATGCCGGTCGGAGAAAAACCCGAGGCCTTCGCTGAGCAGCTTGGCAAAAACCGCGCGCTGATTGTCGGCAACGATGCGATTGCCGATGCGCGAAAGCATCACGCTGTGACCGTACGTCGCGAGGCCCTTTACAGAGAACAAGATGACGGTGACCGCGCCAAGCGTGATAATCCCTCGTAAACTACGATTGACGTAGGCTTGATTGATGACGTCGCCGATCAGATAGGCACTAAAGGCGGTGCACCCGGCGGCCACCGCCATCAGCGCGAACGCGACAACGTATTTACGCCAATGCACAAAGCCCTGTTCGGCGAGCAAACGCCGAATCAGGGTAAGGGCGCTGTAACGCGCGTCGGCGGCCGATGGCAAGTTGTGATCGTTCATCCGCCCTCTGTGGGCTGTGAATAGGGTACGTCGGGGCAGGAGTGACCGTTTCCTTGCCTGCGGGCAAAGAAATTTTCAAGCCAAAACTAAGCCAGCGAATGATCGCCAAAAGCGGCGGTTTTGTTGATCATGAGGCCACGACGTTTTTGCGTCGCCCGGCCAAATGCCTTTCCCATGCAAGTACGTGGGCGATGATGGTGTCGAGATTCTGAAATCGCGGCCGCCAAGGGAGCGCCGCTCGAATGCGATCGACATTCGCAACCAGTGCCGCCGCGTCGCCGGGACGGCGGCCGGAAACATCGACCCGAAAATCGTGACCGCTTGCACGCCGTACTGCGTCGATCACCTCGAACACCGAAGCGCCATGGCCATAGCCGCAGTTGAAGGTCACGTTGGCGCCACCACTACGCAAATAGGCGAGCGCCGCCGAATGCGCCTGAACCAGGTCGCTGACGTGGATATAATCGCGAATGCAGGTACCGTCGGGCGTCGGATAATCAGTTCCGAATACGTCCATCTTGGGACGCTTGCCGATTGCGGTCTCACAGGCGACCTTGATCAGGTGGGTCGCGGTCGGCGTTGCCTGTCCGGTACGCAATTTAGGATCGGCACCGGCGACGTTGAAATAGCGCAGGATTACGAAGCGCAGCGCATGTGCCTTGCTGGCATCGTGGAGCATGATCTCAGACATCAGCTTTGAGGTGCCATAGGGCGAGTTCGGCACGGTCGGGGCGTTCTCCCGCACAGGAGTCCCGCCCGTCGTTCCGTAGACTGCGGCGGTAGAGGAAAAAATGAACTCGCGGATGCCTGACTTGATAGCGACATCAAGCAGCGCGCAAGTGTTCATGGTGTTATTGCTGTAGTATGCAAGCGGGTCGGCGACGGATTCTGGCACCACGATTGATGCGGCAAAATGGATGATGGCAGTGATGCCATGCGTTGCGATGGTGTCGGCGACCAGCGACTGGTCGCCTGTGCTGCCGGCGACA
>JBARNC010000085.1:0-1951 GCA_049802775.1 Pseudolabrys sp. | reverse complement strand
CTCTTAGGTCGACCGGCGCTTCTTGAGGCCTGCATGTCCGCCCCCAGATCTAGACGAAGCATCGTATCGGCTCAAACGAGTGAGTCGGTCCATTGATGATCCCGGCGCCACAGCTCGTTGGCAAGCTCCGCAGCGCGCCGAAAGCAAGCTAGCTAGTTTTTTCTACATCTACCTGCCGCAAGTTCTTGATGACGACATCGGCTCCGTGTTGACGTAACGCCCCCGGTTGCTGGCCGTGATCGAGGCCGACCACGCATCCGAAGCCGCCCCGCTTACCGGCTTCGACCCCAGCCAACGCATCCTCGAACAAAATTACACGCGACGGCTGAACGTTGAGGCGGCGTGCGGCCTCGAGAAACAGCGCCGGATCCGGCTTGCCCGGGAACCTGAGCGCCTCCGCCACAAGCCCGTCGACGCAAACATCGAAATGATGTTCGAGCCCGGCGGCGTGCAGAATAGCGGTGGTGTTCTTGCTCGACGAGCCTACGGCCGTCCTGATGACCGCTTCCCGGAGCTTTTTCAGGAGCGCATCGGCGCCCGCTGCGGGATCGATTCCCTTTTTTAGCGCTTGTAGAAAAAGCCGCGTCTTGCGCTCACCGAGCGCGTGCACTGTATTTGCGTCCTCAGGGTCATGCTCCGAGCCTTCCGGAAGGTTTATGCCCCGAGCGGCGAGAAAGCTTCGAATGCCGTCGTCGCGCGGTCGCCCATCGACATAATCGAGGTAGTCCGTTTCGATATCAAATGGCTGAAAGGCCAGACCATGCCGTTGCGCCCACTTCTCGAGGAACGTATCAAAAACCGCTTTCCAAGCAGCCGCGTGGACGCTCGCCGTGTCGGTCAGCACGCCGTCGAGATCGAAGATCGCGGCGTCGAAATCCCGCCGGCTTATGGTGACTGATTCAACGAGCATCTCTTCTCGCGCGGCGGCGATCCGATTCAAGTGCGCACCACCATTATGGGGCAGTGCGCCTCGCGCAGAATGTCCTTCATGGTCGCCGCGCGAGGAGCTTCCCATATTCCTCTCCAGGCGAGGACGATGAGGTCCGTGGATTGCTTTTTGGACAAGCGCAGGATTTCCGCGGCGATATCGCCATGGGCGAGGATTATCCGCACGTGCAAATGGCCGAGCGGGCAAATGCATGCGAGACGGTTTAAAAACTCGCTGGTCCAGGCGGGCCATTCGTGCTGCGGCTGATCGACATAACGTGGTGTGGTGAGAGAGCCAGCTTCCGCCGGAGCAGTCCTGCTGTCCGTTACATGGACCACCAGCAGTTCGGCGCGACCATGTTCGGCAAGCTCTGCCGCAGGTAGCAGTGCGGCGCTGGTGGTGGGTGTCCCATCGTGTGGCACCAAGACATGGTGGAGATGCCACGGTGTTGCACCGCGCTCCGGCGGGACCAGCACCACAGGGCAAGGAGCATCGTGTAACACTTTCATCGCGGTGCGCCCCAGCATCTTCCCCCGCTCGGTGCCACTGTGTTTGCACATGACGATCACTCGCGGCTTCATCTCCCCCGCGACCTGCAGAATTTCCACCGCCGGCGTTCCGACGCGGGCATCGATGGTAAAGCCGTCGAGCACCAAAGCGTTGCGTCCGAGTCGACTGCGCAGTTCCTCTGCTGCCAGCTCGTGGTCGCCGATGTACAAAATGTGGATGGCCGCTCGCTCGATCTCGCCGAGCACCTTTGCCACCGGCAGCGCCGACAGCGCTTGTTTCGAGCCGTCGAGTGGGACGAGGATGACTGGTTCGCTCATGAACTATCCTCCGCTTTCTAGCGCGCTCCGCCTTCCGGAAGCGTGAGCTCGTGCCATTGCCCCCGCCACTGAAAGCGCATCGACAGGCTGCGCCAGCTTTGCGGCAGGTTCGCGCGGTGCTCAGGTCTCTCTCCCGAGAAGCGCAACCCAGCAAATCCGAGCACCGCGGCTTGCCATAGTCCGCCGAGGGCTGCGG
>JBARNC010000084.1:0-16199 GCA_049802775.1 Pseudolabrys sp. | reverse complement strand
CGTGCGCTGGTCCGGCGAATGAGCATCGAGAACCCGCTTTGGGGAGCGCCGCATATCCACGGGCTCAAACTCGGGTTTGAGGTCGCGCAGTCGAGCGTTGCCAAGTACATGGTCAAGCGGCGTGGGCCACCAAGTCAGCAATGGGGCACCTTCCTGCGTAATCACGCGCCGGACATCGCCGCGATGGATTTGTTCGTAATCCCGACCATTGGCTTCGATCTGCTCTATGCCTTCATCATCTGATAGCCGACGCAAATGCATGGCTGTTTGATGATTGGACCGACTTCCTTTTCGCGATCTTAGGCCGTAGCGCGCGATGTCCGCTTATGACCGAGGAAGACCCAGATCGCTGCGCTAATTCCTTCCGTTTCTGACCCAAAGTGGAATTGGCCATGGTTCGGGATATTTTATATATTGTCCTTAAGCGACTACGTTGGCCAAGTTGGTCTGGACGAGAATGGAACTGCGTCATCTCCGCTATTTTCTCGCCGTCGCTGATGCGCGTAGTTTTACGCGGGCGGCCGAGCGCTTGCACGTCACGCAGCCGACACTCTCGCATCAGGTCAAGCAACTTGAAGCGCTTGTCGGCACGGTTCTGTTCGAGCGCGGCACCAAGGAGGTTGAGCTCACGGCCGCGGGTGAGCTGTTCAAGCCCTATTGCGAACGCGTGTTGAAGGAGCTCGAATCGAGCGCGCTCGCGATCTCCGAGCTCGAAGGCCTTATGCGCGGCACGTTGCGCATGGCGGTGTTTCATTCCTTCTCGCATTCGATGTTGCCGCCGATCCTCTCAGAATTCGCTTTGCGGTATCCGGGCGTGCACGTAACCGCCCGGCTTGTGCCGCGCGCCGATATGGAGCGCGACCTGCTCAATGCCGATCTCGACATGGCGGTTGCCTATATCGCCGACGGCAACGAGCAGATTGTCTGGGAGCGGCTGTTCGATGAAGAGCTAGTTCTGGTGGTCGGCTCCAAGCATCCGCGTGCTGGCCGCAAGACGCTGCCGATGCGCGAACTTGCCAAGCTGCCGCTGGTGCTGCTGACGCCGGAATTCGGTGCGCGCCAGTTCGTCGATCGGTTTTTTGCCGAAAGCGGTCTGCCAGCGCACGTCGTGCTCGAGATGAACGCGATCGAGCCGATCCTCGCAACCATCCGCAACTCTGGCCTCGCCAGCGTGTTATCCGCCGGCGCGATCGTCGATGCCAGCGGCTTGCAGATGGTGCGGCTAACCGATCCCGCACCCAAGCGCAGTGTGGGCATTCTCTGGCGACGCAACGGCCATCGCTCGGATGATCAAGGCGGCTTACGGCGGGAAGGGCAAAGCCACACCGCGCGCGGCCGGCTCAACGCGGCGCGCATTATAGACACGGTCTATCTAGACGATAATCAGAATACGCTTGATCTATTCAGGCGTGGGTCTACGCTTGCGGAAACGCCCGCCGTTGAAAGAGCGGGCATACGGGAGGATGCTTGTCCGCGTTTGAGACGCACGCGCCGCGCGTGCCGGTGCTGCTGGTCACCGGGTTTCTCGGCAGCGGCAAGACCACCTTGGTAAACCGTCTGCTCAAGACGCAGCCCTTTGCGCGCGCCGCGGTGGTTGTCAACGAATATGGCAAAGTAAGCATCGATCACGTGTTGGTGCAGGCGCCGCGCCGGCGGACGCGGGTGATCGACGGCGGCTGCCTATGCGGCCACGTGCACGAGGAGGTCGCTTCCAGCCTGCTCGATCTCTACATTAAGCGTGAGCGCGATCCGGCGCTCGATTTCGATTTCGTGCTGATCGAAATGTCCGGTCTCGCCGATCCGGTGCCGGTAATTCAGAATCTGCTGACGGACCGCCACATCACCGCACTCTACGAATTGAAAACCGTCATCGCCTTGGCTGACGGCGTGCATGGGGCGGAGCATCTGGCGGGCCATGAAGAATCCGTGAAGCAGGCGGCGGTCGCCGACACCATCGTCATCAGCAAGACCGATCTTATCGACTGCGAAACGCTCGATGCGCTTGCATCGCGTCTTACGACCATTAATCCCGGCGCCCGACAGCTGCGCGTCGCGCACGGAAATCTGCGGCCCGTGGAAATTCTCGATGCTCCAGGCTTCGATCTCGCCGGCCGCAGCGACGCCGCGCGCGGCTGGCTAAACGACGTGTCCTACACAACCACTGTTGCACCGGCTTCAAACGACCCTGCGATCTCGACGTTCTCGCTCATTTATGACGAAGAAATCACGCTTGCGGGCTTTGTGCTGTGGATGAACCTGCTGGCCGGCATCCGAGGCGCCGGCTTGCTGCGCGTCAAAGGCATCGTCAACGTCGAAGGCAAGCCTTATGCCGTACAGGCGGTGCAGACGGTGGTGAGCGAGCCGGCCGAGCTCGACGCCTGGCCCGACGGCGACGATTGCCGCTCGCGATTGGTGTTCATCACGCGAGGCATCGACGCCGGCGACATCCGCCGCACCTTTGCGACTTTCCGCTTTGATGCCGGCCGTGCCCCGCGCAACATGACGATCAATCCTGAGACCTACGGCCGTTTTGCCGAAACGATGCAATTATTCCGCACCTCGCCGGTGCGGACGACAACGAGCGAACTGGAGAGGCGATGAAAGAACAGCCAAACGAGCCTACCGACGGCGCGGCCAAATACGTCACCGCCGCCAGCATGATTGATTGCACGGGTGCTGCCGCGAGCAAGAATCCCGTGATCGTGCTCAGGGGCAGACGCATCGACAAGATCGGCACCAAGGACAGCATCAAAATTCCGCAGGGGACCGAGGTGCTCGATTGCGGCAGCTGCACGCTGATCCCAGGCATGATGGACATTCATTTGCACACGATGATGTTCAACTGCCTGACTTTCCATAACCACCGCGTCGCGCAATGGGAGATCACGCCCGAGTTACAGCAGATGTATGGTGTGTTCCATGCGCAGCTTTGCTTCGACATGGGTTTCACCACGCTTCGCGACCTCGGTCTGAATTCGCAGCGCGGCCTGCTGGTGGCGGAAGCATGCGCCATCCGCGACGCCTTCGATGCCGGCATTTTGGAAGGCCCGCGCATGCTGGTCGCCGGCTTTACCACGATCACCGGCTCGCATTTGGCATTGATCCAGCCGCGCGCGGCAGTGCGACTTGGCTTCCAAACCGCCGACGGGCCTTGGGAGCTGCGCAAACTCGCGCGCACCAATCTTTTGGCTGGCTGTGACGTGATCAAGACCTGCACGACCGGCGGCGGCGGCACCGACAAGGAAGAGCCCGACATCCGTAACATGACGCAGGAAGAGCTCGATGCGGTGGTGGACGAGGCGCACGCCTTTCACAAGCATTGCGCCGTGCATTGCTTCACGCCGCAGGGTCAGCGCATGGCGCTGAAAGCTGGCGTCGACACCATCGAGCATATGGTATTCTCCGACGAAGAAACCATCGGCATGATCAAGGAAGCCGGCACCTGGATGACGCCGACGCTGGCGCATCGCACCGATCACGCCATCGAAATCCGTAAGGAAATTGGCACGTCGAAATTCGTCACCGACAAGATGAAGAAACTGCAGCCGTCCTGTTTCGACACGTTCCAGAAGATGCATAGGGCGGGCATCAACATCGCGATGGGCACCGACATGGGCTTCGACCCCGAAATGGGCACGAATGCCTCGGAGATGGCGATCTACGTGAAGCTCGGCATGAAGCCGATGCACGCGCTGCAAACGGCGACCATCAATGCCGCCAAGGCGCTCAAGATGGAGAAGGACCTCGGCAGCCTGGAGGCCGGCAAGCTCGCCGACATCGTGGCGGTGAACGGCGATCCGCTGGCCGACATCGCGTGTTTGCAGGAGAAGAAGAACATCCAACTGGTGATGAAAGAGGGCAAGGTCTACGCCGACCGGCGGCCAGGCGGGCCATCGAAGAACGTGGTCAACGCCCAGCCGGGCAGCTGGAAGATCATCGACTATCTCTAAACCGCGAGAGGTCGCGCATGGCGACGGCGGATTCAGCAGTGGTCACGGGTGCCAGTTCCGGCATCGGCGAAGCCATTGCCGCCGCGTTGCTTGACCGCGGCATTCCTGTCGTCACGCTCCAGCGCAACGCGCCGAAGCTCAAGCACAAGGACCTGCACTTCCGGCCGGTCGACCTCACCGATTTGGCGGCGGCGCGCAAGGTGGCGAACGACGTTGCCGCCGAATTTCCGGTGCGCTACCTCGTCAACAATGCCGGCCAGAACGCGCCCAATCCGCTGGAGAAGGCGACCGTCGAGGAGCTCAATCGGGTTCTGACCATCACGCTGGGCGCGGCAATGGTGCTCATGCAGAGCTTCGTGCCCGGCATGCGGCGTGCGAAATTCGGCCGCATCGTCAATATTTCCTCGCGCGCGATCCTCGGCAAGTCCGAGCGCGTCGTCTATGCCAGCGCCAAGTCCGGCCTCGAAGGCATGACGCGCGTGGTGGCGATCGAAACCGGCGCCGACGGCATCACCGTCAATGCCGTGATGCCTGGGCCGGTCGAGACCACCCATTTCAACCGCGGCCACCCACCAGGGTCGCACAAGCGGCAGACCGTGATCGACAAGATCCTGGTCGGTCGCCTCGGCACGACAGAGGAAATCGCCCGCGCGGTGACGTTCCTGCTCGATAAAGATAGCGGCTTCATCACCGGCCAGTCGCTGTTCGTCTGCGGCGGCACCAGCGTCACCGGCACGGGAGGCGAGTGATGGCGCGTCTTAACACTGCGCTTGTCGGCGTCGGCGCCTGGGGAAAGGTGCTGGCCAAGGCCGCCAACCAATCCGGCAAGATCGAACTCACCTGCTGCGTCGGCCGTAATCCGGAACGGCTCGCTTCTTTCTCGCGCGAGATGGGCATCCCCGCGCGCAATATCGACGCGGTGCTCGCCGACAAGAGCATTGCCGCGGTCGTGCTCGCGTTGCCGAATGAATTGCACTTCGAGTTCGCGCGCCGCGCGGCGGCCGCCGGCAAGCATGTCTACATCGAAAAGCCGATCGCCAACACCATGACCGATGCGCTTGCCATCGCTGCGCTCGAACAGACGCATGGTCTGCGCGTCGTCGTGGGTCATTGTGCGCGCCTGCTCAGCGGCATTCGCTCGATCCGCGCGGAGATTGACGCCGGCAAACTGGGCAAGGTGACCCAAATCGAGGCCAATTTCTCCAACGACCGCGGATTACGCATCACGCCGCAGGATTGGCGCTGGTATTCCGAGAGCGCACCCGGCGGCTCGCTCAGTCAGATCGGCGTGCATCAGTTCGACACGCTGCGTTACCTTGGGGGAGATATCGCGGCAGTCGGCGCCAGCGCGGCGCGCCATTCTCCGGCCGGCGCCGAGGTCGAGGATCAATGGATAGTCGCGGTGCATTTTGCCGACGGCAAGCTTGGCACCGTGATCTCGAGCTGGACGAGCCCCGGCACCTTCAACGTGCGCGTCACCGGCGCCGACGCCTTGATGTTCTACGACATCGATCAGACCCATTGGGCCGATCCGGAGCGGCTGCATGAATATGCAACGCTCTATTCACAGGCGCGCGGGAGAGGCCCGGCGGACCGTCAGTCCCTGCCTGTGCCGCCCGGCAACATGTATCGCGACGAGCTCGAACTATTCGCAGACAGCGTCACATCCGGCCGCGAATGCGAGCTCTCAGCCGCCAATGGCTGCCAAGCGATGGCGGCCGTCTATGCCGCGCTGAAGTCGGCGGAGGAGGGGAACCGCGCGGTCCTGTTAAGCGAAATCATCGAAACTGCGCAGGAACAGTTGTCCAGCGCGGCGAACCCGCGGCGTGGCGCCGCAGGCATGCGATAGGGTGGATCACGTGACCGATCAGATCGAAGTCAGGAACGTGAGCTTCGAATACCAGGTTGACAAGGGCCGGGTACTGGCAATCAAAGACATCAACTTTTCGGTTAAGCAATCCGAATTTCTTTGCCTGCTCGGGCCCTCAGGCTGCGGCAAGACGACGATCCTCAATATTCTCGCCGGCCTGCTGCAGCCGACATCCGGGCAAATCCGCATCGGCGATGCGCTGCTCGACAGCAAGAAGCAGAACCGCGGTGTCGTGTTTCAGGATTTCGCGCAGCTCTTTCCCTGGCGCACCGCCAGGCACAATGTCGAATTCGGGCTGGAGATGCGCAAAGTCGACAAGACGACGCGTGAGGAGACCGCGCTCGAATTCCTGCGCCTGGTCGGCCTCGAGAAATTTGCCGACGTCTTTCCGCATCAGCTGTCCGGCGGCATGCAACAGCGCGTCGCGATCGCGCGGTCACTCGCCTACAATCCGCAAGTGCTGCTGATGGACGAGCCGTTCGCCGCGCTCGACGCCATGACGCGCGATGACATGCAGCAGCTGCTTACCGACGTCTGGCAGAAGACCAAGAAGACCATCGTCTACATCACGCACAACGTCACCGAGGCCGTCTTTCTCGGCGACCGGGTGCTCGTACTCAACGCGCATCCGGGCACCGTCAAGACTGACCTTACGCTCGACCTGCCGCGTCCGCGCGATCCGTTGAGCGAGCCGTTCATCGAAAATCAACGCGAAATCATGCGTCATCTGCGTTCACACTGACCGAGAGACTGCCATGCGTAAGCTGTTTCTGAGCACGGTTTTTGCCTTCATCGCCGCAGCGCCGGCGGCTGCCGCCGAGATCGTGGTATACTGCCCGGGCGCGGTGCAGTCAGTGGTCCGACCGCTCGTGCAGGACTAGAGAAGAGGAGCGGCAATACGGTAAAGTTCGAGTTCGCAACCGCCGGCGCCGTCGCCAGGAAGGTCGCCGAGGGCGCGGACGGTGACGTGGTGCTCGCCACCGACAAGGGCCTAGCCGGCCTCGCCAAAGCCGGCAAAGTCGATGGCGACAGCAACAAGGACCTCGGCAGCATGGGCGTCGGCGTTGCGGTCAAAGCCGGCGCGCCGAAGCCCGACATCCATGACGTCGACTCGTTCAAGAAGTCGATGCTCGCCGCGAAATCGATCATATACGCCAACCCGGCGAAAGGCGGTTCGCTGAAATCGGCCTCGAACAACCTCTCGCATCCAAGATCCAGTTGCGTGACCGCGGCCCCGACGGCCTGAAGGAAGTCGCCAAAGGCGACATCGAGATCGGTCTAGGTCAGATGAGCGAAATCATTGCCAACAAGGACGTGGTGCTAGTCGGGCCGTTCCCTGCGGCCATCCAGGGCGCGGTGATGTTCTCGGCCGGCGTGCACAGCACGTCGAAGAACAAAGCCGCTGCCAAAGCGCTCATCGAAGTGCTGACCTCGCCCGAGGCAAAGGAGAAGTTCAAGGCAGTCGGATTCACGGTCAACTGAGCGGAAGGAAGCTATGACAAAGTTCACCCTGCCACGGCGCGATTTTCTCGCAATGACCGGCGGCGCATTGGCCGCCACGGCCAGCGGCTTGCGCGCCAATGCCGAGATGGCGCCGCTCAATTTCGGTTATCAGACCACGTCATGGGGCACGATCGGCATGCTGGTCGAGTCCGAAGGATTGTTCCAGAAGGCCGGCGCCAACGTCACAATTCTCAAATTCGACGGCGGCAAGACGACGCGCAACGCCATGGTCAGCGGCCGCGTCGATGTCGGGGTGCTCGGTTCAACGCCATTCGTCGTCGGGGCCGCCAAAGGCGACCTGGTCGCCATCGGCATGTCGATGTACGCCGGAAAAACGGATTCAATCGTTGTCGCCAAGAACAAAGGCATGAAATCGATTGCCGATTTGAAAGGCCGTAAGGTGGCCTCGCAGATCGGCTCCGCCACCGACTCGGTGTTTCAGGAAAAGATCCTGCCGAAATTTGGTCTCACCAAAGATGACGTTCAGGTCGTCAACATCCCTCATCAGAATCACATAGCGGCAATGGCCTCAGGATCCGTCGATGCGTTTGCCGGTGTCGAGCCGTTTCCCTCGATTGCGGAAGTTGATGGCATCGGCGATGCCATCATCGACTATTCGGATTTCGACATCCTGCCGGTGATCCTTGCGGCCAATCGCTCCGTGGTCGAGCAGAAGCGTGCGGCGGTTATCGCGCTGTTGCGGGGGTGGCTCGCGGGTGTCGATCTGTTCAAATCGGATCCGAATAAATCGGGCCAGATTGTCCATTCGTTTTTCAAAGGGCAGGGCTTCAATGTGAGCGAGGCCGTGGTCAATCGCATGCTGTCGAAGCTCGACGTCGACACGAACTTCAAGCCCAGCTTGCGTGGCTATCTGGAAGACGAAGCGAACGTTCTCATCAAGAAGAACGCGATCGCGTCGATGCCCGACTGGGGAAAGATCCTCGATGGTGAGCTGTTGCAGGAGGCGATGAAGGGCAAAGCATGACGCCGATCAAGACAATCGCATTCGTGGGCCTCGGCAATATGGGCGTGCCAATGGCGGCGCAGCTTGCCGCAAAGGGCTTTGCGCTCGCGCTTTTCGATCGGCGGCCGGAGGCGGCGCGCGATTTCGCTGCCTCTCATGGCGGGTGCGTCGCGGTGACGTTGGCCGATGCGGCGCGCGACGTGGATGCCGCGATCTGCTTGCTGCCCGACGACAAGGCAGTGCGCGATGTCGTTCTCCGCCCAGGCGGGCTCGCATCCTCGCTTTCATCTGGCGCGGTGATCATCGACATGGGCACCTCCGCCCCGAGTACGACGGTCGAGATTGGTCGCGATGTTGCCAAACGCGGCATTGCTTACGTCGACGCTCCGGTTATGGGCGGCGTCGTCTTCGCAAAGGACGCGACGCTCGACGTGATGGTGGGGGGCAGTGACAGCGATATCGAACGCTGCATGCCGGTATTATCGGCTGTCAGCCGGCGGGTGTTTCGATGCGGCGCGCTTGGCTCCGGACATGCACTGAAGGCGCTGGCTAATTACGTCAATGCCGGCGCGCTGGTGAATTTGATCGAAGCATTGGCGATCGGCAGCAAGTTCGGTCTCGACACCACAATCATGGCGGACGCGTTGGTGCATATGTGCTCCGGCCGCCAGCATCCGCTCGAGAAGAAAGTGATCCCGCAGGTCCTCACCCACAAATTCGCGACCGGCATGGCACTTGGCCTGATCGCAAAGGATATGTCGATCGCCGCGGACTTTGGCCATTCGATCGGCGCCATGATGCTGCTCGCCGACCGCGTGTGTGAGATTTGGAAGATGGCCGAGGCCAAGATCGGCGCCAACGCCGACCACACCGAAGTGGCCCGGCTCTGGGAAGAAGGCAACGGAATTCGGCTTTAAGACCGGTGCATAAAGGGAGGAAACAATGATCAAGCTCAGTCTGCCACGACGTGACTTTCTTAGTCTCACCGGGGGCGCGGTTGCCGCGGCAGCCACGGGTCTGCGCGCGCTGGCCGAAGTGGCGCAGGTCAATTTCGGCTTCCAGAACACGTCCTGGGGCACGATCGGCATGATTGCGGAGTCGGAAGACCTGTTCAAAAAAGCCGGCGGCAATGTTGCCGTTCACACCTTCGACAGCGGCAAGACCACGCGCGATGCCATGATCTCGGGGCGCATCGATATCGGCGTGATCGGCTCAACCCCGTTCGTGATCGGCGCGGCCAAGGGCGAGCTGGAGGCGATTGGGCTCGCGCTCTACGGCGCCAAAACTCTCGCGGTTGTTGTCGGCGCTAAGTCAGGCATCAACACGGTGAAGGGTCTCAAAGGCAAGAAAGTCGGCTCACAGCCCGGCTCGGCGACCGATGCCGTGTTCCTGAACAAGATTCTGCCCAAAGCCGGTCTGACGAAAGACGACATTCAGCTCGTCAACGTGCGTTTCCAGAATCACGTGTCCGCGCTCGCTTCCGGATCGATCGACGCTTTCGCCGGCGTCGAACCGTTTCCCTCGGTTGCCGAGATCGAGAAGCTCGGCAAAGTGCTGACGGACTACAGCGACTATGATCTGCAGCCGATCATTCTGGCTGCCAACATGTCGGCGGTCGAAAAGAACAAGGACGGCGTCGTCGCTTTCATGCGCGGCTGGCTTGCCGGCGTGAAGATCTATCAGGAGAAGCGCGACCAGGCGACGGCGATCGTCCTCAAGCACTTCAAGGACCAGGGCTTCTCGGTAACCGACGAGGTCATCAAGCTGATGCTGTCGAAGATCGACGTCAATCCCGATTTCGGCCCACAGCTCAAGGCTTACCTGACCGACGAGGCGAAAACGCTCTTGGATCAGAAGAAGATCGCCGCCATGCCGGATTGGGATGCGCGGCTCAACAGCAGCGTGCTGGCCGCTGCGCGCGCCAAGGTGTGATCCCCACGCGATGAGGCGAGCACTGTCGATCGGTTTGCCGCTCGCGACCTTCGCGGTGATCGCGGCGGCATGGGAAATGCTAGCGACCTATGGCGGATTTCCCCCGAAGCTGGTTCCCAGCCTCGGCGCCATCGCCGACGCCTTTGTGCGGCTGGCCGGCAATGGCGTGCTGTTGGCCGCGACCGTTGCGACCGCTTATCGACTCGTCGCCGGCTTCGCGATTGCAGGGACCATCGGAGTCTCGATCGGCATTGCGATGGGCCGACGGCAGTGGGTCGAGGACACGCTGCTGCCGATCGTGAGCTTCCTCTACCCAATTCCCGGTCTCGCTTACGCGCCGTTGTTCGTGCTGTGGTTTGGCTTGGGCGATTTTCCGACCGTCTTGCTGGTCGGTGTCTCGTCCAGCTTCACAGTTACGATCAATACCTGGCGTGGCGTGAAGTCGGTGAAGCCGATCTGGCTGCACTCGGCCGAAGTGATGGGCGCTCGTGACCACGACATTTTCCGCCGCGTCGTGCTGCCGGGTGCACTGCCTTACATCATGATCGGCCTACGGCTCGGGTTGGCGCAGGCATGGCGCATCCTCATTGCAGTCGAAATGCTGATGTCGGTCCAACGCGGACTTGGCTGGCTAATCTTCGGCGCGCAGACTTTCCTCAACACCGACGTGATGTTGGCCACCATTGCCGTCATTGGCGCCATCGGCATTCTGCTCGAGCGGCAGGTGTTCACCCGCATCGAGCGCTATACGGTGGTGCGCTGGGGCATGGTGGCGGCATGAGGAAGGGTTTTTCGCTCGTCGCCTTTGTGCGCGGCGCGGCCGGCGTCCTTGTGCTGCTGGCGATTTGGCAAGGCTTTGCACGCAGCGGCATGTTCTCCACCGCCATGACGCCGCCGCTCGAATCGATCGGCCGCGTCATCTGGCGCATGCTGGCCGATGGCAGTTTCATCGTAAACGCACTGGCGACGCTGGTACGTGTTTTCATCGGGCTTACAATTGCGTTCGCTGTCGCGCTGCCGCTCGGCGTGCTGATGGCGCGCTATTGGGTGGCGGAGCGAATTTTTCAGCCGGTGCTGAGCGCGCTGCTGCCGATTCCATCGCTCGCCTGGGTGCCGTTGTTTATCCTGTGGTTCGGCATTGGCAACCTCGCGACCATTCTGGTCGTCATCTACGCCTCGTTGTTTCCCCTGGTTTACAGCGCGTGGACGGGCGTGCGCGCGGTCAATCCGCTATGGCTGCGCGCGGCGACAGTGATGGGTGCCGATGAGACGATCCTGTTCCGCAAGGTGATCTGGCCGGGCGCGCTGCCTTACGTCATCACCGGCCTGCGGCTGGCCTTCGGTCGCGCTTGGATCGGCGTGATCGGCGGCGAATTACTGGCGAGTCCGAAACTCGGCCTGGGCGAGATCATCTTCAACGCAGCCGAATTTCTCGACGCCGGCGTTATGCTCGGCACGCTGGTCGGCATCGGTGTGATCGGCGTTGTGTTCGAGCGCTTTGTTTTCCAGACGCTGGAGGCTGTCACGGTGCGGCGCTGGGGCATGGTTGCAGGGCCGAAGGGTTGATCTGGAAATGTTAGGTCCGCTTTTGGCGCTCAGCGGACGCGACCGCGCTACGCGCGCTTATCGTTCAGATGGATGCTTGATGATTGGACCGACCGGCTTTTTTTGGTGATCGCCGGATAAAGCACACAGTCGCACGGATAACTTTCCGTGCTATCCTTTAGTTGATCCTTGGTCCTTGGGGAATGTCGAATTAGACAGTTTCGAATAGCGCCAGCTCGCTCAAAGGAAGCCAGGCGTGGTGATGGGCGACAGAACAATCTGGTTGGCTGCCGGTCTTCGCACGCCCTTTGTAGGCGTCGACGGCCCATTCGCTCACCGCGATTCGTTGGCACTTTCGGTGCCGGTGGTGCAGGCGATGGCGCCGCTTGCAACCGGTCAAATTGATTTCGCTGTCTGGGGCGCAGTCGTCGGCAATCTTGCCTATGCTAACCTTGCACGCGAACTGTGGTTGGAGGCAAAGCTCGACCCGCATGTGCCGACCTTTACGACGATCATGCAATGTAGCACCAGCATGGTTGGTGTCTTCGAAGCGGCCGGTATATTAGGCAGCGGTAGTCGGTCGTTGGCGCTTGTTGGCGGCGTGGAAAGTATGACGCGTGTACAGATCGGGCTCGGACAGAATCTTTCGGATTGGCTGCGACGGGTGGTACAGGCGCGGAGCTTTTCGCAGCGACTGAGCACGCTTCGGAAACTCCGCCCGTCCGATATTCGGTTGTTCGTGCCCGAGGTGAAGAACCGGGTCACTGGTCGCAGTATGGGGGAGCATACCGAAGACATGGCAAAGACCTGGGATATCGGTCGGCTTGAACAAGATGAGCTGGCACTGCAAAGTCACCGCTACGCTGTTGCTGCGCAGGATCGCGGGTTTTTTGCAGACCTCATCGTGCCAGTTGACGGAGTTTCAACCGATCACTTTCCCCGTCGCGATACCTCGCTCGACAAACTTAGCAAGCTAAAACCTGTGTTCGACCCTAAAAGCGGGAGAGGTACGCTTACGGCCGGCAACAGCTCGCCGCTGACCGATGGCGCAGCCGCTATCTGGGTCGCGACCGAAGAAGGCGTAAGGCGGTTGCCCCCGGCAACGTCGCGAGTCCGCCTTGTCGATTTTGAAATGGCCGCAGTCGATATTTTCACCGAAGGGCTTTTGATGGCGCCCGTATCTGCGATTCCGCGCATCCTCGCGCGCCGAAACCTAAAGTTCGACGACATCCCTTTGTGGGAGATCCATGAAGCGTTTTCAGCACAGGTGTTGTGCCATATCAAAGGATTGGAAGATAAAGACTTTGTGCGGAAAAAGGCCGGAGTGGAGCATACCTTCGGGGTGTTTCCACGTGACCGCATGAACCCCAACGGCGGCAGTGTCGCGCTCGGTCATCCCTTTGCTGCCACCGGTGCACGAATATTGAGCCAGGCCGTCAAGGAACTTGCTGCGATGCCCAAGGGAAGTCGGGCGATCGTCAGCATTTGTGCCGACGGCGGACTGGGGACCGTAGCCTTGCTAGAAAACTGATTGTGAAGTCAAGGTAACGACCTGAAGAGGTGTTTGATGTCTTTCCCGCTTGCCATGAAATGCAAAAAATGCGGCCGAGAAATTGGAAAAATCATTTCGCCGGCCGTCGAGCAATTAACTCCGCTCAGACTAGAATTTGCCTGCCCTGATTGCATCGAGAAAGTTGCCAAGAGCAAGGCCATTACACTCGATTCTGAAACGAGCTGGGGAAAAGTCATGGCGGAGCTCAAGGGCCGACCATAGTGTCCGCGTGCGATCACAAAGCGGACGTGTTCAGGTTGCATTTACTCAAAAGTTGATGAAGGGGCCGAGCGATTTGCTCGGTGCTGCTGTTCGCGGATTTTTAAGCGTGCGTAGCGGCACAGGTCGTACCGTGGTCGTACTCATGTCGTACCGGTAAGCTGACGGCATTCTTTCACCGCCGCTGCCCGCCGCTTATCGATATAAGCGGCGAGGTCGACAAGGTGGACGCCGCGCTGGGCTTTCTGGCTCGTCTCGATCCGCACAATCGGCAAGGCGATATCGCCGCGGAGCGCTTTGCGTAAAAGCTTCTGCACCGTGAGATGGCTAAAAAAGTCACGGCACACTTGGTCGAGCGGCACCACGGTTCGACCGTTGTACTGCGCCATCAACAAAAACAGGGTCGGCGCTGTCTGTGCTCGTTCTTCTGACATTGGCATTCTTTGATTCAGTGAAATTCTGAAATCTGATTATCAAGGAACCGTTGGCTCACCGCTCGCGTGGATCTGATTGAGCGGTGTTCTCGTAGAAACCTCTGATTGATTGCTGCAATTTGCGCCACGCGCGCTCATCGGCCTCCTGCGTGGCGAGAATTTCGGCAAACTTTTGGTACGAGTTGCGCCTGCCCCTTCACAATTCCTGATGACTGAGATTAAGAGAGAGTAGCGGGTAATGTGCGCACGCCATTCGATCACAACGGCATTGCGTACTGCTAAAACTGACGGGGAAGCAAAAATACATAAAATGGAGGAAGCGGGGTGATTGCTTGGACTTCTTATCGCAACTACTCACTACTCACTACTCACTTCAATCACGCTCGTCGTCTAAGTTTAAATAATAGGTGAGTAGTGAGTAGTTGGAACTGGGCCAACCAGTGCAGCGTAGTCACTATTTTCTCTGAAATATCCTTTTTGAGGCGTCTAGGAGCGATTCCTTGGCATCTTTTGGTCATTCCTTGAATTCAGCTGATACGGTCTCGCGCCTTCCGAAATCTCACTGTTGAACTAGAGATTTCTGGTTTCAACCCACGGAACACAACTCTAGCTGCAAAACCAATTTTGTGGAGATATTTAAATAACTCAATGCGCTGATCAACGCGTAATTTATCAGTTGATGTGTTTCTGCTTTTTTTGGTCGGGTTTTCTTTCCGCATTTTGTAATAGCTGATGCGGCGTTTGAAAGTCATTTTCAGGCTGTATGAACGACGATAAGGTATGTTGTGAAATAAAGGTAATTTAATAGGTCGACGTACTTCGTCGGTCTTAGGAAAAATCTTTTTGAGAGTTCGCCGCAGCTTCTCTCTGTCATCGGTTGACGAAATAAAATAAATATGCAGACAAATAAATGGTTGCCAATCTTGGTCGCGGTCTTCGTTGAAAGAAAAATCAATGCCGCCAATTCCGGACTTTACACCAGCGGTATCAAGTGCCGCTTTTATTCGCCGCTGAAAATTGGCAATCGAAAAATGTTTTAATTGACCGGGACGGACAAGCGGGGATGATGGAATTATACAGATACCAATTAATTCTTTTCCTTCGCGAGCAATAATATTCCGGATCGGCTTTTTTGATCGCCTAACATAAAATCGTTGAAATAGCCGACCACATTCCCGGCATGCACCGGAGCAACATCGATTTCTTCGTTCACACTGCTCGAGACAGTCAGCAATTAATAATAGCTCTGGATCCGCTTTTCCGTGCTTTCGCAGAAAACGGATTCTCTTTAATTGTTCGTCGGCTATTATTTCTGCGCTTGGCTCGTCTTTCCACATTTGATGGGAGGGGTGTGTTTCCTCCTGGGCAATAGCTTTAATTACCCACGCTTTGACGTTTGAATATTTCATTGGATTAAACTTTCTGCGTGATCTGGAAATTTTCTACGAAACTCATGGCAATTGCCTAACTTTGCCATCAGTCATGGCCCTGACCGGGAAACACCCAATCTTGCCAATCAGGGCGGCGCCAGCCGGAAAATAACTTCCCGAATTTTCGCCTCAAATGGAGGACTTTTCGCCTCAAGAGCGACCTATGAACGACACTAATTTGATGACGAAGAAAGAGCTGAACTAATCAAACTCGAAATCACGAAAATGAGCACCAGAATCACCGACGAATATCTCCGGAAAATAATCAGAACATTAAAAAAATCAGCTGCGCGACATAGGAGTGACATTCGACCAGGAAAGCGCCGGTTTGGAATATACAAATATTTGACCGACGTTTATCAGGTTTTTCTCGAATTTCGCTCGAGGCGAATAGCTAAGAAGGCAACGCGGCGAATTGCCGAAATATCTAAGCTGTCGATTCAGAGAAAATCTCATCCAATTCGAATATTAATCGAGGCGTCGGCTGGTCCAGAAGATGCGCGGCAGAAGAGCCGGTGGGCGCAAGCGCTAAAATACGTTTACGGCTGGCGTCTACCTACGGCGAAATTAAAGTGGTGTCTTCGCCAGAATGGTGGAATCTCCGGATGTGCCGCAAAATATGCCCTCAACAAAGGCACGACGCGACGCGTCGCCCATCCCCCGCTTCGATAGCGGGCCACGCGAGCTTCGCCGCCGTGCGAGGAGGCAAGTGGCAAGTGGCAAGTGGTGTCATTGGGCCTGGTGGCGTAGGCTTCAGTGCCCAGAAAATTCTTTGGCGCAGCCCGTCAACTACGACCATC
>JBARNC010000083.1:0-15390 GCA_049802775.1 Pseudolabrys sp. | reverse complement strand
CTTTATATCTGCACCGCCTTAGATCTCTGCCCCGGCCCCTAAGGCGGAACATCGGGTGCCCGGGCAGCTGTCGTAGCCGCCCGATCAAAACACCTGAGCAGACATGAGCGTGTCAAATTAGGGTAGTGGGTCAATTCAAATAAGGTGGGCGTAGCGGCTTAGATCATCGCGGCCTATTCTTCCAACATGCGTCGGACGATCACTCTGATTTTGTATTTAGCTTTGATTGTTGCAGGTCTTTATTTGAACCTATGGATTTATCAGACCCAGGCTGGCGCTCGCTTCTCAGTGCTAATGGTAGGGTGCTTTCTAGTTCTGTTTGGCGGATACATGCTTTGGACTAATTTTCTCTCTACAAACCGCGAGAAAACATAAAGAAACGTCGAGACCGTCGCCGGTTGATTCGAGCTGCTGTTTTAAATTTCGGAGAGACGCCTGCGAGGCGGACTTTCTGTTTCGCGCAGATCATCTCGAATGTCCGCTGCTGGCACTTGCGGACGATCCAACAGCACCCGCGTTTGTTCGCTATTGAACAATTGCGCACGGCTGCCATGTCTGCTTTTGACCCATTGCAGAAGAACTGCGCACATAGGAGATTCCGTCCGTCCACAAGCTTTGGGAGCCGCAGTCATGCCCGCCTATGTGATCGCCGATACGGATATCAGGGACCATAAAACGTACGATGAGTACAAACGACAGGTTCTGCCTATGATCGCCAGGTTTGGTGGTCGTTTTATAGTTCGAGGTGGGCCACACGAAGTTTTAGAAGGTCAGTGGCAACCGCACAGGATTGTTGTGATTGAGTTTCCCGACATGGCTTCCATCAAAGCTTGGTACAATTCACCGGAATACGCGCCACTGCTTGCAATGCGGCGGCCGGCTGCAACAGATCATCTCGTTGCCGTTGAAGGGTTCTGAAACAGCAGACATCGAAGATATCCGCTATTGGCACTTTATTTTGGTGGAAGACGGATGGTCTTCAGGTCGGTTCCTGCGCTTATGTTGCCCGTGAAGTCGCTCGGCTTGACCACTTTCTTATGGTCCGCTGCAGTCAACGGTCCACGGGGAATCTTAACGAAGGCCGATCAACGAGCCTGCGTGCATAGGGGAGACGCACACGTGACGAAGAAATTTCAACACCTCGTTCGATTTATCCCGCATCTAATCGGCGCTGCGGCGATGGTGCTGGCGGTCCTAGTGACAGGCGACGCGCGCGCCGCTTGGCCCGAGCGCACCATCACCATTATCGTTCCGTTCCCTCCCGGCGGGCCCAATGATCTGCTCGGCCGGCTGTTGGCCGCTGAGCTGGCGCCGAAACTGGGGCAGAGCGTCATTGTCGAGAACCGCGCCGGCTCGGTCGGCAATATCGGGCTCGCCACCGGCGCGCGCGCCGCGCCCGACGGCTACACCCTGGTGGTCGTCACCGTTGTGGTGCTGATCAATCCGAGCGTCGCTAAAGTCGCTTACGACCCGCTCAAGGATTTCGCGCCTATTGCCTATCTCGGTGCTGCGCCAAACGCCATCATTACCCGGTCGGCCTCTGGCATTGTCAGCGTCGCCGATCTGATCACGAAAGCAAAAGCCAATCCGGGCAAGCTCACTTATGCCTCGCCCGGCCTCGGCAGCGTCTCACAGCTCGCGGTCGAGTTGTTGAAGCTGCGCGCCGATATCGAGATGACGCATGTTCCATTCAACGGCGCGGCGCCCTCGCTGCAGGCCGCGCTCGCCGGCACCACCGACATTGCCGCGGTCAGCATTGCCGGACTGATCGGCCACATCCGGTCCGGCACGTTGAAAGCGCTGGCGCAAACCGGCGGCGAACATTGGCAGGACATGCCCGACGTTCCAACGATGGCGGAGGCCGGTATTCCCAATGCAGTGGTCGAAACCTCGCAGATGTTCCTGGCGCCCGCTGGCACGCCTGCGGGCATCATCAAGCGCCTCGCGGATGAGACGCGCGTCATCCTGGCGAAGCCAGAAATTAAGGAGAAAATGCTCAAGGCCGGCTTTATGGTGAAATTCGAAGGGCCCGACGTTCTGCATACGCGCATGGTGCGCGAAGCGCCGATGTGGAAGGAAATCGTCGAGCGCGCCGGCCTCGCAAAACAATAAGGCCCAATGTCAAACCTAGCTGGAAATGCGGTGGCTACAAGTTACCGAATCACTTTGGGGATCAAGATAACTTATTCTATGGAACTGAATTAGATTTGAAGTCCGCTTTTGGCAAGTGGACAATCCGACCGCACCCGCGTTTGTCCGTTATTCCGTTATTGGAGTAAGAACGGACAAGTACGAGCGTCGGCCTCGACCAGCTAGGTCGCGAATGACCCGAAGCGGACATCGCTATTACATCGTGCTGGACTCGCGGGCCATCGAAGGACTAACGAAGGGCGTCTTATTTCTTCCTCCGATAAAGCCCGGTGAACGTCACCCCGGCGCCGCCACATCCGTCATTGTCCTCGACCAGCAGCCACGGGCGGATGCGCTGCATCCGCACCCGGCATCCTCTCTCGTCCGTCTTCTCGAACGGAATGCTGCCGTCGTCCACGAAGGCGATGGTGTCTTTCTCGGGCATGACCTGAGCTTGAATCTCGCCGGTATGAACGTCACGCGCGCCCGGAACAATCATTTCGCCTTCAACGTGCAACTTGCCGCCGTCGCCGTTCTTGATCTCGATGCTGCCGCCCGGACGGTACCAAGTGCCGATCCAATCCGATGTTTTCGGCGACGCCATCGGCGCGACTGGCGTCAGCGCCGCGCTCGGCAGCCAGCCTCTGGTCCAAATCTGCCTTTTCGCTAGTGGCGATTGGTAGGCGACGCAGTTGAAATCGCCTTGCGCCTTGCCAACGAGCACGAGGTCGCCCATAACCAGGTAGGACTTTTTCCGGCAAACCGCGGTGGCCGCGGGGCAGGCTGTCGCCTTAAAATCATCGTCGTACGGGCTCTTGATGAAGTTGACGCGCGGATGGGCCGTCACCTTCGACACGACCAAGGCGCGCTTGTCGTCCCAATCGACGCCGTTGCAATTATTCGAGTCGTAGGCGTCATAGGCTGACGCAGATCCCGCAATCAGGACCGCAGAAAGCAGCAAGGCAGGCCCGATCTGGCTAAACCCTTTGGCTCGCATTTCAACCCTCTGTCCGTAACAGGCAATCTTGTTACGTCGTACGTTAGCGGATTTGGTTCAAGGACGGTCCTGGGGATCACCGTCCTCAGCCCCTCATTTGAAGCCACAACAATTGAACCGGCGTCGCCCCGGCGACACTCATATATGAGCCACAGCTCGGTCGAAGGGATAATCCCGGGCCATGAAAAGACTGATCGCGCTCAATGTCGTGTTTGGTATCGGGCTCGTGGTGCTCATTGCGCGGTTCCCTAGATGGACCTGTAGTTTTGATTACCTCGTAGATCGCGCCACATATACACATATACATGTGGCCCTGAGGTCGGCCATCACGCCGGAGAGCCGGGCCAAGTCGTATGGGAGAAACGTCACAATCGAAACATCGGCACGGTTCAGTCGACAAGAAACTTTCCTGCATGTTCCACGGCGGAAGCAAGAATTTATGGAGTTTTTATATTGTAACCCTTGGATCAGGCACCATCATCGCAGGCGGCATTACCAGAGGAGGTCCTCATGAAGCTGAAGTTGATTGTTGCTATTCTGGTGATCGCCGCCGTGCCGGTGTGTGCGCAAGCGCAACCGCCGAGCGCTGCGAAGGTGACCAAGGCGGACGCGCAAAAGGTTCTCAATATTATCAGCGGCGACAAGGTCAAGACCCAGACCTATTGCGATATTTCTAAGCTCGGTGACCAGATCGAGGAGGCGGACCCAAAAGATACCAAGATGGCCGATGAACTGTATCAGAAAATGGACGAATTGGCGAAAAAACTGGGTCCCGAATATGTCGCGTTAATGGACGGGCTTCAGGACATCAATCCGAATTCCCAAGTCGGTCAGGAGATTGGATCGACGCTCTCGGCGCTCGACAAATTGTGCGCGAAGTAGCCACGGGACCCGATGAGTGTGGGGGCCGCGCTGACGCAAGAAGCGGCATCGCTGCCATCGTCGCCGCCTGATCGAAAAACCTGGCGTTTCCTTTTACGTTACTGCGATTAGTATTTTGGCAATCATCTTTTAAAACGGGGACTTAATGTCTTTTTCCTAGTGTGACGCGTACCGTTCGATTGGGAGATCGGTCCGATGCGTCACTTAGGCTGGTTATTTGCGAATCTCGCAATTCAGGTGGGGAAAAACACGAATAGCTCGACGCTTTCTGTGGGCCCGCTTTCTATGGACACGATGAACATTGATAAAATCCAAATGCAGGCCGATAAAAACACGCCGGTAATGGTGATCGACAATCCGATCTAAAAGCGAGTTTAGAGTATTGTTCGTCAATTGAGGCCGCTTCAATTAGTGGCCTCTCTTTTTTCAAGCGGCCCAAAGGTGCGATGTCTGCTCTTGGCACAAAGCGGACAATCCGACCGCACCCGCATTTGTCCGCTATTGGAGTAACAGCGGACAAGTATGCGCGGCGGCCTTCACCAGCTAAGTCGCGAATGACCCAAAGCGGACATTAGGGTCGCAAAGTGCTAACCTATAACTGTTGCATAAGGCGTGGTCCTTGTGGGGTTGCACATGCAGCGGCGCGATTTCGTTGCACTTCTCGTTGGTACGGCAGCGGCGTGGCCATTAATGGCCTACGCGCAGGAGCGAATGCGACGGATCGGCGTGTTGATGGGCTACGCTGAAAACGACCCTGAAGCCCAAACCCGCTTCGCGGCATTCAAGCAAGAGCTTCTGGCACTGGGATGGGAGGAGCGCCGCAACCTGCGGATCGATCTTCGATGGGCCTCGGGCGACTTCGATAGTGCGTCCAAGTTTGCAAAAGAGCTGGTGGCATTGCACCCCGAGGTGATCCTGTCCAATACGACGCCAGTCACCACGGTGGTACGTCAGGAGACAAAGACAATTCCGATTGTATTCGTGGCTGTGTCCGATCCGGTCGGCGCAGGTTTTGTCGAGAGCCTGCCCCGCCCCGGCGGCAACATCACCGGCTTTATCAATCTCGAGCCGACGATAGGGGGAAAGTGGCTGGATCTGCTCAAGGACGTCGCACCCGGCCTGACCCGGGTCGCAGTGATGTTCAATCCGCAAACAGCCCCCTATACGGAAATTTATCTTCAGTCCTTGGAAGCTGCCGGAAAAAAATTCGGCGTGCAGCCATTTTCGGCGCCCGTGCAGAGCGAAGCCGATATCGAAAAGGTCATCTCAGACCTTGGACGAGAGCCGGACAGCGGCCTCATCGCCATGACGGACAGTTTCATGACCGTCCATCGCAAGGCAATTGTTGAGCTGGCGATGCGGCACAAAGTGCCGTTCATGTATTATATCAGTGTTGTGCCGCGGGAAGGTGGGCTGATCTCATACGGAATCGATCTTACCAACGAGTTTCGGCGGTCGGCCTCCTATGTCGATCGCATCCTGCGCGGCGCGAAACCAGCCACGCTTCCCGTGCAACTACCGACTAAATTCGAGCTGGTGATCAATCTCAACACTGCGAAGGCGATGGGTCTCACCGTGCCGAAGCCGCTGCTCACCGGCGCCGACGAGGTAATCGAATGAGTGAGGGAATGTCCGCTATTGGCACTTAGCAGCCATTCCAACCGTGGCCGCGAATGTGCGCTTTTGGGGTAGGAGCGGACCTCATGCAGACATGCGGTTACGTCTGCTTTTGACCCGAGCTTGAAGTCGCTTGCCGTGCCGCTTGACAGGCGGCGGCGTGCTTGTTCGGCTCCGCCAGTATGATGATTGACGATTTTGCGTTTGCCCGCGCCTTGCACGTGCTCGCACTAGTGCACTGGATCGGCGGCGTGGCGATGGTAACCACCATAGTGCTGCCGCGCGCCCGTGCTTTGCCCGACGCGCACGCGGCGCTCACTGCCTTTGAGGCGTTCGAGGGCCGTTTCGCCGCGCAGGCGCGCTTCTCGATTTTGCTCGCCGGGATGTCAGGCTTCTATATGTTGAACAAACTGGGGTCCTGGGCGCGCCTACTCGATCCGACATTCTGGTGGCTTGGGTTGATGGTCGTGGTTTGGACTGTGTTCGCGCTGATGGTGTTCGTGCTCGAGCCATTTATCGTCCACCGCCTGTTTCATGATTACGCCCGGCGCGATAAGGAGCACGCCTTCGCGCTAGCGATCAGGCTGCATGCGGTGGCACTTACGATTTCAGGCGTTGCGATTGCGGCCGGCGTGCTTGGTGCCCATGGCGCCCTGTCGTGAGGGCTGCTGGCGGAAGCGACATCAGAATGCAGCGATCGTTGGATAAAGATGTCCCGACGGATAGGAAGGACTGATTGGCTGATTTTTGTCACTTAACAGGCGTGACACAACCGCGCCTGTGTGGGCTTCTTGAACGGAGGCAACCCAGTTCGGAATTAAATTCGACTGCAGAGCCTCGCGCAGTTAAGTTATTAAATGTTCCCGTTTGAGACAGACAGGGACACTATGAGTTTCTCAAGCCATAGGAGCGCGGCCAATGAAAGGCGATCCTAAAGTTATTGATTACCTGAACAAAGCACTACGGCATGAACTCACCGCAGTGAACCAATATTGGCTGCATTACCGGCTGTTGGACAATTGGGGATACAAGGCGCTTGCCAAGCAATGGCGGAAGGAATCAATCGAGGAGATGAAGCATGCCGACAAACTTATCGAGCGCATCATCTTCCTCGACGGCTTTCCCAACATGCAGACCCTCGAATCCCTTCATATTGGCCAAAATGTTAAGGAAGTGCTCGAGCGCGATTTAAAGGCTGAGATGGAAGCGCGCACGCTCTACGAAGAGGCCGCCACACATTGTCATTCAGCAAAGGATTATGTGACGCGCGACCTGTTCGAGCAGCTGATGGCGGACGAGGAAAGTCATATCGACTTCCTGGAGACCCAGCTCGATCTCGTTGCCAAGCTTGGCCTTGAGCTTTACGCCCAGCACCATATTGGCGAAATGGGCGAGGACTGAGGCATCAGGAAAGCCGACCTTGGTCCAGCGTGGATGTCGCCTTTTGGCACTTAGCTTCATTCGCCGCGACGCACCATTTTGTCCACTATTGGACAAGAGCGGACAAAGGTTTGTGAGGCTCGAACTCAGCGCTGGAATTTAAGGTTGATGCTTTATCTTAATGAGCGAGTTGTGAGTCGCATCAAACCGATAGCATCATCACATCGGACAGTGGTCCCCCGCTGTCCGAACCTCCAAGTGCGAAGCCGTCAGGCACCCCCATCCGCCTGGCGGCTTTGTCCGTTCGTGCACCCCCGGGTGTCCGTACGAGCGTCGGCCCTGACCAGCTAGGTCGCGAATGACCCAAAGCGGACACACCAATCGCGCCGTTCAATGCCCGCGCGCCCGTTTCGACGTAAGGCAGTCTGCTTCGCGTTAGCCACGCACGGTGAGGTTTATTCCGAAGTAGCTCAAACTTCCGGCGACGACGAGACCGATCCAGCTCAACCACATCGGCACCGTCCAGCCGCCGATTACGGCCGGCCAACCAAAGAAAATTCGTAACACATGGAGCAGCGTCACTACTCCAAAGATCACGCTGGCTATTATCGTGAAGGTTTTCTGGCTCATGGCTCAATGTCCTCGAAGGCTACACAACTTGGCATTGGGGCCCAATGTCCGTTGCAATTCGAAGCCGATACGTCTGCTTTTGACCCATTAGCGACATTAGGCGGCCGCTTTGACTTATCTCAAGGTCCCGAAGAGCGGGTCAATCTACGGTTTAAACAATCAAGAAAAACAATAAGCGTTGAAACACTCATATTTGGGGAGAGTTAGAATGGCTGGTCATGTTACTCGTCGCGAGACGTTGGCGATCGCAGGAACGGCTCTCGCAGCGATGGCAATCCCTGCTGCTGCAGAGTCTGCAAATCCAATTAAAATCGGTTTCAGCATGGCCCTTTCCGGCGGCCTCGCCGGAGGCGGCAAAGCTGCCTTGCTTGCCTATCAAATTTGGGCTGAAGACATTAATGCTCGTGGCGGCCTGCTTGGACGCAAGGTCGAGCTAGTCTTCTATGACGACCAGTCCAATCCATCAGCGGTACCTTCGATCTATACGAAGTTGCTCGATGTCGACAAAGTCGATCTGCTTCTCTCAGGCTATGCGACCGTGCCGACGGCGGCGGCCATGCCGATTGTGATCCAGCGCAAGAAACTGTTCCTATCGCTCTTCGCGCTCGCGGCCAATGACGAATTTAAATACAATCGGTACTTCCAACTGCAGCCGAATGGCCCGAATGCAAAATTCGAGCTTTCGAAAGGATTTTTTGAGATAGCCGCGGCGATGAAGCCAAAGCCGCAGACCGTTGCGCTGGTCGGCGCCGACGCCGAATATCCGAAGCTTGCACTCGAGGGCGCCCGCGAGAATGCCAAGCAAGCTGGAATCAAGATTGTTTATGATCGCGCCTATCCGTCGAGTATGGTCGATTTCACGCCGATCATAAGGTCGATCAAAGCAACTAACCCCGATCTGCTCTTTATGGCCACCTACCCGACGGATTCCGTCGGCATGATCAACTCCATCCACGAAATTGGCTTCAGCGCTCGCTTGGTCGGCGGCGGCATGATCGGTCTGCAATTTGCTGCCTTTAAGCAGAAACTGGGGCCGACGCTCAACAACATCGTGTGCTATGATCTTTATGTTCCTGAGCCGACAATGAAGTTTCCGGGCATCGAACAGTTTCTTGTGCGATACCGCGAGCGTACGGCGCAGGCCGGCGTTGATCCGCTCGGGATATACATCCCACCCTTTGCCTATTCTGAGGTGCAGATTCTCGAGGCGGCGATTAACGCGGTTGGCTCGACAGATGACCAGAAGCTTGCCGACTATATCCGCAGTTCGGATTTCAAAACGGTCGTCGGCGATATCAAGTTTGGCGCCAGAGGCGAATGGGCCGAGCCGCGCGTTCTCTATGTTCAGTATCGCGGTATCGTCGGTAACGACGTTGAACAATTCAAGCAAGCCGGCAAACAGGTTATTTTGTACCCAGCACGCTACAAATCGGGTGAGGTGCAGGAGCCGTTCGTGTCGATGAAGAACTGAGCTGGTGATTATCGCCTAAGTCCGAGCGCGGACTCAGGCGTCCGTATTTAGCACAAAGCGGACAATCCGACCGCACCCTACGAGCGGGCTTGATCAGCTGGGAAGTGAGCCTTAGTTGGCTGTGACGCAGATTGCATAGACCGTAGCGTTGCCGCTACCACCGTTGCTCTTGAAATGCACCCGCCAAGCGTTATCGCCGTCCGGTCTCGACAAATCTGTGGTGCCGACAAAACTGGGCACGACATGACCGCCGCCGCTAATCACCCGCTTGCCGGTAGGGCAGGTCGCAATGACGACGACGCTGCCATTCCGGGGCAAAGTTCCCCGATTGTTGATTTTCTCGTAGCCGGTAACGCCGGCTGGGCCCGCGGGCTTGGTTGTGCCCTGATGACCAAAT
Source organism: Pseudolabrys sp. (assembly GCA_049802775.1). GTDB lineage: Bacteria > Pseudomonadota > Alphaproteobacteria > Rhizobiales > Xanthobacteraceae > Pseudolabrys. Next base: position 5,886 of record JBARNC010000083.1, on the reverse strand, counting down.
GCCAAGCCGGCGACCAGCGGCCCAACCCACCAAGGCTTCTTGAAAAATTCGATCATGTCCTCAGCTTCCAGCAGAAGTGGGGACTTCAACGCCCAGCGGCTATGTAGGGCGCAATAGTTAATTTTTTTGGTGATGGGGTGGGAAGAGAAAGAAGAAATCTGCCAACACCACGATATTAACACTTAGCGGACAATCCAACTGCGCCCGCGTTTGTCCGCTCTTGGAGTAACAGCGGACAAGTATGTCGGCCTTGACCAGCTAGGTCGCGAATGACCCAAAGCGGACATTCCTCAGCGGGACAGGCATGTTAGTTCACTTGGAGACTAGAAATGTAACGGATGAGTGCGAGTATCCTATCCCGCACAAACGCCTCGGAATCTATTGGGGCGTTAAATTTTAAGACCAACACCGCCAATTCTGCATCGTATTCTTTAAACCGGTCTCCCCATATGGGCATATCGCGTGGTCCGTGAGCGGGGATCACTGTTCGGCCATCAATGACGTCGTCCGCTCGAGAAGCGGGCGCCCATCAATCATGCCTCCGCTAGCGCTTTGACCACGCCCACCCCGCGATGCGCCAAGTGTCCGCGATCTTTTGCAGACTCACCGTCAAGAGTGGATCGCGCTCGCTAACCCGCTTTCCATTCTGTTTGAAGGTGAGATGCGCTGGGGCCACGACATAAGCGCGATCTCCCATGACATCGACATGCTGGCCCAATCCCAATGTTATTTTTGGGTCAACGATGCGGTTCTTTTCGCGGAAGGCATCGAAATCGTTAGACCAATCTGCACATGCCGTAGCGCCTTGCCATAGGTACGGTGGAAATTCATCAATGATGGTCGATTGATTGGCACAGGCGGCTTTCACGTCACCCCTATTAAAGGAGTCAACGAATTCCCTTACCGGACGCATGACATCTATCTTGTCGGGCGTAGATATCTTATCGGATGCAGATGCTGATCCTGCTATTACGGCGGCAGTAAATAATGCAGCGATGATTCTGTGCATTTTGCTCCCCCTCTGCGAGCATCTGCGTCGAGATTACAACGCAGCAATCAATGGGAGACTGCGCTCAATACGAGCATGCCGACAAATACGGCGGTCAGCGCCAATCCGAATATCTGGGGTGAGGTACGCTCGGCCATGGCTAGTCTCCGCTAACTTAGGTTTGCCCTAGGAACCGTTGCTTCTCGGGTGATTGTCACAATAAGGGCGGCCCCTCTGGTCCCGCTGTGTTGGCCATCACTAAAAAGGTGAAAATTTCAGTAGATCCAGTCCGCTAATAGCGGACATTTCAGTGGTAAATCAAACAATACCCTTCGTTCTTAGCGGTTGGGCGGTGGATGGGCGGCATCCACAGCTTGAAGTTCTTGCGGGGTCAGTGTCAGTGAAAGTGCGACGGCGTTCTCCTTTACATGCGCGGCCGAACCGGATTCGGGAATTGCAATGACGTTACCACTGCGGATGGCCCAGGCCAGCGCGATCGCGGCCGCCGAACAGCCGTGCGCTGTGCCGACACGTGCAAGCGTGAGGTCACGCAACAGGCTGGTGCCGGGGCCGCCGAGCGGCGAATAGGCCATCACTGGCATGCCGTGCCGCTCGCACCATGGCAGTAGGTCACGCTCGATGCCGCGACTGCCGACGTTGTAAAGGACCTGATTAGTCGAGCAGCGATCGCCGTGTGAAACACGGAAGAGTTCTTCCATGTCACTGACCTTAAAGTTGGAAACGCCCCAGGCGCGAATCTTCCCCGCGGCGCGTAGACTTTCGAACGCTGCCACAATACTGGATAGGCCGGTATCTCGACTCGGCCAGTGCAGCAGGTAGAGATCGAGATGACCAGTGCCGAGACGGGCTAGGCTTGCCTCGCAAGCCCGCGCGATGCCGTTTCCCGTAATGTGGTTGGGCCACACTTTGGAGACCAGGAATACACGGTCGCGCTGACCGGCAATCACGCGGCCGATCAATTCCTCTGAGCGGCCACCGCTGTATATCTCCGCCGTGTCAATCAACGTCATTCCGAGCGAAAGGCCTGTGCGCAGTGCTTCTTCCTCAACGGCTTCCGAATGTCTTCCTTGCGCGAGACGCGCAGAGCCCTGACCGAGAGCCGGGACTATTGTTCCGTCGTGGAACTTTACCGTGCGCCCTACACCGTTCGAAGCCACGCCAGCAGCCGCAGCACGAGCCGATGCACTTGATAGCGCCGCAAACATTGCGCCGACGGAAGGGAGCGACGAGCCAAGCGCCACGCAAAGTCCATTGAATTCACGTCTGTTTCGCAACCGCTTGTTCATATAGTCACTTTTCACCGTACGATCCTTTCCACCTGCGGATCGCACTCGGTCGCGAGGCCTTCAGCCTGGCAATATAATATAGCCGACGTTTCTGCAGGCTTAGATAAATAGAGGGTTTGTCGAGGCCGAGGAAATTCCAGCCAAACGCTCGTGCGGGGATCAGCTTTTGGGATTAAATGGACGGACCACAAATCTAGCCTCACGCAACCGTGAGAAGCTTCCAGCGTAATCCATTGCAAGGATGTGGAAATGGAACGTTCGTTACCCGGGAGTTCATCGATGCGTAAGCAAAAATTCATGCAACCTGACCGTCGCGCCTTGCTGGGTATGGGCAGCGTCCTGCTGCTGGGCGCAATTTTGCAACCGGCTCGCTTATCCGGCCAAGTTAGCTCGCCTTCACGTATCGGCATTATCGGTTCAGGTAATATTGGCGGCACAATCGGCGGCTTATGGGTCAAGAGTGGCCACCCCGTATTATTCTCGTCGCGCCACCCGGATAAGCTGAAGGACATGGTGACGAAGCTTGGCAATCTTGCACAGGCCGGCTCCGTCGAGCAAGCGATCGCGTTTGGCGACGTCCTTTTCATCGCAGTGCCCTACGGCGCGATCCCGCAGATCGGCAAGGACTATTCCGCCGCAATGAAAGGCAAAGTCATGCTCGATGCCTGCAACGCGGTGTCGGCACGAGATGGTGCTATCGCCGACGAAGTCGAACAAAATGGTATCGGCGTGACCTCGCAGAAATATTTTCCGGGTGTGCGCGTCGTGCGCGCATTCAACACGATATCGTACATGGTCTTTGCACGCGAGGCGAACCGCCCCGATCCGAAGCTTGCCGTGCCGATCGCCGGCGATGATCCGCAGGCCGTGCAGGTCGCGGCAGCTCTCGTACGCGATGCCGGATTTGACCCGGTTGCCGTCGGTACGCTTGCCGACGCGCGGCGCTTTCAACGCGGCCAACCGGGCTATGGTCAACAAGTAACGGCGGCAGAGCTAAAGCAGAAACTCTCATTGCCATGAATTCGTTTGAACGCTGGCTGAGACGCGTCTTGCCGGCGACACCGCAGGAGCGCGCGGCCGCGCTATGGTCTTTTGCATATTTCTTTGCGCTGCTCGCCGGCTACTACGTCTTGCGGCCGCTGCGCGACCAGATGGGTATCGCCGGCGGAGTGAAGAACCTGCCATGGCTGTTCACCGCCACCTTTGTCACGCTGCTCGTAACACAGCCCCTTTACGGCGCCTTGGTCGCCCGGCTGCCGCGCGCGCGATTCATCCCGATCGTCTACCACTTCTTTGTCGCTAATCTAATATTGTTCTGGGTGCTGCTGACCTTCGATATCGAGACCGCCATTATCGCGCGCGTATTTTTCGTTTGGGTCAGCGTTTTCAACCTGTTCGCTGTAGCGGTATTCTGGTCGTTCATGGCTGACCTGTTCACCTCCGAACAGGGAAAGCGATTGTTTGGATTTATAGGCGCCGGCGGCACGGCGGGTGCATTGTTGGGCCCGATCATCACGATTTGGCTTTCGGTCCCTCTGGGCCCGGTCAACCTGATGATTGCAGCCGCGGTATTCCTTGAAGTGGCGGTGTTTTGCGTTTACCGCCTTGAGCATGCGGCGGTTGCGCACACCGCACCGGAAGCAACGACGGAAAACATTGGCGGCAGCGCATTCGCTGCGATCCCCGAGCTGGTGCGGTCGCCTTATATGTTGGGTATCGGCGTTTGGGTCGCGTTGTTGTCCTATGCCGCGACCATCATCTACTTCGAGCAGGCGCACATCGTTTCCGCCGCGGTCAAGACAGCCGGCCTGCAAACTCGTGTCTTCGCCAGCATCGATCTTGCGGTGAGCGTGCTGACGCTGATTACGCAAGTGCTGGTCACTGGCCAATTGCTCAAGCGAGTCGGCACTGGTTTGGCGGCGGCAGCACTGCCGGCTGTCTACATCGTAGGCTTTGCTGTATTGGCCGTGATGCCGACGCTTATTGTTGTCATGACCATTCAGGTTGTGCAGCGCTGGATGCATTTCGCAATCGCGAACCCTGCCCGCCAATTGTTCTTCACGGTGGTCACCCGGGAAGAGAAATACAAGGCAAAAAATCTGGTCGACGTTGTCGTCTATCGCGGCTCCGACGCGTTGTCCGGCTGGATCTTCGACAGCCTGCAAGGATTGGGGCTAAAGCTCGGCGCTATTGCGCTCTGCTCGCTGCCGGTGGTGGCGGGATGGGCTGTGCTTTCGATGGCGTTAGGACGAGCGCAGGAAAAACGGTCCGCACAACGGGGGTCATCCAGTACCGAGGTTAGGCGTGAATATGGTTTTGACGCGGCGTGATCGATACGGCTTCAACCTGTGGCGATGCGGAAATCCTCGTGGGCGCAGAAGTGGTGACCTCCAATCTGCGCGACAAGATCCCAACGCCGCGGAGACCCAGGCGTTCGCTGGTCCACCACAAAAAAGGTCGCCTTTTGCAATTGCACAAGGCAAAAACTGAATCAGTCGCTGTCCAGGTTCAGAGAGCGAAAGGCTGAGGGCGTGGGCGGAGGCGGCCTTGCTATTTTTGTACGTCATTTCGCGGAATGTCCGCTTCGGGCACAAAGCGGGTATTCCGGCCGCACCCGCCTTTGTCTGGAATAACAGCGGACTCGCGATGACCCAAAGCGGACATCGGGCCTGATCAGCGTCTGAGCCGGATTGTGTGCCTTTTCTCACGCGCCGCCGGGTCGCAATGTGCTAGGGTAATGACGCCAATTGGGAGATCTCTATGATCACTTCGCGAATGATGGCATGGACTGCCGTAGCCGTAGCATTCATTGCGTCAATATCGGCAAGCTATGCTGGCCCGTGCTCGAACGACATCGGCCGCATGCAGGGCCGCATCGACGCCAAGCTCGAAGCGAAAGCTGCCGCCGGGCCATATGCTGGTGAGAGCGCCAGGGCCGGCATGAGTGATCAACCGACACCGCGCTCGATGGCTACGGTTGAGGAAAGACTTGGCGAAATATCGCCTAAGACGGTTGACGCTGTTGCGCAAGCGATGGCACGTGCGCGTGCAGCCGACGCCGCCGGCGACAAGGACGCATGCGAGAAAGCCCTCGCCGATACGCAACGCGCGCTCGGTCCTTAGGTGCTTTTTGGATGTCTGCTTTTGGCACTTAGCAGACAATTCGACCGTACCAACGTTTGTCCGCTATTGGAGTAACGGCGGACATTGGCCGGCATTGGCACCGAATGGATTGGTCGCGAATGACCCAAAGCGGGCATGCACTCGCGCCGAGGTTTTGATCTGGCGAGGTTGTGCCACAACTCTCGGCCGCACCAGCGGGGTAAATGTCAGCTGACAGAAAAAAGCCCGGCCGATGGATGCCGGGCTTTTAGCAATGTTGTTTAAGCGACGTTGATTGTCATCCCGGACGAGACGTTGTCTGCGGCGGCGGCCCCAAGTTATTGAAACGGGCTTTCTGCTCATCGGTCAAAGAGGAATAGAAGTCGGCGAGGGCAGGGCGTACCGTGCCAATGGCGCCCGCCATGGCATTGAGACGTTTTCCGACAGCGTCAAACCTGTCCAATGGTGTCTGCGGTGACTGGGCAGGGC
>JBARNC010000082.1:0-3331 GCA_049802775.1 Pseudolabrys sp. | reverse complement strand
GGACAAGTACGAGCCTCGGCCTTGACCAGCTAGGTCGCGAATGACCGAGAACGGACGTTACGGCACTCAATGTTCGGATCGGCGCATAGTCGCTGCGCGCACCGCTGGCACCACATGCACGATATGGAAATGTCGCGCCTGCAATTCGCGCAGCAGGCTTGGCAGCGCTTGCGCAGTCGCCGGCTGTATATCGTGCAATAGCAAAATACCTCGGCCCTTGCGTTCGAGCCGCGCCAGCGCGCGCGCCGTAACTTGATTCGCCGAGATATGCTTCCAATCGTCGGCCGGAAAATCGGCACTCCACACCATGACGCCGCGCGTTGCGAGATATTGCTCGACCTCCGCTGAGCGACCCAATCCCGGAAATCGATAGAATGGCGCGACGGCGTTCCGGCTGCCCAGGACCGTCGCGACCGTTGCGACGCCGGTCTCGTAGTCCTGTTTCGCGCCGGCCGCCGCCAGCCGCCGGCCGATAATGCGATGATCCTGCGAATGGCTCGCGATGGTGTGTCCGTCTGAAGAGGCCCGGCGCACTAAGCTTGGGTAAGCCTTGGCCATTCTGCCGACGACAAAAAAAGTCGCTCGCACACATTCAGCCTGTAGCGCGTCAAGTACCCGCTCGGTGTAGGGCGACAGTGGACCGTCATCGAAGGTGAGGACCACCTCGTGGTCGCGCAGCGGCAGGGTCTCAGGGTATTGCATCGTGCCGACGCGATGGAATTGCATTGGATCGACTGTCAGTACCCGGCTGGTGCCAAGCGCAGCCGGGTGGCCCGTGCAATCCGCTGCCACAACGGGTGCGGCGGCCACAATAAGCGCTAGTGAAGTGACAGCGGCGAGGAAACGATACATGGCGAGTTAGGTGGGTCCTCGATGCGCCTTGGAGCGTGTTACTGACACGAAGTCTTATCGGCCATAGGGAGGGTTCGGGTATTGATATTAATCAGAGTGAAGCGCGAGGCTGTTGCGGCTGCGGTACGCGGCGTCAGTGTGATCGCGACGCACGATGTCGCTTATTGGCACAAAGCGGACAATCCGACCGCACCCGCGTTTGTCGGCTTTTGGACAACAGCGGACAAATTCAGATTTCGGCTCGCGGAGGTTTGTCGGCTGAAGACCCAAAGCGGACAGCGTGCTGCAGTACAGACCAAATCCGGTTCAGTCAGTGCTGAATGGCTCTGCTGATACAGTACCTCTCTCGTCCGGTGGAAGGCTGGCTATAGCCATTTGCAGACGACAAGTAGCGTCCTCCGTTGCTCACAGCGCCTTTTGAGAGCGGGCTGCGGCCGACCCCTGGATTGAAGCTGTTGCAGGGATCGAGAGTCTTGTAGTGATTGATCAGGGACGGTTCGGCTTCATAGAGGTGGCCGACATTGTGTTCTGCCGGATACCGGGCGCCGCGCGCGTCCAGGAGCTTCCACATCTTGTGCTCTAGAGCCATCGTGTCATGGCCCTTGGTGATGATGTAATCCTGGTGAAACACGTGGCAGAAGAAGTGGCCGTAATACAGCTTGTGCGTGATCGGCGCCGAGATGTCGGGCGGCAGTTTCTCGAACCAGTTGCGGTCGTTTCGCCTTAGCGCAACGTCCAGTGCGACGATGTCCTGCACCTCGTTACGATGAATTGCACGATACCGGACAGCGGCGCCTGCTGCGGCGAACCGGTGGAGAAACGCCTTCTCACCTTCTGAAGGGCTGCATTCAAAGAACGCGCCTTGGTCGGAAGGAAAAACCGAGGCAAGATAGGTTCGCGCTTCCTTGATTCCCGAGCCAGACATCTTGAGCATCAGGTGATGCTCGAACTTATCGCGATAATCCTTCATGCGTTTCGGTAGATGACCGGGAAACAGTTCGCTCACCGCCTGCATTATCTTGTCGCTTAGGTCGGGGGGAAGGAATTTCAATCGCATGGCGACGGAATCAAACCACGCCTTCATCGCGAATAGGGCCGGCAGCCGATCTGTGCCGAGATACTGAATCGCCAGGAAGGTGTCCTTGCCGTACTTTTCGGCGACGTCGAAGGCGTCCCGGTGAATATATTCGCCGGAAATCGCGAGCGACTCGAAGTTGGCCAGCATGTGCCGCCTGATCGATTCGAGCTCCGCCGTGTCGTTGGAGCCGATGTAGAAGACTGCGGTCTGGTCTTCCATCTCGAACGTATCGAGGCGGACGGCGAAGAGCATGACCTTTCCCGCGCTCCCCGACGCTTCGAACAGGCATCGGGGATCTGCATTGAAACGGGCAGGGGTGTCGGCGTCGATGACGCGGACATGATCGGCATAGCCGTGATCGGAAGCGACACAGCCCGGACTACACTCAATGTCCGTCGCCTTGAAGTCACCCTGATCGAGTCTTTTGAGGATCGTTTCCGGGTCGTTGCCCAGCTTGACCCCGAGATGATTGACTAGGTGGATTTCGCCGGCCTCATCTATCCTCGCAAACAGAGTCATCTGGGTGAAGGCAGGCCCACGATGGATTAGCGATCCGCCTGAGTTGTTGCAGACGCCTCCGAAGACCGAAGCGCCGATACAGGATGAACCGATGACGGAATGCGGTTCACGCTTAAGTGGCCGGAGCACCTTCTCGAGTTGAGAGAGCGTGGCGCCGGGAAGGCAGATCACCTGCCGGCCTTCGTCGATCAGATGCACCTTCGCCATGCGAAGCGTGCTGACGATGATCGATCTCCCGGTCGTAGTCGTCGCCGTCGGGAGTCGAACCTCCCGTGAGCCCGGTGTTTGCGGCCTGCATAATAATAATCTTATTGGCCGCCACACACCCATTGAGCACTTTCCACTGTTCGACAAGGCTCCCTGGCCGCACGACCGCCAGCACCGGACCGCAGCCGAACCGGAAACCTGTCCGATATTGTCGGGTGCTCTCAGGGCTCGTCAGAACGTAGCTATCTCCCACGACCGCTTTGAGTCGCTTGATCAGTCGCCCGCTATCGCTAGCCTTTTCCGCTGCCGGCGTTTTGATGTCCTGCGAAGTGGTCACCATGATAGTGTCTCCGACTTCTTGAGATGACCGACCGCCGTCCTCAGAGTCCATTTGGAAACTCACGGATGGGCGCCAAGCAGGGTGATGAACTCCCGCCGTCTCATGCGGCCCTCGAGGGCTCAGGACAAGGCATCGTACCTTGTCAAACGGGCAGACTGAAAGGGGGAGCCACAGGTCGTATTGCAGTGATCTAATGTCCGCTTTGGGTGGTGGTCTCAACCGGTCGACGCAACACTCTATCCTGAAATGGAAAGCTGGAGTGTGTAGCGATGGGTCATAAATTTCGTCGTGGTTTCACTGCGACAGAGAAGACGGAGTTGTGGGATCGCTGGCAG
>JBARNC010000081.1:0-1743 GCA_049802775.1 Pseudolabrys sp. | reverse complement strand
GCTTGGCCGCGACCTATACCGAAATATACGAATGTATAAGTGCCGGTCTGCAGGCGCTCGGCGCTACCGTGACGGTATGTGGAAGAATGTCCATACCGCCACGCTAAGTACCGCCGCGATCACTGTTTGGTTCGCGGTAGTCACGTTAGGTTTTGGCGTTCATCTATGGCCCCTCTTAGAGGGAGTGCGATAGGCAATGCCAGCTCTCTCCTTTTTGGCATTTGTAGGTTTGGCGGTGATTGCGTTGCTGTTCTATGGGAATGCAACGCTGGAGCGCATTTCGCCTGAGAAAGTCACCACCCATCATGCCGTCGCACCAGCACCAGCACCCAACATGACCTCGCAAGTTGTACTTCAGCCCAAGTCGGCACCTGACGCTCTGGCGAAAATTGGGCCCGTAGCGCGTGCAGCGCGAGCCGAAGCGCCAGCCGAAGCGCCACCCAAAAATAATCGCGTCTCGCAGACCCTCAATTACCAAGTGACCCCCTTGTTAGACAGATTTTCTATTAAGGGTTCTTAGGGCCGGACTGCTTCTGCAGCCTCCTGCACCCAGGCCATGCAAGGGCTACCAGTGGGCCTCCTAAAGTCTTTGCGGGTCTATCCCATATCGCCGCTGTGACAAGAAGGCTCCAACCGGCCAGGAGTTGATTGTTGCCCAATGCGCTAGCCTTCTGATCGCGAAGGCGATGTGGTCCTTCGTGTCTTCGCCTCTGGTCTGCATCTCCTTGAGGTCGGCTTCCTCATCTGAATATCGCAGCAGTATCAGCAATACTCTGAACACATGCGGCGGCATGGGCGCGTGACTTTGGCAAAAGTGGATTACTGCGCTTTCCAAGTACTCCGCGAAGTCATCATCTGACATCTGCTGGATTGCTTGGATCTCAAACAATCCGACATTTGGATTCATCGGCCATTCAGTCGGTTGCTGTAAGGAGCCAGAACTGTTGCAGCTGCTTTCAGCGCTGCTTCCAGGTGTTGCAGCCGACTGAGGAGTTTGGCGTTTTCCAACTCAAGCCGCTGCCTTGCTAATGCATCCTCGGTAGGTTCAGGCAACAATGGCTCGGTCCACGTAGGCTATTCGTTCAATTCGCTTCGGCATCAAGCATCAGCTTAATCACCTCAACCCAAAAGAAATACCCCCACCGCTGATCTGTGCAAGAGGCTTGATCCATATCAAAGATGGCTCGATGGTTTTGAGGTCTATTTTCTTCGTCTGGATATCTCCTCCCAATGGATATCCAGCATGGCTCTCTACTAACTAACCCCGATGGCACTTCGCCCTTGGGGTTATTTTTACGGACTGTCAGTCTACCGACTTCAATCTCAAAGAAACATCTTCATGCCATGATGAATGCCGGGGATAGGTTGTGTGAGTAGTCATCAAGCCGTTGATGGCGAGCGTGACCAGCACAAGACCAACGCAACCGACCAGTATCAAAGCGATCCAGGCGCAAATAAGCGCTGCTTTCTCTCGAATGGAGCTATCATTCATCGCATTCACCCGAGTATAGCGGCCGTCAGATTATCCATCACAGCCGAAATAAAAAACCCCCGGCGCTATGGATCACCCTGTCATTCTACTGTGGGCTGGTAAGGGCCTGCCCAATGTCCGCTAATGACCCAAAGATGGGGTAATCGGCCGGCGTTGTTGTGGATAGCTGAAGATTTTGGGTGTTGCGCTTCAGGCTGATGGTGAAACGAGGTCCGTAGTTACGGCCCCAAGCATCAGAAGGAGAAGCGCAG
>JBARNC010000080.1:0-3370 GCA_049802775.1 Pseudolabrys sp. | reverse complement strand
CCGGATCGCCACGCTGAACGACAACGGAAACTCAGGCAGTTCAATCGCTACCCCGAGCAGGCTGAATAAGCGCGGTCGCGGTACACAGAAACTTGATGTGCGCAGGTCGCCGCTTGGTGGAACGCTGAAACATCTTGGAATTGAGATCTTGGCAGAGATGGCGGGGATTGCGCAGAAGATTGAGTCGTACAATTCGGCCTATCGACTCGCTTGGCAACACATTTCCGAGCATCAAAAGCGCGAGCAGCCAGATATAGCTCAGCGTCTTCATGATTCCATCAGGCGCCAGCTCACGGAGGAGGCAACTGAAGGTCTTTTCATTGCCTCCGAGGCGCTTAAGGATATTGAGAGAAGCTAGGGCGATGCCATCCTGATACGCGGTTGTTAGGGCTGGGTTGATCACCATCACCTGGCCCTTTCTTTTGCCCGGCGTCGAGATCACCCACGATCCGCACCGGGCGTGCGCCTATGTCCGACAATGCTTAGTCGCCCGTCGGCGCATCCACCCCGAGCACTCTCAGCAGTAATCAGTAAAACCTCCGTTCCTGGCGTGGAGCGTCCCAACCGGGGTCGCTCAACGGCCGGAATCTGATTTGCGGGCTGTCAACGCGGCCCACGTGAAAATTGACCCACGGGAAAACTTGAGATGTCTAAGAGTCGGCAGCCCTTCCGGCGCACTGACGTAACGCGCGCTCGAAATCGCCCGTGCGGAAATAGAACCGAACACGGGGAAAATCGTGATAGTATTCGGCAAATCAGTTGCGTCGGATACGGGGGGCCCCAACGAGTGCTCGCCGGACAATCACCGCCAACACAAATCGGCGCAGGTAGAACCCGGTCAATGCCGCAGTCGTCGGCTATTACAATTCATTGCTTTGCCTTTAGCGAAAATTTCCGGGCCGACGATCCAAGCCACGGGATAAAGCTTCCCAAGCTTCCTAAGTCGGATGGCATTGCCCACTTGGACCGAAGATGAAATACGAATATTCGAGGCGAAGCACCCTATAGGCTCTCGCGCGCGGCTGGCATTTGCTCTGCTCCTTTTCGCTGTCCGTTCTAGAGCATCATCACGATGCAATTGTTGGCGTTCACGGCGTGGTCGATCTCGCCGTTAAATTGACGGGTCGGCTTTCAACTGAAGAGCGTATTCGCTTGGCTGAGCGGCTGAGAGATGCAGCCGATCTTGTCGAGCGCCGTCGCGAAACGGCGAAACAGGTCTGAAGCAGGTGTTGCTCGCCTAGCGGCTCGATGACCAGGCAAGTACGCCGACAACGTCATCGAGCCGTACTTTTCTGAGGTTGTAGGTTGCCCGTCAATCACACCGCAAACGTCCGCGATCAAATGGCCGACATGGTTGTTGATCTGATCGATGTCGGTGCTGGTCCCGGCACACTGGAAATGCAGACCGCCACTGGATTCGAGGTTGTCACGTCGCAATTTAGCAAGCCTGCGTTCGCTAATGCTGCCAACGGCATCGCAATTGCTGCTCCCATCGAAAGCGGCATTTCCGAAAGCGGTGGCACCATTGCTTTAGCGGTTGCCCGAGATAGCGAAGGCAGCGAAGTAATTTCGATGCAGCGTCACTGCTGTCGGTGGTGGTGGCAGTATTGAACTTGGCGGCGGCGTTGTGATGATGCCAACGCAAACCATCACGTTGACGGACCTGTCGTACGAAGCACCACCATGAGGGTGGGTTTGACTGGGGGCATGGGGGCATTGATCTTTTTTAACACGATGACCAAGCCCGAGCCGTCGGGACGTTCATTTTTGCTAAAAGGCAACTTTTTCTTACATTGGAGCCGAGGCGGTTTTGGCTAACAGGAAACGGTTTTCAGGGGTCAGACATGGCGCAGCGAGGAAGAAGATCGGCGGCAGACCTAACCACATTGAGCGTCAATGGTTCGCCACCCCGGCTTAAGCCACCCGCGTATCTCAGCGAAGCCGAGCGCAAGCTGTTTACTGAGATCGTTGATGCATGCGACCCGCGTCAGTTCATCGAGAGCGATTTGCCGCTGTTGATCTCCTTTGTGCAGGCGACATTGATGGTCCGCGATACGGTGTATGTCGGTAGCAAGATTGTCCTCTGGGAAAAAGCGGTGCGAACGCAGATCGCGCTAGCGACAAAATTGCGTCTGACGCTCCACGCCCGCATCAGCGCCAAGGTCGCAGGGCGGCAGCAATACACGGGGCCACAGCCTTGGGAGATTTGTTGCGGCCGTTCGGCGTCCGATGACGTTAAGCCCTTCGGTTGACCAGGTGCTCATCAAAGACTTGGCAGATGGTGTCGATTGGATGCCGCTGCTTCAAGGTATCGACGTGGTGATCCATCTCGCCGCTTTGGCTCACCAGTCTAACGACGTGAAAGAAGCATTGTTTGAAAAAATCAATCGACAAGCCACGGCGGCTTTAGCCCGTGCGACCGCGAGGGCCGGAGCAAGACTGATATTTGTATCGTCGGTCGCGGCGCAATCGGCCGCATCATCAGATCGGGTCTTGACCGAAAATGATCCCTGCCTGCCATCGACAGCTTATGGCCGTTCGAAGCTCAACGCAGAAATCGATATCGCCGCCAGCGGCGGGCAATACGTTATTCTCCGGCCAACCCTCGTCTATGGCAGAGGAGCGAAGGGCAACATACCCAAGCTCCTTCGGCTTGCGAGACTGCCACTACCGCTGCCTTTTGGGGCTTTGACCAACAAACGAAGTTTGCTGGCGATTGAGAATCTCATTTCGGTTATTGGCTTGTTGATTCAGCGACACGAGATTCGCAATGAGGTGTTCCTAGTCGCCGATGCTACACCAGTTTCTTTGCCAGAAATCATCGCTCGGTTACGGCATGGCATGCGCAGGCCTGCCAATTTGATTTCGATTCCGCCCGCGTTGTTGTCGAATCTTTTTCACATGTGGCGGATGTCGGAACAATGGGAGAAGCTTGCCGGAAATCTTACGGTTTCTGTCGCGAAACTGAATGGCATCGGATATTCGCCTGTCATCGCAACGCTAGCAGGCCTTGCCGCAATGACTGCTAGGAACGCAGATCAAGAAGTTGCGGCGTTGTATGGCCTCATTCAACCGGCGGCGTGAACGTCGCTCATTGGCGCGGACCAAAGTGAGGACAGCAGGATCAGACATGCGGTGGCGTTGCGCGGCCTGAGCAGCTCACCGGCGCGTAGTCTCTGACCTTGCTTGATCGCATCGCTTTGTTTCCCCTTGTGCGGTGAGACACTGGTCGAGGCCCGGGGTGAGCGTAGCTGGCGGGACGTAGCCGTAGCTATCCAGGCCGCGAGTGCATGCACTAGGGTCAGTGCGGCAATAGCAATGACGAGAGTCTTCATTCTCCGATTCGTCATCTGTAGCGCATTGATAGGCA
>JBARNC010000079.1:0-5072 GCA_049802775.1 Pseudolabrys sp. | reverse complement strand
TGGGCTACCTCATACAGATGGGGGTCGATCTCGTCCGTTAGCTGATCGAAGTGGTTCCACTCCTTGCGGAATTCCGGCGATTTATGCGCCGACTGCAAGAGATCGCGGCTCTGCCATTGGACGTAGTTGACGATGCGACGGCCGTCGAGGCTGCGATGTAGGCTGACGGAGATGAACCCTGGCTGGCGCGCCATGAAACGGGCCCGCTCAGTCATTAATGACAATGCCTCGTCCTGCTTGCCAGGCTCGGGTTCGATGACCGTGATCTGAGTTACGGGCTGGTTGTCGGTTTGGATGTGCGGCATAGCTGACCTCGCTTGCTTAGCAATGGATTTGCCGTGTCACTACTGGCGGTCATGGGACTGACTCGAACGATCGAAGATTCGGTCGATCTTGATCGCCATGATGAAATCGTTCTCGTGCAGTCCCTTGATCTTCTTAGTGCTCAAGGAGACGGTCGTGTAACCCCAGCCGAAACTGATGTCGGGATGATGGCCTTCGGTCTCGGCGAGCTCGCCCACTTCCTGAACAAAAGTTAGCGACTCCCGGAAATTGCGGAATCGAAACGTGCGCTCGACGCGATGGGCGTCATCCGCCAAGCGCCAATCGGGGGCCTGTGCCTGCAAGCGTTGGGCTTCATCACGCGTGAGTGGCGGAATGCCACCCCGACAAGGCGTGCATGTCTTCTCAGCGAGTGTCTCGGTCATGTCCTGCTCCTCAATTTATCAAGGCAATCGCGAGCGTCGAGGACGTTACCTTGTCACATTCACCGGTGTGAAGGTCACAAGGTGGCCGTGGAATAAGTGAGACGGTAACACCATTTACCTTTCAAAAGTCAGCGCTGGCGTTTCTGCAAGCCAGATTCCTTGTCAGACAGATGGCTCGAGGGCAACATCAGGGCGCTCGCGATGCCGAACCAAGGAATCCATGCCATCTGCATAGCCTGACTCCATAATGTAATCGGGCTAGCCGTATGCAGGAACCGGCCGAATGCCTCGAATGAAGGCACTGCTTGCAGATTAATTGAGATCATTTCAGCGTCCTCAGCCGGCGACCTTCGGTGAACAATCTCAACCTTTAAGCCAGGCAGATGCGCCGTCGCTCGTGTTGCGTCGTCATCGATTTGCTGTTTGGGCAAAGTTTTCTCCATGCGGATTACAAATCCCAGGCTCGAACGCGCCTATCTGACGCTCAGCTTCTCGGGTTGACGGGAACTTGGATATTGTAGCCCATATTGCGGCATTATCGTGTGTCAGTCCGTCAAGTTTGAGCTAGCCATCAACCTCAAGAGGGCTGACCGTGCCGCCGATGCTGCTAACTATGGCCGACCATGTGATCGAATGACGATTTTGCTGCGCTGCACGAGTCCGCTTTACCCCCGAATGTGTTGCAAAACTCTTTGCTGCGCTGCGGTGGTGCAATAATGGAATCCGATTAGACGGTGCCTTGAATCAATGTTGCGCGCTTGCATTCGTCCTTGAATCAATATTGCTCATTTTGATTGCCAAAATAGTTGTGCAACACATGCGACCCAAAGCGGACATCGCACATTGTTGAGTTGAGGAAAGGACAGGAACTTTTGCCATCTGAGGGGCTTGAATATCGATATGCGTTGCAAAATCCGGTTCTCGCGCTGGCTTATGGCGGCAACCGTCTTGGCGGTAGCCGAATATACTGGCGCAGCGTCGCTCGAAACCGCCTCGCCTGCTGCCGCCCAAGCACAGTCCTCCAGCGATTTTTCCCGATTCACCCCGCCGTATCGACGGTCTGAAAGATATTTTCAAAACTTATTCGGGCCGCCGAATTGGGGGCGGCAGCAACGAAAGCCGCACCAACCAAGTGACAACTCGCGCACACCGCAGCGGCAGACGAAATTAAAACCTGAGCAGAATGAGACCACGGCTTCGGAAAAGCCTACGACGCATGGTGTCGGGACTGCAATCGCCACGGTCCAAAACGTGCCGTTGCCGCGACCCCGCCCGCCGCCCTGGGCGGAGCCACACTCCTTTGCCGAAGCGGCCGGTCCCGTTTTCAATACCGCCGATGTCACGAGCGCACCGACCGATTGTGACGAGCGTCTCGCAGCGATCGCTACCATCAAGCCATTGCCGTGGCTGATCGGCCCGGAGTCCTGCGGCGGCCGTGACATGGTGGAACTCGACGCCGTGGCGCTAGCCAACCACCGTTGGGTCGCGGTTAAGCCCGCGGCGATCTTGCGCTGCGCGATGGCGGAATCCTTTGCCGCCTGGGTGCGCGATGAGGTGTCGGGTCGCATCTCCATGCTCGGCGCCGCGCTGCGCGGCGTCGAGAATTATGATTCCTACGAATGCCGCAGCCGCAACCGTGTGCTGGGCGCCAAGCTGAGCGAGCACGCCAAGGGCAATGCCATCGACGTGCGCGCCCTCATGCTTGCCGATGGCCGGCGCCTAGAGCTCACTGACGCGACTGTCGCCAAGACGCTGCGTGAGGAGCTGCAGGAGTCCGCCTGCCATCGTTTCACCACGGTATTGGGGCCTGGCGCCGACAGTTATCACAATGGCCACATCCATCTCGACATCCTTGAGCGCAGTCGCGGCTCTCGTATTTGCGAATGGGATGTGCGCGAGCCGCCTCCGCCGGCGACCAAAATTGCAAGCGCACATGTTCAGCTAGCCGCCACATCGGTACTCGCTCAACCGCAGCCGCGAGATAACGAGACTGTCACTGCAGGTCCCTGGGCAATCGCAACTACCTACAAAGCAAACAAGTTCGAAAGCTGCACCATGAGCCGTTCGGAAGGCGAACTTGGAATAACCTTTGTGCGCACTCAAGACGGGCTGCTGGTCATTCTCGAGTCGCCGCAATGGAAGCTCGATCGAGGCAAGGTTTATTCTGTTCGTCTCGTTTCAGGTTCGCTTTCAGTGGATGCTAAGGCCTTAGCTGAAACAAAAAATGTGACCATCGCGCTTGCAGATACTAGACTCAATTCAAAGCTTCGGTCGGCTAGTATTCTTGAGGTGCGTGGCGAGGGGGCCACGCTGCGTGTGCCGCTGGATGGGAGTTCGACAGCGTTTGAGCGACTCGAGACATGCTTCAATAGACGCGAAGCGTCAGAGACAAATCCCTTCGTGAGACGCAAAGCATCGGAGACAAATCCCTTCGTGGCACCTAGTCGGAAACGATAGAAATGCTCGCTTGGTCAGAAGTGGACATTGCGGGAAGACAAGGCGATTTCCGCTATTCGCACAAAGCGGACAATCCAACCACACCCGCGTTTGTCACCATTGGAGTAACAGCGGACATCGCCAAGAGCAAGCCGTTGGTTGAACGTCTGGGATGTGAAATAACGGAACAAGCAAAGCGCTAACAGCGTTTTCGTTGTCAAAACCAACAGCGGAGGCTTTCCATGAAAAAAGCCCTGGTTGGCATTGCATTCTTCCTAATTTCTAGCTTTGCGGCGCCCGTATGGGCTGATGAATTCTATATCGTGCGCGACTTGGCAACACAGAAATGCACAGTCGTTAATAAGCGACCGGCCACCGATACCACAATGATAACATTAGCCACTGATACGATTTATAAAAGCCGGGCTGATGCCGAGACCGGCATGAAGGCCATCAAAGTGTGCACAGGTCAGAAATAAAGGCGGGCACTTTCGGGCCGCCAACGCTGCTCACCCGCGCCGATGAAATGATCTTATAAGTGACACGATGGCCACTATTAGTATGCCCCTTGCACGTGTGACCCGATACCTAAACCGCAGCACTCTCCTGCATCTTTTGGATCTTTTTTGGCGGAGGCAGCGATACGGTCTCGTCGAATACAGATTTGATGAGCGAGTGTTCCGACAGGTATTTGTGATATTGCGCTACGACTGCCTTCGCTTCGTTTAGCGTAGCGAGCCTCCATTGAATCTCAAGATGTTCAGTTCCAGTGATCGTTTCTACGATCCTCTGTTCTTCTACGAGCAACTTGAATTCACTAGGGTGATCGTAGTCTCCGAGGTCGCCATTAAGGTGGGTAGCGAAATCGATGCGCCCGGTAGGAACCCAATCTCGCTTCACGACACCTTGGGAAGGCGATTTTATCCAGCGTTTCCAACTTTCCGGGTTTGTCATGTACGTCAGCACTTGAGACATTTATTTTTCCTTTCACCGTTACAGAAACGGAATGGGAGTCAAGACTGCCGCAAAGGCACACGAAGGCTGAGATCGCCTGAATAATCAGCCCCACATTGTGATCTTGCCGCTTCGTAGGACCCTGCGCGGGGAGAAGTGCGAACGAAACGTAATAAGCCAAGTCTATGTGCGCTCATAAATGCTTACAGCGAACGCTTTTGTGCTGGGGTTTGATTCATGCAGCCAACCCGCAGTGTGCCCGCCGTAAGCAGAGCCTCGATGTTGCAATCGTACCGATCAATTCCGGCTGACATCAACCTTACCAAAACACCGCAGTCGGAACAGAATCTCGGCGTCGCAATTAAAGTCACGTTGACAGCACCGAGGGGGCGGCCCCACTTGAATATGCAAGTTCGCGAAGTCAGACGCGGAGGTTGGTATGGTACCACCGGGTTAGAAATGCCGCGATAATCGCTAGCGAAGCGTTCGGGCGCTAACGCGGCAAATTTACGACGGCACGCTGGGAGCAGCCTTCGTGGGTCGCATCAGTTGGGCAAGACCCCAATTCGGCTTTTGCGATATCCACTCTGCATTAGACGTGGCGTAGGCTGCCTTACAAGCACTTACACGCGCTCACACCGCCAAGCTCGCACCATGAGCGGCTGCCGAACGCCGAATTAGCGTACTCGATTTAACTACGCGAGTGCCTTCAAAACGGAGAAGTCACAAATTTCCGTCAACGCGCTAGCCCGCGACCTGGCGGAGGTTCTTTCCCAATTTCGGTGAGACCAAGTCGAGCAGCTTGACGCGGTCGAATTCGCCCCAGACTTGGCCGAGCCAATGGCGCACATAGCCGCGCAGCACGAACGAATTATTGACCACCTCGCCTTTGGCATTCTGGTTGGCGACGAACGAGACATAGGGTACGCCGGCCACTTCCACCTGCTCGCAAGCCATCTCGTTGAGCTTTGGAAT
>JBARNC010000078.1:0-2059 GCA_049802775.1 Pseudolabrys sp. | reverse complement strand
CGTTTAGTAAGCCGCCATCTTCCCTTTATTGCCAAGTAGCCCCGCATGGGGGAGATTTAACGCGAGTGTTGCGTCGACCGGTTGAACTGGCAGCAATAGCGGACATTATTCGATCACCTCGTCGGCGCGCGAAAGCACGGTTGGTGGCATGGAGATACCAAGCGCCTTGGCGGCCTTGAGATTGACAACCAGGGTAAATTTCGTCGGTTGCTCAATCGGCAGACTGCCTCAATCCGACCGCGCCCGTGTTTGTCCGCTATTAGACCATAGCGCACGGTGGCCACCGACGAGGCGGTCGAAGTGGATGATTTTCATGTGGAGATGGCGAAACGGGTCAGGGAAGGGTTGCCCCCCAAAAAGGAAGCATTCATTTTTGGTGTTAATCCTTGAACGATCGCGTCAGAAATTTTCTCGCGGCCGGTCATGCCCGTCGTCTTACATGAAAGGCCAGCCCTTCCAGCTTTTTGAGCAGGCGGCTTTCCGAATGATTTCAGCGCATTGCGCAACCCCGTGCATCCGTTGGATTGGTGGGACCGTCCTCTGTATGGATTGGGAGTCACGCCTGCAAAGATATTGTCTATTGGACAACGCCCGCTTGCCACTGCGGAGAGATTGACCGCCTGCCATGGCTGCATCCGATGCACGGAATTAACTGATCCACTTAACCTGATGCACGGCCGCTTAATCTGATACACGGAATTAAATGATGCCCTTAATCCGACCCTTATTCGCCAGTTGATTGGCGCAACGGACCCCATTGCGCTTGCCCGAAGGCTTGGAGTGTGTGGATGCGCACACACTATTCCCAGTAGCAAACAACACCCGGTCATTTGCAGATTCGTTGGGCATGGGAATGGCGATGTGGTCGAAGCGTGGCGTGCAGAACTGAAAAGTCGTTGGGTTTTCAACAGACCGTGGCGACTACACTTTCGAAAGCAGATAGGATGCCTTGGGAGCCCACGCCGTCCGTTTATTGTGGGCAAGGGAGGGGCACTATGTCGGGAACACTGATCAATCTCATAATTCAGATTATAGCCGGTGCACTCGGTGGCAATGCAGCGGGCGCGGCGTCGAAGGACATGAGCCTTGGCACGGCGGGCAACACCATCGCGGGCGCAATTGGGGGTGGCGTCGGAGGTCAAATCCTTACTGCACTTCTGCCGATATTGAGCGGCAGCGTGGATGTTGGTACTCTTCTCGGTCAGGCAGTTGGCGGTGGCGTCGCTGGGGCGGTCGTCACAGCGGTCGTTGGGCTCATAAAGAACAAGATGGCCTAAAAAGAACCTTGCGCTCTGTCACCACCATCCCTGAGCGGCTGACCGGCAAAAGTCCGATCATCTATTCCGGCCATGTGCGAAAGAACAGCTTGGCAACAGGCGCGATTCTGAACTGTCGCAGTATCGACCCTGGCTGGCGCAATACACATCAGGTACGCCAAGCTGGCCAAAAGCGACATTCCCGCAATGGTGGCTCTGGCAATACACAGCGCATAGTGAATGCGACGGCATTCCCGGCGACAGCGAAGGCAATCTCGATCTCAATAAATATACCGGCACCAAGCAACAGCTAATCGATAGTGGTGCGTGGAGGTGCCGCCGAAGCCCGCGCCTCGAACTTATCTGGGGTCCCGCTTGATGACGGATTTCTTGTCAGCACCCGGCTTGATTTGCTTTTTGGCCCGGCGGACCATACCCTTTACCCTCGGCCCGATGGCAAAATTCCTCGAAGGACTGCGCAAAGCTGGATTGCAATAAGAAAAGACCGCAAATTTGTCTGATGACCAATTTTGGAGCGGCGCCAAGCGCTACGATTCCGGCTCCCTGCCCACCGAATAGGGCAAGCCCAGTTGCAACTCCACCTATGCCAAGTCTTCCCGGAACGCTACGATCATTACAGACAGCGTAAAATGTGGGCCGCTCAACGATGCACGGCGCGAACCGTTTCGACTATTCGGGGATTAAGGGTCCCCAGTAGTTTCCGATTGGAACCGGACGCAATTCGTGTGCCTTTACGTGTTCTACATTTCTTATATGTTTCGCGCCCATTATTGTCTCCCCCT
>JBARNC010000077.1:0-1885 GCA_049802775.1 Pseudolabrys sp. | reverse complement strand
TCGGTCAAAGAGGAATAGAAGTCGGCGAGGGCAGGGCGTACCGTGCCAATGGCGCCCGCCATGGCATTGAGACGTTTTCCGACAGCGTCAAACCTGTCCAATGGTGTCTGCGGTGACTGGGCAGGGCAGGACGCCTGCAACTGATTGGCGGCCTCCGTCGAGGCGGCCTTTAATTTTACCAATGCATCTTGCTGCTGTTGCGTGGGCTTCACGGCCTGTTCCACACGTTGCACGGGCAGTTGTGTGAAACTTTCCGTCCGGCTGCTGCACAGCGCAGCCAAATTGTCGCCGGAAGCAGATCCACGGCGGCTCGAACGTGCGCTTGAAGCCGGACCCAGCGCGGCGAAGCGCTGCCTTTGTTCGTCATTCAGCGAATTGTAGAAATCATCGAGCGGCGTACGCATCGTGCTCCACGCCTGCACCATGCCGTCGATCCGTTTTTGTGCCGTATCGAGACGTCCCAGTGGCGTCATCGATACCTCACTCGAACAGGACGCCTTGAGAACGTCGCTCGCCTGCGCTGACGCTGCTTTTAGTGCATCAAGTGATTTGAGTTGGTCGCCGGTCAGCTGGAGGGACTGTTGGATGTTGTCGATTGGAAGGTCGGTCACGCCCGGCGCGAGGCCGCCGCAAGACTGCGCTAGATCTGCGCTGCTGGGTACGGAACCTGTAGTCTCGGGAGCGACGTGGCGGACGGTGCGCGTTCGTGTCGGGCCGTAGGGATCGTAGGGGCCGTAGGCGTAGTAGGGACCGGGCCAGAATATGGCATCCCACACGAAGAACGGGTCATACCAGAACGGAAAGTAGCCGTAAGGCCAAAGCACGAATGTGAGGAGGTCGCCGTAGAAGAAAGGCCAGAAGACCGATCCGCCCCACCATCCTCCCCATCCGCCGTTCCAGCCGGCTCTCCAATGATTGCCCCAGTGGTTCCAAGCGGTGTGGTTCCAAGCCCCGTGGTTCCAAGCGGCCCGGGTGCCCAAAGCGCCCGCCCCTAATCCGTGAACGTGCGCGGCGTTAACGTGAGCGAAGTTGCCGCGCGACATGCGGCTGAAATTACGGCCACTGAAATTATGGCCACTGATGTGAGCGGCACCGAAGCGAGACGTTCCCATATGAGCGCCGCCGAAGTGTGCACCGCTAAACCGCGCTCCGCCAAAATGCGCACCACTAAAATGCGTCCCGCCAAAATGTCCTCCGCCACCTCCGAAGTGACCCCCGCCACCAAAGTGGCCGCGACCGCCACCGCCCCCTCGCGCCATGCTGGGGTCAGTGCCGAGAACTAATGCGGCGAGCGAAACTGTCGTGACGAGCACTTTGGCAATCTTGGTTTTCATGGGGGCACTCCTCTGCCCAATGCAAATGATAACAGTGGCAAAATGATAACGCTGGCCAGAATCATTTGTTCCACGCGGGTGGCGTTGAAGCTATGGTATCGCTCAACCGGCACTGGGAACAACAGCATCTCGAGCAGCCATGTTTTTGAAATTGCGAGCAGTACAAAAGCCGGCAAGGGCATGGATCGTCCGCGATTTTCCTTAACGCGCCCTGCGCCGCCAGCTCTGCCTCCGAAAGCGCGAAAAGGTGCGAATATTTCCGGCCTCAAGGCCGCGAATGCGGAAGTTCATGGGTGACATTGCTAGATCATGCTCAAGCGCGGCGGCCGACCAAGGTCGCCGCCATTGCACTCGCCAACAAGATGGCGCGGATGGTCTGGGTACTGATGGCCAGGGGCGAGCGCTGCAAGGAACCTGTCGCGCTTGCGGCCTAAACGAGATCGCGTCGGACCTCCGGCGTGATGTGAAGGTTGGGAGGGCGAACAGCACGTAATGCGGAGCCGGTCGATCCGGCGATCAGGACAACCCACTTGTGCCAGCGCATCGTCGAA
>JBARNC010000076.1:0-1520 GCA_049802775.1 Pseudolabrys sp. | reverse complement strand
TGGCCCAGTAGCGCACTTCCCATTCTTCCCGAATATTGATTCGGTTTGGATCTTGCGGCTGTCGGTTCTTCAAGTCGCCCATACCCGCGTCAACGCATAAATTGGTAATAGTTTGAGTGAGTGGTGGCGGTGACGCAGAAAAGAACAAGCCGCTTTGCTGCCGCTGAGTACGGCTTATTCATCGTTGTGGTGAGGAACGTACCACGTCACCGCCGCGGGCAATTATGCGTGAGTCGGTTAGCGAGAATGCGGTAGCACTACACTAGCGCGACGATAATTGTGGCTGACAAGGTGGTAGCAAACAATTCTCAACTATTGACGCGCTGAAATGTAAAATCCCCGCGCCGTAGTAGCGAGTGGGGAGCTTAGCTGTGCCACCGGCCGTCCTCGCCCGCGCTGACCAGGTAATCGAATGAAGTTCCTGATGTCCGCTTTTGGTGCCACAAAGCGGACATTCCAATGACACCCGCGAATGTCCGCTATTGGATGAACAGCGGATGATGACCAACCGCTGTTCAGTGACGCGAGTTATCAGCGTAGTGGCATTGGATTGGGCGAGCGACAGCTATAATTTCGATCTGCGCGGCAGCGCGACCTACGCCGCCGGCGCGATCACAGGCACCTGGAGGAGTCGACCCGCAATGCCGCCGGAACCCTGGCGCCGCGGTCGCTATGCGCGAGTTAACGGAGTTCGCCAAAGGCGCCAAGTCGCGGCTGCCCATCATTTCGGTCGGACGCGCCGTTCTTTCGTGACGAGGCTCAAGGTCACGTTAAAGCGGGCGATCGCGACATAGAGCGTCACGATGTCCCCCGGTGCGACGCGAATTAGTAGAATGTCTGCACGTTGACAATTGATTTCGCGACAAGCTCGGTGATCGGGTCGTCATTGTTGGGTCGGCAAAGCTCTATCAACGCGGCGTCATATGCTGCCGTCACTGCCTCGATTTCGTCCCGCCCGAACGAGCCATTGGCAATCAATCGCTGAATGGCCATGAGTTGATTGCGCCAAAGCGCACCCCTCCTTTTTGCTTATAGGTCCACGTTCATACGCCTCAATAGCGTATGGACCAAATGTGGGGGTAAAGCGGACATCGCTCCCGCATCGCAAAACGTCCGCTTATGACCCAAAACGGAAATATAGCTGCACGTTTCTTCTATTCTTCTTGGTCGCCCATTTTTTTGGCGGGTGTTAGATTTTCCTCATGTCCCAGGTGGGGTATCTCGAAAGGACCCTTCGCAGGCAGCTACTGCTGTATGTAGGGTTGCCCGTTGCCTACGTCATTTGTGGGCGGCTTGGTCTATTACTTGCGGTGCCGCCAGGCTTCGCCACGGCGGTTTTTTTGCCGGCAGGCATTGCTGTGACAGCAATGTTCGTAGCTGGCAGCGCCTCTCTGCCAGGAACCTTTTTGGGTTCTTTCCTGCTCAATATTTGGATCAGTTATTCGATTGAACATCAGCTCGATGTTCTTGGTGTTACTGCCGCGCTTATCATCGCACTCTCGTCGATGATACAGGCAGCC
>JBARNC010000075.1:0-2489 GCA_049802775.1 Pseudolabrys sp. | reverse complement strand
ACTTACGGTAGCATTTTCATAATCGAGGCACAGTGGCAAACATTTCAACACCGCTGCCTAAAATTCGGCACCGATATTGTGCCCAACTCAGGTCGTGTGCGCACGCGGGGCAAAATCGTTATCGGCGACGTCTTCTCGGCAGATACTGCTGTCGCTGGTTTGCGGCTTATGCCGTGATTGTAGGGCTTGCAAGCCTCTTGGCGGCGCCGACCCACGCTGAGACTTGGCCGACCCGGCCGGTGACTATGGTGGTACCATTCGCGGCGGGTGGCCCGATGGACGTAGTTGCGCGGATCCTGCAATCGACTTTGAGTGACACGCTGCAGCAGCAGGTGATCATCGAGAACGTAGGTGGAGCCGGCGGCATGACCGGCACCGCCAAAGTCGCAAAATCGACGCCGGATGGCTATCAGTTCTTGCTCGGCAATGTCGGCACCCAGGCCGTCAGCCAAACGCTCTATAAGCAACCACTTTATAATACCCTGACCGACTTTACCCCGGTCGTGCTGATCGCCGATTTATCGCTAGTGCTGGTCGTGCGCAAAGATTTGCCTGTCAGTAATTTACAGGAATTTATTGCCTACACGAAAGCCAACCAAGACAAAATGCAATTTGCTTCAGGTGGCGCTGGCTCTGCCACGCATCTTGGCTGCGCTCTGTTAAATGCGCGTATCGGCATCAATGTCACACATGTTCCCTATCGCGGCGGCGGACTGGCGATGCAAGACGTGATTGCGCAGCGCGTCGATTATCTCTGCGTTGATACCCCAGTCGCCATACCGCAAATCGCAAGCGGCACGATCAAGCCGATTGCGATCTTAACCCGAGGGCGCTCCCCGAACCTGCCAAATCTTGCTTCGGCACAAGAACAGGGATTGACCGATTTTGAAGCGTCAAACTGGAGCGCCTTTTTCTTTCCCAAAGACACGCCTGTGCCAATTGTCCAGAAGCTGCACGACGCTACGGTGACGACCATGAACAATCCGACGGTGCAAAAGCGGTTCAAGGAAAATGGTATTGATCTGGTCGGACCCGAGCGACAATCATCGGATTATCTTGCGAAATTCGTCGCTAGCGAAATAGTCAAATGGGCTGGCCCGATCAAAGCGAGCGGCTTGACCTCGGAATAAATCCGATAGAAGTCGACCGCGTCATCTCGAATGTTGTTGATGCCGCGCAAATTTCGATAGGCCGGCCTGGTCAGTCAATCTTGATTTTATTTTCCCTCACGATCGCGCCCCAACGCTGCGATTCGGCTTGCATGAATGCAGCGTAGTCCTGCGGCGAGCCAAACATTGCCTCCGCCCCCTGTTTGGCAAAGCTCGCTTGAATGTCCGACATCTTAAGTATCGTCTGTAATTCGGCATTAAGCCGCTGAATGATGTCCGAGGAAGTCTTGGCGGGCGCCACAACCCCGTACCACAATGATATTTCCATCCCCTTCATGCCCAACTCAGCGAAGGTTGGTAGGTCGGGCAAAATCGCAAGACGTTCAGTACTTGCCGTCGCCAGGGGCCTCAGCTTGCCCCCTTCAATCATGCCAAGGAGCGATGGCGCTGCATCGAACATGATGTCAACTCGCCCAGCAGCAACGTCAAGCACCGCTGGTCCACTGCCACGATAGGGCACATGCAGCATGTCGAGGCCATTGACGATTTTGAAAAGCTCACCTGCAAGATGCGGTGCGCCGCCGTTACCCGACGAGGCAAACGAGAGCTTGCCCGGGTTGACTTTGGCATAGCCGACCACCTCCGCCACCGATTTCATTGAATGGTTCGCATAAATCGTCATGATCAAGGGAAGATTGGCGACTAGTGCAATCGGTGCGAAGTCCTGCACCGGATCGTAAGGCAGACTGGTGTAAAGATGCGGCCCGATCCCGTGCGTTGTAATTGAGTTGAGCAGCAGCGTGTAACCATCGGGCGCCGACTTGGCGACATTGTCCGATGCAATCGTGCCACTTGCGCCACTGCGATTGCTGATGATCACCGGCTGCCCAAGTCTTTCAGACAGTTTCTGGCCCAGCAATCGCGCGATGAAATCGGCAGCGCCACCTGGCGGCACCGGAACCACCAACGTGATGGACCTGCTCGGGTAGAGTTCGTCAGCGTGCAATGCTTCGCGGATGAGACCGACTAAGATCCCCGCCGAGACCAGAAGGCCGAGAAGAAGCCGCATGAACTCAAGTCCTCTATTTTGGTAGAAGCATCATCCTCAATAGCTTAGATAACTCCATAGATTTGGCCAGAGGCATAAACCTCCTGCCGATCGCCCTCGCGGAGTAGCGGTGCGTGAAGATCAAACTGATGGAAAATTTCCGGGCGGTCTTCTACGCGCCATACTACGCGATCCATACGCTCGGCTTCTATAGATCTGAGGGTATCGATGTCGAGTTGATCACCTGTGACGCACCAGGCGATGCGGTTGCGCATCTCATTAATGGCACAATCGATCTCACCTGGGGTGGCCCGATGCGCGTGATGATGGCA
>JBARNC010000074.1:0-2184 GCA_049802775.1 Pseudolabrys sp. | reverse complement strand
TTGACGGCGCCGCGTCTCCCTGAGTGCTTCCATGAAGCGGACGAAGAAACCCTTCCGCGGTTCGGCCAGCACTGGTTCATCAACATCGGTGGCGAACTTGCGAATAACCCAATCAGTCATCCGGTCTCTCCTTTTCGAAGATCTGTTGCCAACAAAAAACGCAGGCGGCAGGGGCGTCTGCGTGGGAGGAAAGTTGGCGCGATATAGCTGCCTGACCGGAGGTAAGCTTGAGGAAAATCATGATTTTTCCTTGATACGGGTCACATTTTGTTGAAGGGCGGCCTCCCCTAGCGCCGCTACACCGAACTGGCACCGGGGCGGTTCAAAAATCTTTGGCGTTAGGTTTCGGGGCGGATGAAATGTCTGCTTTCGGGGGTAAAGCAGACATGGGCGGGTGCAGTGCAAATGTCTGCTTTTGACCCAAAGCGGACATCGACCGCTGACGCATTTCAGTCCACCGGCCCTTGGCTTAGCCTTCGCATTGAGTGAAAATCTGCTCGATTGAAGGGTAAACGAACAGGGAGAACAGCAATGCTCTTCGAGGGAGGCTACACCTATTCAAATTTTTTGGCGAATATGATCGCGGTGTTCGCATTTGTCGTTTGGTTCTGGCTGCTCGTTGTAGTCTTCGGCGACCTGTTTAGGCGTCACGATATGTCCGGTTGGGGTAAGGCGCTGTGGGTGCTTGCGCTGGTTCTGACCTCCTACCTTGGCATCTTTGCCTACCTAATCACTCAAGGAAGAGGTATGGCTGAGCGTAACGCTCAGCAAGCTCAGCAGGCGCGCGAGGAGCTGCGCCGTGAGGTCGGCTACAGCGTGGCAGACGAAATCACCAAACTCGATCAGCTAAAGAAATCTGGCTCGATAACCGACGACGAGTTCAAGCGTCTTCGCGCCAAGCTCGTCTAGCAGTCCGCTGAAAAACTTGAAAATTGAAGCTTTGCTCTCTGTCGAGGGTCCGTGCCTCTCGTGATGTGTTCGATTTTTCGAGGGTCTTTTGACATTCTGAACAGTTGCTCGCCTACGCCGCAACCAGTTTGGGAATGCGGATCAGGTTATAGGCGATCAGATTGAGCATGAAGTCGGCGGCGACGCGGCTTATGCTGCGATGTTTGGTCTTGCGCATCGTACCGTGCTGCTTGCCCCAGCCGAAGATGCATTCGATCATCGCGCGTCGCGATTGCGACATGCCATAGCCTTGGTGCCGCGTAGTGCGTTCGTCGATGGCACTGCGGCGGCTCCTACCGGTCTTGGTCGGACCATTGTTCTGCGTCACATGCGGTGTGACGTTCGCTGCGCGCAGATTGGCCACATGATCGGCCGTGTCATAGGCCTTATCCTCACCGGCGGTGATGCGACGGCCGGCGGCCTTGCTCCTTGCCTTGAGCATGATCTCCGAGGCGCGGCGCTCGGCGGTGCCATTGGCGTGGGTAACCATGCCGGCCACGGCAAGCCCATGCCGGTTCTCCATGACGGCGTGGCCCATATAGGAGAGCTTCGCCTCCCGTCCGGCGGCCTTGCGGTAAAGACGGCTGTCGGGATCGCTGGTACTCGCATGCGTGTCGTTCTTACGCTTCTGTCCATGAAAGTTCGCACCGTCTTCGTCGCCGCTGCCGTCCTTGAGGCGAAAGCTCTTCTGCGAAGCCCAGGCCTCGATCAGCGTTCCGTCCACCGAAAAATGCTCGTCCGACAACAGTGGTTTGACCTGCGGATGGTTCAGAAGTTTGCTCATTAACTTCGTAAACACCTCACCGTTCTGCAATCGGTCGCGGTTCTTCGTAAAGGTGGTTGGGTCCCAGACCGGATCGTCGGGCGCAAGCCCCACGAACCACCGGTACAAAAGATTATAATCCAACTGCTCCATAAGCTGTCGTTCCGACCGGATGCCATAGAACACCTGAAGCAGCAATGCGCTCAGCAATTGCTCCGGAGGGATCGAGGGTCGTCCTTCGCTCGCGTAGAGCCTCCCCAAGCTACGGTTCAACTCGCCGAGCACCTCACGAACAAGCTCCCGGATTTTCCTCAACGGATGGCTAGCCGGAATCCGAGCCTCCGGCGAGATATAAGAAAACAACCCGCCCTGATCCTCAAATGCTCCCCGCATGCCAGCCTCCGACGATTCGCGATAGAAAACTGAATCATCAAATTATCGTCGCGGCGATAGGTTTTTCAGCGGACTGCTAG
>JBARNC010000073.1:0-2516 GCA_049802775.1 Pseudolabrys sp. | reverse complement strand
CTGTTGCAAAAGTCGGCGACCCCGTCCAAGTGCGCAACTATCGAATCCAACGAGCACGCCGTTTGAATCAATCTTGCGCGACAGATTGATTTATTGAATCAATATTGCGCGTCGGGATACGAAGATTCTTTTTGCAACAATATCGGCACAAAGCGGACATGATGCTCGCGACATGGCCCCTTCCAGAATGCTAGCCGCTACATCGACGATATTACGAAGACGAAGTCTTACGTCGAGCGTGATCCATACATTATCAGTGCTGTTGAACTCGGGGGTTATCGGACAATCGCCGCGATTCCGATGCTCAAGGATGACGAGCTGGTTGGCGCTATCGTCATCTATCGCCAGGAAGTGCGCCCGTTCACCGACAAGCAGATCGAGCTAGTTAAGAACTTTGCCGCGCAAGCCGTCATCGCCATCGAGAACGTCCGCCTGCTCAGCGAGCTGCGCGAAACAACGGGCATTGTGCGCAATGATACGCATCAATTGGTCAGAGGCATTTACCAATCGCAATGCTGCCCGCAGAACGCACGCGATGTCCGCTTTACCCCCGAAAGCGGACATTCGTCGGTAGCTCATCGATGTCCGCTTTGTGCCAATAGCGGACATGACAGCATGTATGCGCCATTACTATTCTGGCTTGAAGCCGCGAAACGCCCATCCCGCAGCTAATCCCGAACAGCAAAAGGGCAATAGCCGAGCCAATCAACAGGACCGGATCGCGAGAACGACCACCAATCAAATCAACATTTTTGTCAGCTCGGCAAGCCAAGTCAGGAATGGAAAAGGAGTAAAGACCTGTAGCAGAACGGCGGCGACCAAGATCACGACTACATAGCTTATCACTCCGCGCAGTATCCGTTGCGCTAGCGGAGGGTAAGGTGGTTTGTTGTTGGCGGGCCAAGCAAATGTCTCTTCCCATTTTTCCTGCGAAATATTATCGGGCCTAATTCTCTCGAAGGGGACCCACGCACGGTAAGCTGCAATGCCGCGCTCCCGCGCAATAGCATTTCTCAAGCCAAACGCATTACTCCACCCTACAAAATCAACCACGGCTCCGATTGTTACACGCACAATGGACAGGATCAGCAAACAGGCGAGATACACATACGCAATCCAGAAGCTTGATGTGAGCCATGATTTAGTGAAGGATTTCACGTTGAATACCGCCGAAAGCAGTCTCACGGTAGACTCGACGAGTTTGTCTAGCCCGTTGAAAATATGGCCTGACGCCGATTTGTCATCGGCGGCCTGCAGCAACAGAATCACGGCCACCACGACGGCGAGTTGAAACAGAGGAAATCTCACTACGCTCCTTATCGGAGCCGCGAGCAGCTTGATCAGGCCCATGGTCGCTCCTGGTAATGACGAACGCGAGCATTGATTCGTCGTCAACTCCGGCGGCCTTATTCGCTTCTAATCGGTTTTTGCATCGCCAATTTTGACAAAGTACGGGTACGTCGCGACCGCGAGCTGACGATGGGGGATTTTAAAGTGCTGTGTGCGCGACCATTTTATCACATAACGTAGTGGGAATACCCGCTCGCGCCATCGGAATTTCCCGCCATCGTTTGCGGCAGGATCAAAACCGCCAGTACCGCCGTCGTTGTGGGAAGCCGCCTCTGATTATGCCGACAATGAACAAAAGCAGGGCCGCTCCAATGGTAGCGACGATAATTTTACTGACGACCCCGGCGCCAACATGAATGCCCAACCGAGGAAGCAGCCAACTGCCGATAAATCCTCCTACGATACCGATGGCAATGTCCCCGATGAGGCCAAAGCCGCCGCCGGCCACCAATTTTCCTGCTAGCCATCCCGCGATGAGGCCGACCAGCAAAATAATGAGTAAACTCTCGCCCGATAAATACAATTTGCTTACCTCCTACCGACGCTTAGCATGAAGAAGCATTTCTCGTATCGACAATTCAAAAAGGGAGCGTTGGTTCCAATTGGGAACCGCCCCGCACGCTTCGAAAAGGTCGCTGAGCGACCAATGTCCGCTTTGGGTCACTAGCGGACGACGAATGCGCTATTCGGTGCAGGCCCTATCGCCTATTCGAACGGTCAGCTGTTCCGCCAAATATCGAACGCCAGAGCGCCAATAAAGAAGGCCATCACCTCAACTGTCGGCACAAGACTATCCCTATGGGTGAACATGCACCAAAACATCCACCCCGTAACGGTGACGATCAACGCCCCAACGTATTGCCAGACCCTGTCTATGCCTTCCCCCCCAACTCCGGCAAAGGACACTCGCCATCTTACACTAGCGGTGAGGTTCGCTAATGTCCGCTTTGGATCATAAGCAGACATATGCGCCGCAATAAGTCATGTCCGCTTTACCCCCGAAAGCGGACATGTGCGGTGCAACTCGGCATGTCCGCTTTGTGCAGCCGGCTCAACCGGTCGACGCAACACAAGCGTTAAATCTCTGCGCATGCGGAGCTATTTGGCAATAGACGGAAGATGACGGCCTATTAAACGCTCGCCCAAGCGCTTTCAGCGATCCCCCT
>JBARNC010000072.1:0-2618 GCA_049802775.1 Pseudolabrys sp. | reverse complement strand
TGCCACCCCATTCAATGCTAAGCCCGGCCGACAAAACAAACTCGTGTTCGGGATTTTTATACACACGATACTTGAACAATGTTTCCAGATTTTGGAAGCCATTGGCGCCGGTCATGTTCGGTCCGCCCGGGGCGTATATCTTCGTCCAGGTAGGCGTCAACGACACTGCGAAATCTTCGGTGACGCGTTTTGCGAACTCCGCCGATACGTCGCGCTGCTTCACCGATGGATCGTCGCCGGTCTTGAACATTGAAACCGTTGGGAGCGCCAGCTCGTCGTTGACACCTGGATCGTCAATGGTGAGCGTTGCCGGAAAGAAGCGGTTGCCGACAATCTCGTGGGCCCATGCTTTGGAAACGGTTGCGAGCGCGGCGGCAGCCCCACAAAGGACCACGCATAGAATGCGGTTAGACATGGATCACTCCAAATTCGCTTAAGACATGGATCGATCTAGGCGCCGGTCGGCGACCTCATGTCAGGCGAGATACGGAGGACCTCGGGCGAGATGCTGCGTGATTGCGAAGTGGCTGCGCGCCGCAGTCGATATTGGCTGTAGTACCTGTAGCAGGCGCGTAGGCGCGAGCTGACCTGAGAATGCGGAATCAAGTACTGGCGGCGCCGACACGCTGCAGAGAATGCAATGGTCGCAAGCGTGGCCGGGGATTATACCGGGCCTGTCTGGGGCCTGTTCAGCGGCCCCTCCTGCCTGGGCGTCACTATGACAGATGATAGAGAACGGATCACCCGCGACTGACGCGCTGGCAGCCACCGGTACGATGCCAAGCAGAATAGTGTGCAAGGCGACCGCATAGATGGCTGCCAAACTCACTGCTCGTCTGAGGCCCATAGGCACGAAATGCAATGTTCCTGTCGCTACGTCATGAAGCCTATCACTGTCCAAGACCCCTGAAACCAAAATCTATTCTGGACGCAAATACGAGCCAACGGCGGCCACCGGGCTGGGTGCCACCGAATTTGTTTCAGCTTCCAATAGTGCTTACTGAGGCTGAGGTAATCGAGGCGGAGGCGGAATTGAAGGCCTTACAGCGTCACGCTCTAGAGGTGGTCGATCCCGAAGCCGAATCTTAGGCGCGGTCGGCATCCTTTCCGGGGCATGGCGGGCTGGACAGGCCCCGGCGGCGTGTGTTGGTGACCGTGCGCCAAAGAGAGGGCGGCATGCCGTTAACGTTGCGCTCGATCCAGTGGAATAATGATGCTTAGGTACAGTCGCTATGCCCCACTTTGGAATTCCTCGACGAGCATCCGATGAGCAAGTAAATAAAGGCACGCAGGTGAATTGGCGGCGCGGATTATTCCGCGTCTGGCTGCTGTTGTCCGTCGCATGGATTCTGGGGTGGATCGTTTATTTGGTCCTTGAAGGGATAAAGGGCGGATTCCAAAGTTTTGGTGGCTTCCTTGCGATACCGGTGCTGTTGATTGGCCCACCTATTGCCCTTTTGCTATTCGGATTAGTGGCGGGATGGGCATTTCGCGGCTTCAAGCCAGACAACGACGAGACAGACCTCTAGGCAATGCATGAGCCAAGCCCGCGCAATGTCCGTAGATTGGGAGGTAAGCCCTAGCAATCGCAAGCGCGAGAGTCAGTTCCTGAATCACAGGACTCTGCTTTTCGCCTTCTGGGACGTGCTTTAAGCATCTGTCTGATTTGCGCTGGTGTCTTGCCGCGAACGTCATAACCACGACGCTCAAGTTCGGCGATCGCCTCGCCTTTGAGTTCTTCCAACGTTTTCTTGCGCGCCAGCATCGGCTGGATTGGAAATGTCTAAGTGCAATTGCTCTACTGTACGTTAGTGAAATTCACATATCGAAAGAGATTGGGGACCATATACGCAGGTATGTGGTCGAATAATACCAGAGGGACTAGCACACAATTCCATCATCGTCCGAAAGCGGACATTGGACACCGCGCAGCGAAAGCTATTTTTGACCTTATCAATGCCTCGGCAGGGTCACACTCTCATCACTCGGCGGGCGCAAGCTGAGTGGCATGAGAAATGGAACGAATATATTGACCCCGACGCCGTCGCTAACTGCGAGCATCGCGGTGTGCCCACAGTGCGGGGCATTGACGACTATCAAGTTGGTCGAACCTGACCAGAAAGACTGGCACAAGGAACGGCATGTCTTTGAATGCGAGCGTTGCGGATTGCCACGAAGTTATGTGATTGAACGGTAAAGACCGCCTCAGTCGGCGGTGTCGCCAACCACGTTTGGGCCACGTTTGCTTTCACCGCTTCTTTCGCAAACCATGCGGCAAAGTCATTATACATCAAATCGTTTAGGTGCCGTCTAGTCACGTTGCCCACATGAACCGAACGCGAATGAGCGGATGTCCCGCAATGTCTGCTTTTGACTCAAAAAAGACCCCAAAAAAGCGCCCGCAACACTCTCATAATAGTGCAGTTGCCTTCACATAAAATCGATGGGGAGACGTGCGATGAGAATCACTCGCACCACGGCGTTGGTAGCGGTTGCGCTCAGTCTTGCGAGCGCCGCCTACGCGCAGGAGGCCCTGAAGGGCGAAATCGTTACGGTTGACAAGGCATCTGGAATAATAGGTATCAAGTTAATGGGTACGGTGGGGTCAAGTGATGCAA
>JBARNC010000071.1:0-6314 GCA_049802775.1 Pseudolabrys sp. | reverse complement strand
GCGTCGAGCTGTGGGGCACCGCGCGCGGTGCGCACGCGGCGCTGATCCGCGAGCTCGGCGCCACGCCGATCGACTATCAACGCGAAGACTTCACGCGCATCCTGCCGGGCGGGTTCGACGTCGTCTTCGACGGTATCGGCGAGGACGGCTATCGCCGCTCGTTCGCGGCGCTCAAGCGCGGCGGCCTGCTCTGCGCCTACGGCTACACGGCTGGCGTGCCGGCGCAGCGTCGCCAGCTCACCGTCTTGATGTTGATTGCGCGCGTGTATCTATTGAGGCGGTTGCTGAGTTGGTTGCCTGGCGGCAAACGCGTCCGCGTCTACTCGATCAACGTGATGCGGGCGCGACATCCCGCGTGGTTCCGGGAGGACCTGGAGCGGCTCTTCGGCCTGTTGGCAACTCATGCCATCCGGCCGCGCGTTGCCGAGCGGATCTCCTTCGATGAAGTAGCCGAGGCACACCGCCGTCTCGAGGTGGGCGGTCTCGAGGGCAGGCTCGTTCTGTGCCCGGACCTCCCGTCGCGACCCGACCGGGTGCCGCCTCAGCGCGAGCCGGGACCCACTTCCGTCTAGGCCACACCCGCGATATTGCTCTGAGTGTCGGTTCGTAAATTTCGCGCGCAGTGATGGATGACGATCCCGGCCGTAGTCGGTACTTCGCTAGCATGTCCGCTTTAGGTCATAAGCGGACATATTTGACAGGGCACGCCGGCTGTTACTTCGTACACAACTTGTCGAGTACCTCGAGCCCCGAACCGATCTCTAGGGCCTCTTTTGAATTGGGGTCGATGTCCTGAAGCCTGCTCATTAACGCGGCATACTCGGGACCCAGTTTCGTCGCCAGTTCGTCTATTTTCTTATTCAGCTCGTCAATTTTATTGATATCTTTTTTCTGCTCGGCCTCCTCGATCTGGTCACCAAGCTTACCGATATCGCGATAGGTCTGAGTCCTAGCCTTGTCGCCGCTGATAATCTTGACAACCTTTTGCGCGTCCGTCGTCACATTCGTAGTGCTCGGTTTTTTAGGCGTAGCTGCCAATAGCGGACATCGAACGACTCATTCGATCACCTCGTCTATAATAGCCATCGCACCCGACGGAATAGCGAGGCCAAGTGCTCTGGCGGTGTTGAGGTTGATCACTAATTCGAACTTAATCGGCTGCAAAATCGGCATGTCGGCGGGCTTAGCGCCCTGGAGAATCTTGCCGGTGTATACGCCAACCTGGCGGTACAAATCAGGAAGGCTGGCTCCATAGCTCAGGAGACCACCAGCGACCGTCATGTCGCGCGATGAATAGATTGTAGGGATTGCATGACGAGCCGGCAGAGATTACCAAGAGAAAATCGTCAGTCTTTTCGGGAGCTACCGTTGATATCGTTTAGCAACCTGTATCGCGCAGCTGTGCCGGTAATCTTTCTCGCTGTAACTGCGTCGGCGAATGCGCAGCAATATCCAACCAGAGCAATTCGGGTGATCAGCCCGTATCCGGCCGGAAGTGCATCGGACACTGTCACTCGCGTTGTGATGGACCGGGTCTCACAGGTTATCGGACAACCGGTGGTCATTGAGATGCGGCCAGGTGCCGGTGGAAGCATCGGCTTCGGATCTGTCGCCAAGTCTGACCCGGATGGCTATACGTTAGTGACCAGCTCGTCTTCGATGGCAACCGAGAGCGTACTGCACAAGACGCTGCCCTACGATCCCGTCCGCGATTTCGTCCCGGTGGTTTTGATCGGCACGTCGCCTAATTTGCTCGTCGCTTCAGCCAAGAGTGGGTTCAGGACGGTGGCTGACCTCGTGGCTGCCGCCAAGGCGAAGCCGGGCACCTTGACTTTTGCGTCAGCGGGAATTGGCTCCTCCTCCCACATGGCCGCCGAGAGATTCCGTCTTGCCTCCAACATCGACGTCCGCCACGTACCGTTCCGGGAAGGTGGCCTTATGCAAGTGATGGGCGGGAATATCGACTTCTACTTCATTCCCTTGGCGGCGGCCGCATCGGCGCTGGGAAGCGACAAGCTCGTCTTGCTGGCGGTCAGTTCACCGAAACGCGCCGCGCTTTTGCCGAACGTGCCTTCGGTCGCCGAACTCGGTTATCCGGACGCCGTCTTCCGTTTCTGGAACGGAATATCGGCGCCGGCGAAAACACCGCGCGACATCGTAAACAAGCTGCACGACGTGACCGAAACCGCTCTGAAGGATTCCGCCCTCCGCGAAAAATTGGCCAAGCTGGGAGTCGAACCAGCGCAGATGAGCGTCGAAGAATTCGGCAAGTTTTTCAGAGACGATCTAAACGCGACGGTGGACCTCGCGAAGAAAGCCGATGTTAAGCCACTCGATTAAGCTGCGGCTCGCGCGAGGCTGCCAAATTCATTTTGCTCCTTTCGCAGAGCACAGTGTTTACAACGTTGGGGAACACTCACAATGAATATCAGACCGCCTCGTATCGGCCCCCAGTCTTGGGATGTCGTGCGCACCAAACTCGACCAGTCGCTGCCATTCGCCAACATGCGCGACACGCCCTATTACTGCGATGCGGTGTGGGAGCAGTTCTCTAAGGCCGAATACGACCGTCGCTATCGTGCATTGCGGCAGAAAATGCGGGATCACAAACTCGACGTATTGATCGTCCCCGGCGGCCCGAGTCATTGGAGCTTTGGCGGCGGGATGCTGTGGCTGACCGGCCATTGGGAATGGCACGCGCTTTCGAGTTATGTGCTCGTCCCGCTCGAAGACGAGCCGACGTTGATCTATTCCATGGGCGGTACGCACGCAGAAGCCGTGCGACGGCAGGTCGAGGTCGCGGTCAAGGATGTGCGTCATAGCCGCAACGGCCACTATGCCGACATCATGGTCGAGCGCATCCGCGAACTTAAACTCGAGCGCGGCTCCATCGGCCTCATGGAGATCGATCCGCGACACTTGGACTATCTGCCAGTGAACCAATACAACGTCCTGCGCGAAAATTTGCCGGACGCGAAGCTAGTATTTACCCAAGGTTTTTTGCACGAGTTGCTTTCCATCCACAGCACTGAGGAGCTCGATTGCGTTCGCAAGGCGGGGACGTTGTGCCGCAATGCCATGGACGCGATGGTCGCGCGGGCCTGTTCCGGCGTGAAAGAGTACGAGCTGCGCGCAGCGGCGGGCGCAGCTATCCTCGAAGGCGGCGGCGATATCGATTTTCTGATCATCGGCTCGACGTCGATGGCGAACCCGGCGATGATTTTCGGCAACCCGCGCCCCTCCAGCCGCGTGCTGCAAAAGGGCGACATCATCAATATGGAGCTGGCTGCCGGCTATCGCGGCTATACCGCGCAAATCGGTTCACCCATCTGCGTGGGCGAACCCACTGAAATGGTGAAAAACTTCTGGAATGAAATCACGCTTCCCGGTTATCGGCGTATCATTGCCGAGATCGCGCCCGGAAAGCCGGTGGAAGCTATGCGCACCGCGAGCAAATTCTTCCGGGATAAGGGCTATCAGTCGCGGCCGACCCAGTGCCACGGCATCGATTTGGTCACCGACAAGCCGCACATCGTCGCCGAGCACGTCTCCGCCGAAAAATTCGAGGAAGTATTGCGGCCCGGCATGGTGATCATGGCGGAGCCAAATCCGATCACTCCAGACGGTCTTTTCGGCATCTTCCTCGGCCACACGTTAATCGTCACGAACAGCGGACACGAGGTCGTTGACGACTTTCCACTGGAGATCGCGGTAGCCAGGGTCTGAACTTCCGCTTGGGATCATTCGAGACCTAGCCATTTAGCGCCAGCGCCGACCAATGTCCGTTGTTACTCCGATAGCGGACAAAGGCGGGTGCGGTCGGATTGTCCGCTAAGTGCCAATAGCGGACATTCGCGTCTTCGCACAACGGTAATTCCACACACAAAAATAGCGCAACGCTCTCGCTTGGCGGCTACTGCTTGCCGCGTACGGCAGCGTCGGCGCTCCACGAGCCCGGCCCGGCGGCCGCGAGATAGAGGAACGTAAAGCAAAACAGGATCGCCAGTGTGCCGTTATTCGCGAGCGGCGAAAACATGCCCCGCGGCGCGTGGTCGATAAAATAGGCGAACGCCATTAAACCGGAGAGGATGAACGCCGAAATCCGAGAGAACAGACCGATGACGAGCAATGTGCCAAAGATCAGTTCGATCGCGCCCGCATACCAAGTCGGCCACTGCCCGACGGCCACGTTCGCAAACATCTGAACTGCCGGAAATTTGATTATTTTTGCGGTGCCGTATTGAAGAACAAGCAGGCCGGCCATGATACGAAAAATGCCGAGTAATTGCTGCCTGTACGGCGCGAGAAAGTTTTCCATTCTAAGTACATCCTATGGGACGCACTGCTTACATCAACTTTATTTTAAGCCGACTTTCCAAGATGACTAGGGGATGGGTATGCACAGTGCCGCGGTCGGATTATCCGCTTTGTGCCAATACGCGACATCGCACCTTTGGTCCGAAATGCAAAAGGCCGCCAACTAAGGCGGCCTCGTTGGTGATTGTTTTGCAGAAGGAGTTTATTGGAAACCTTGATCTGATCAGGCCGGAGACGCGAGCGGCTTGCCCTTCTCCACGACATATGTGGCCGTGAACCTTGTCTTCTCATCGCTAGGCTTACCGCCCGCATGGGGTGTCCCGGTCGGCACCTGATAACTATCGCCCGGCTTATATATGCGGGTCGGTTGGCCTTCTATGGGGAGCTCCAAGCTGCCTTCCACAACATAGGCAGATTCGATTCCCGGATGAGTGTGTCGCGGAACCGTCACTCCCGGATCCACTTCCGCTTCCACGATTATCGTCACATAGCCCGGAACTGGACCGTCCGTCTGTGACAGAATCTTCCGCCTGAAGCTAGGCGATCCTGCGGGCGGCGCGCCCTGCGCCGACGCGTCAGTCGCAATGAACCCCGTAAGCCCGCAGATTGCGCAGGACGCAAAGCCCGCAAATCGTCGTCGTGTCAGCATGGCAACCTCCCTGCCACGTCCGGATTGAGAGTGTCCGGACTTTTGGAACGCGAATGATAAGCCGCCCGTATTTGGGCGGGTAAGCTGGCTTGAGACGTTCGTTCCGGTTGGGTGGTCAATGTCCGCTTTGCGCCAATAGCGGACATCGCCAGGTGCGCGCGAGCATGCACGGCAAGCCCAAGCGAGTTGGCCGTCGTTCAAATTGCGGCGGTATGACTATGGCTGCCCGATTTGTTATAGGCCGCCAAAATTTTGTGTCTCGCTGACAACCCGGTGCAAACCGCATTTTTCATTTGAACTATTTGGTCGCGACTGCGTACTCCATCCAGCCTAGGAGGACGCGGTGCAGCCTACCGAATTCAGTGATGAGCCTTGTCCGCATTGTGGCGGCGAATTGAAATTTAAGGCGACCGTTGAAAGCCCCACAACCGGATCTGCAAATTAGAAAATTATGAGATCGGCGGTCATCTTGCTTGTTTTGGCGCTCGCGGGATGCGCATCAGGCGATTTGTTCCATCAAGAAGAGCCGAGGTCCGCGCCGCAGGAGAGTGCTCCTCCTTTTGCCTCTACACCCTCGAGCGTTCCGCCATCTTCTCCGGCAGCCAAGGCCGCGGCAGCGCCTAACACGACTGCAAGCAGCGATGGCCTATTGAATTGCGTGACCGAGAGCTGCAAAATTAACTGCTCGCCTAAAGTGAAAAAGCAATTCAGACCGAAATGGTGCGCGCGCTTCAAAGAGCCAGTCGAGTGATATATGCACAATGCCGGGGCAACATTCAAACTGGGTCCGATGCGTACCCCTGGCCCTCCCCCACCTTATTCTGACTCGCCAGCGGACTTCCTAACAACGCGTTCGGAAATGATTGAAAACGAACACGCGGATTGCAGACGAGAGATTGTCACTCTCGCGGCTGTCCGCAATCCTCTTTGCCAGCGCCGAGGTCTTCAAATTTTCGCGGCGTGCAATCTCTTGCAATCCATCCCAGAATTCGTTTTCAAGGGACACACTTGTCTTATGTCCGTTGAGCACAACGGAACGTTTGATGATGAGTGTTTTCACGATGTTGCCCCGCGCTGCATATCTCAACGGCCGTGATCCTGGGTGAAAACGGCTTGGGCCAGACATTTCGCGCTTCATTCGATTACCTCGTCGCTGCGGGCGAGCAGCGTGAGCGGGGGGCCTACTCATTCATTATGCGTATGAGTGACATTCGATCTCGCAGAACCAACGTTTGACGGTTCACCCGCGCAATTGATCCTGATCTTGCCAGTGCAGTGATGGCCCGACTAACAGTCTCGATTGTAAGTCCAAGATGATCAGCAATATCGAGGTGAGACAACGGTAGAT
>JBARNC010000070.1:0-46648 GCA_049802775.1 Pseudolabrys sp. | reverse complement strand
GTCACTACCTCGTTCAGGACTACCTGTTCCTCATCGAGTTTGCTCGCGCCTACGCACTCGCCGTCTACAAGGCACCAAAACTCGCCGACATGCGCGAAGCTGCTGCCGGCCTTTCAGCCATACTCGAAAGCGCAGGTGCACTTGGAGCGCCTTGCCGGTTCCTATTCCACGCCCGCCCGCGAGGCCGAGCTGATTGCGATCTTCAAGGAAGCCACGCGGCTCGAAATTGAATTCTGGGAAATGGGCTGGCGTGCGGGTCAGCGCGGTGAATAGGAAATGCGCACTGAGTCGGAAAGCTTGGTCGGCGATATTTTGGCGTGAG
This sequence comes from Pseudolabrys sp., assembly GCA_049802775.1. Classification (GTDB taxonomy): domain Bacteria; phylum Pseudomonadota; class Alphaproteobacteria; order Rhizobiales; family Xanthobacteraceae; genus Pseudolabrys. Next base: position 46,326 of record JBARNC010000070.1, on the reverse strand, counting down.
GCGTGCGGATGACCTCTCATTGCACTAAGCGGACATCAGGGCGGCAAGACAGCAATATGACGGTACGACGCCCAGTACAACATGAGCGCAATCGAGGTTGGCTAACTAGTTTGAAATGTAACGCGTTTCGCCGTCAGCTCACGCCATCCATCATCGGAGCGACACAGAAACGGCGGGATGGCGTTTTCTGCACTTTTTCTGTAATTTCAGTCACTTGACTGCTTTCTGGCTTACCTGCGCTGTCAGCGGGTTTTAATTTCGGCCACGGCGGATGCTAACGGATCGGCAATTGCTTTAGGCGTTCCTTGCCCCTTGCGTCGCCCTTGGCGGCGGCCTTCTCGTACCACTCGCGCGCCTTGGCGTAGTCCTGCGCCACGCCCTGACCGTTCTCGTAAAGCAGGCCGAGGTTGCTCATGGCGCGCACCGCGCCCTTGGTGGCGGCCTTCTCCCACCACTCGCGCGCCTTGGCGTAATCCTGCGCCACGCCGCGACCGTTGTGGTAAAGCACGCCGAGATTGAGCATGGCGGTCGCGTCGCCCTCGGCGGCGGCCTTCTCGTACCACTCGCGCGCCTTGGCGTAGTCCCGCGCCACGCCGCTACCGCGGGCATAAAGCAGGCCGAGGTTGAACATGGCTTCCGCGTCGCCCTTGGCGGCGGCCTTCTCGTACCACTCGTGTGCCTTGGCGTAGTCCTGCGCGACGCCGTCACCGCGGGCATAAAGCAGGCCGAGATTGAACATGGCGCTCGCGTTGTCATTGGCAGCGGCCTTCTCGTACCACTCGCGCGCCTTGGCGTAGTCCTGCGCCACGCCCTGACCGTTCTCGTAAAGCAGACCGAGATTGAACATGGCGCTCGCGTCGCCCTTGGCGGCGGCCGTCTCGTACGGCTCGAGCGCCGACCTGACCGGGGGCGCAGGCTGCGACGTGACTGGCGGCGCAGGTTGCGGCGTGACCGGCGGGCGAGGTTGCCACACAGCCACAGCCACAACCGCAATCACGGGCAAAATAATCGCACTGCCAGCAATTATCCGCCATGGCACACCACTGCTTATCGCGGCCGTCTTGGGCTGTTCACTGGGCACACGCCCCACTTTCTTCTCAGCCCGCTTGCGCTCCTCCTCAGCTTTACGCTCGACCTCTGCCTCGGGCAGCCTGCCCTCTTTCCCGACTTCTTTAGGAGGCGGCCCGATGAGCGCCGCGATATCGGCAATCAACCTACGGAACCCCTGTGTTGGTTCCGTCCCGTCCCAATTCTCGAGGTGCGCCGCCTGAATACTCCGAAAACCGATAGGGGGTTGGACATTTTCGATCAGAATAGGAACGAGGACACCTCGCCGTGTAGCATCATCGGCTTCTTCCTGCACCCATCCAGACTGGATTGAAGTTTTGGACCAGAGGACGATGACGCAGCGCGCGTCATTAAGCTCCTTTCCAATCGTCTCGCGCCATGTCTTACCAATTGGGATCGTCCTATCCCAAAAGGTCGACCATCCGTAGCGCTCAAGCGCTTCCGCGAGCATTTGCGCCCGGGGCCGGTCTTCGCTGGCATAGCTGATGAAAATATCGCTCATGATGGCCTGACATGTTTTCTTCAGCAAAATTAAGCGCATTGATTTAGAGCAATAAGGTGCACCTTCGAGAATAATTAGTTTTCCGGTGCTTTGCTTTGCTGTTGGCGGTGAGAATACCTACGCAGCCTTGCCTGATACCGCGAGCGTGCCCTCCGACTGACCGTCGTCGTCCTCGCCCATCTGGCACCGCTCTCGCACCATGCGGCTCGCTGCCTTGAGGCCTCCGCGGAGGTCGTCGTTTCAAGGGTGACCGTTAGTCTGCCGGTTGATCAGATGTGCGGCCGGATTACCCACGATCTCAACATCGTCAACATTGTTCTTGAGCCAACAGTTAAGATGGGGGAATTTTTTGTGCTTCAGCCCAACGAGGCGCAGGTCGTCGCATACCAAATCAAATCATTCCGTTAGGCCAATTAATTCCAGGTCGCATGATCTGGCCGGTATTTTATGCCGTAGCCTAGCCAACCCGGGGACCTGATCAAAACTGTCATCAACTGCTATTCATGATACCAATGGCTAAATCAGACGCGACCTGAGATCGTTGATGACGCCCTTTATCGCCAACCTTATCTGGGCCTTCGGATGCGTGGCGTACTACATTATTCGCTACCCTCATCAGCGTCGCTCTAGCAAGACGCCGGTCGCGAACCGCCGGGATCGCATGCGCGAACAGACGTTGATTGCGATCTCCTACAGTGGTCTGTTCTTGATTCCTCTGATCTATGTGCTTACAGGGCTGTTCAAATTTGCTGACTATGCATTTCATCCGATCCAAGCCTGGACTGGCACGTTCGTGCTTGCCGCCGGGATGGCTCTGCTCCACCGCACGCATCGCGACCTAGGCCGTGCTTGGTCAATCACACTCGAGATCCGTGATCAGCACACCTTGGTCACCCACGGAATCTACGAAAGGTTGCGTCACCCGATGTATGCTGCATTTTGGCTGTGGGCGATCTCACAGGCGCTGCTGCTGCCAAACTGGATCGCAGGATTCTCGGGCCTTGTGGGCTTCGGCACATTATTCTTTACGCGCGTTGGGTACGAGGAACGGATGATGCTGGAAACTTTCGGTGATGATTATCGTGCTTACATGGCGCGTACATATCGGCTCATTCCAGGGATTTATTGAGGCATCATTCTCACACCGGAAATTACTAGTGATTTCGCGCTCAAAGCCCTAGGTTCCCGTTGAGGGCTCGCCATTTCTGGTTTGATCTAGCGCGAGGTGCCCGCCTACACTTAAGTGTCTACCCTGCAATGCAAATAGGCGGGGCTTGGAGATTCATACTCGCGAACAGCGGTGGGCCGTAGGATGTCCATGGATATTCTTCTGTTACAAGTCGGCACGCCTGCTGCAACACTGACTGAGAGCACCGGTCGTGATACTGCAGGGTACCGGGCGCCCAGTCCATCGACCGCGACCAATTTGGGGACCGCTTTTTTCAAAATCGCCCATACCCGTGCGGCTCATCCGGCAGTGGCGACAAAACAGGGTATTTTCTCCTACGACTGGCTACTCAATGCGGCATTTTGCGTTTTTCGATACTTGTGCGCCCGGCCCGGCCACGTAGCTGGGGCCCGCGTCGCTCTGCAACTTTCAAATTCACCGGAATATCTGGCTGCGTTTTACGGTACACTTCTCGCCGACTGTGTAGTCGTGCCCCTCCCCGTCTCGTTGGAAGCACAGCGCTGGCGCAAGGTCCTCGAGTTGTGCCAGCCTGACGTATTGATCAGCCGACCCGAGGATTTCAGTTCGCAGGAAAGTCATTCGCCGATCGCAACATTGCGGTTGTCCGAAAGCAGCAGCGAGAAAATCTCATTTCCGCGCCGGCAAGACCGTGATTTGGCAATGCTGCTCTTTACGTCGGGTTCCATGGGCATGCCCAAAGGGGTCATGCTTAGCCACCGCAACCTATTGGCCAATGCCGACTCAATCCTGCGTGAGCTGCCCATTTGCGCGGATGATCGGGCGCTGGTCGTGCTTCCGTTCTGTCACGCATTCGGCAACTCTGTTCTGCAAACTCACATTCTGTCGGGTGCAACACTTCTCCTCGACCGAGCCCTCACGTTCCCCTCCTTGATTGTTGAAGCGCTGCGTGAATTGAAAGCCACAAGTTTCTCTGCGGTTCCCGAAATGTATGGAATGTTGCTGAAATACGGGGGGCTCGGAGATCAGCCTCTTCCGGCGCTACAGTACATGACGGTCGCCGGTGGTGAATTGCGTCACGACGTGGCGGTGAAAATCGCGGATCGCATTGCGCCGGCGTTATTCCACGTCATGTATGGACAGTCAGAGGCGACTGCCCGCTTGACATCGTTGTCTCCCCAGCAACTCCCTATTCGCCGCGGGTCGATTGGCAAACCGATATGGGGCGTTGAACTTGCTGTCATGGACGAAGCAATTCGCGAATTGCCGCCGGGCACCGTCGGCATGCTCTGTGCCCGAGGCGAGAACGTAATGCTTGGCTACTGGCAGGATCCGGCAGCTACAGCCGACGTGTTGGCTGGCGACGGATGGCTGCGAACCGGTGACCTGGCTCATCGTGACGAGGAGGGATATTTCTATCTACACGGACGCGCCAACCTGCTGGTCAAAGTCCAAGGGCATCGTGTCCATCCGGCGGAGATTGAGGGGCTAGTGGAAGCAGGCTTTCCCCAAACGTGTGCGGTTGCTATTCCGGTGCCCCGAGGAGACGATATGCGATTCATCCTATTCCTCGCACCGCGTGATCATCGACCAATCGATGTCGCAAAGATTCGCGAGACCTGCCAGCGAGAACTCCCTCCCTATAAATTACCCCTCCATTATGAAGTGGTTGATCGTTTCCCGCTCACTTCAGGCCACAAGATAGATCGCGCCGCGCTAGCTCTCCTCATCTCACGGACCCCGAGACCCGCCGCCTCGACTGCTCATGCAGACGATTCTCTAACCCAATCCCGATGATGGCTGATCGAAACCAACTGCAAGCGGACCTGGTGCAATTCGTGCAGTCGCGAGGCTCGCGCCACGCGAACATCACTTTACAAACGGACCTGCTGGAAAGCGGTCTGCTGGATTCCTTGCTCTTGATGGACTTGATATTTCACATAGAAGAACACTACGGGTTCCGATTCGACAGCGACCAAGTTAATCCTGCGAACTTCCGCACCATCATGGATATCGTCAACTTTGTGCTAGGCCAGGCGGCAGTGCCGCGACGTCAACCCCACTGACCGCAATTCGGTTTATGCTAACTCTGGAGCCCAAAAGGCGACGACCATGAAGTGGCCCCTGGTTAGGCGCGCAATCCCGGACCGCCAGATCCCGCTCTATAATCGTTTCTATCTCCACGCTGCGGCCGCAAGCCAAGTCGATCCAATAATGGTCTGGGGAACAGACATTGACGCCGACGCTCTACTGGCTTTCCTGCGTGAAAAAAATCGCAAAGCACGGGTGGTGATCACCACCGCACACGCGCTGATACGCGCGACAGCATTGGCTCTGGAACAATTCCCGGAGATGAACGTCCGATATGTTGGACGTCGGCTCTACGCCTTTCGGGACGTGAATATTCGTATGGTATTTTTCCACCGCAGAAATGGCGACATGGATGTGCTGATGATTCGAGGTGCAAACCTAAAAAGCCTCGAGCAGATTGGTCACGAAATCTGGCAGCGATTACTGGAGGCAGGGCGCGGCGAGGGAGACCGTGATCGTGACCTGGCGAGATTGCGTCGGCTCCCTGGCTTCTGGTTCCGCCAGACGTTGCGATTGTACGGCTTTCTCGACCGCCATGTTCGTCTGCCTACGGTGGGGCGACTCGATGCAACACGAGCAAGCTGCGTGACGGTGAATGACCTGTCATTTCCGGGGGCACCACCGATGCGCAGCTACAAACCAACGCGATTTCCCGACCCCACCGACTCATTCAATCTGACTCTAGGACCGGTAGAAAGCAAAGTGATCGCTCGTTTGGACCAATTTGTATCGATCAATATCATGCCTTTGTTCTTCCGAGCCGATCACCGTCTCGTAGACGCCCAGCAAGTAGGCCGTTTCCTCGCCACGGTACGCGACCTTTTAAGCCACCCCGAAACGCTCGATTCACTCGTGACCTCAACTAACTAATGCGAGAACGAATGCCCCGGGGTGCTCGGGGAGCTAACGCAAAACTAATTCTAAGACTCAACCGCGCCGTCCTACCCAATGGATTGACCTCGATCAAACACATTTAGCTCGAAGAAAGTCAGTATAATTCACCCAAGGCATATCGATGAAACCAGCTCCGCTGATGTTATTCTCGATGGCCGCGAGCGCCGAAATGGGTGCCGCGATTGCTGCGACCTTGCGACAACCGCTCGCGGCGCACGAGGAGCGCGAGTTCGAAGATGGCGAGCACAAGGCTCGACCTCTCGATTCCGTAAGCGGTGCCGACGTCTATGTCGTGCAAAGTCTCCACGGTGGACCGAACCAGAGCGCCAACGACAAGCTGTGCAGACTCTTATTCTTCATTGGCGCGCTTAAGGATGCCGGCGCTTCCCGCGTTACTGCCATAACTCCCTATCTTTGCTACGCACGGAAAGACCGCCGCACCAAACCGAATGACCCGGTCACCACCCGCTACATCGCTGGCATGTTCGAGAGCGTCGGCACTGATTGCGTCGTCACGTTGGAAGTACACAACCCTACCGCGTTCGAAAATGCATTCCGCTGCCGTACCGTTGCGCTCACCGGCACGCCGTTGTTTGTAGCCTATGCCAAGAAGCATTTGGCGGAAACCAAGCTGGCGGTGATATCCCCGGATGCGGGCGGCATGAAGCGAGCGGAATTATTACGGGAAGCGCTGGAAGCCGCGCTAGGTCGCCCGGTCGGTAAAGGTCTCGCAGAAAAGCATCGCAGCGCCGGTGTCGTTTCCGGAGCACTGTTCGCAGGCGATGTGGCGGACGCCACCGCGCTGATCATTGACGATTTGATCAGTACCGGCGGCACGTTGTTGCGCACGGCCCGTTCGGCGCGCACTGCCGGGGCAAAGCGCGTGATCGCTCTCGTTACCCATGGGCTATTCATGCCAGGTTCAGCAGAAGTTCTCGCCGACCCGGCTCTCGATCAGATTATCATAGCCGACGCAGTATCGCCTTTTCGGCTCGATCACCCCGAGCAGAATAGAAAGCTCGTTATTTTGCCAGCGGCACCTTTGCTCGCCGAAACGATTGACCGCCTGCATGAAGAACGCAGCTTGACCGATCTCATGGTGTTCTAAGGTAAGCTTCAAGCTTCCGGGCGCTCCCAGCGGCCAATTTGAGATAAGTAGTACAAAGCCGCGGCCATTTTTCTGGCGTGCGTGGATGATCTTCCAGAAGATGCGCGATGGCGAGTCGAGCGCGTAAGGTGGCGCGGTGACAGCGATAGAACGTGAAAAGCTCATCGGCCGGCCCGTCGCGCAGCAGATGCTTCATCCGTCGCTGGATATAACTGCCCGCCCAGCTTGCTCCGAGCCGCTCACATTCCAGGCTTAGAAAGGCGACCTCATCGAATGGGTCAACGATACGAAGCCGGGAATTGAATTCGAGGCAGTCGATGACCCTGATCTTATCGTCGAGCCAAATATGTTCGGGGCGCAGATCACCATGTCCATCCACGATGTGGCGATGGCGCAGACGTGCGGTGATCAGTTGCCTCCGCCGCCGTAGAAATCGACGCTGCGCCAGGTCAACACGCTGCACCAGGCCTGCGGGAATTTGAAATCGCGGATCGAGCAGAACGCGTTTATTATAGGCAAGACTTTGCATCCAACCGGCAAGATGGATCGCAGGTGAGAGAAATACCGGCGTCGCTACACGATAGAAAGCGGCCAGCGTCTCGACCAACCGGTCGAGTTGCATATACTCGAGACGTCGGTCTTCGATCATGAGATCGAGCATGAAGCGCTCATCGAGCCTCTTCATCATTACTAACCAGTCGACTGGCGTGCCACCCCCGCCGATCCACAGCCGACCGTCGATCTCGGTCAGTGGCACTACTTTAAGATAGATGTCCGGTGCCAGCCGCCGGTTAAGCCGCAACTCAGCACGGCAGGCGGCCTCACGCCTTTCCAGTGTGGAAAAGTCGAGATAGGGAAAGTGGACCGGTTTCTTAAGCTTGTAGACCCGGTCGCCGGCGAGGAATACCCACGACATGTGGGTTTCCCGGCGCATGACGTCCGACGGCATAGGGTCGTATGCGTTTCGCCGACTGAGAAAGTCGACTTTTGCTGCAAGCGCGCGCTCGGCGCCTTGAATCGCAAGTCCGTGCACGGGCCGCTCCCGCTGGCCATTGAAATTTAATTCATTTCCGCCCGTTCGAGTTGATTCCGGTCAAATCGACAGGCTGCGCTTTGGGGCATATTTGCACGGATTCAAGGAAAGCGTGGCCATGTCTGCGCCAGTTGCCACACGCCAAACGCGCCAGGACCTCGACCGTGAGGTAGCTATCGGCAGCCTTCAGCTGTCCGGCCATCTCCGGCTCCCCGCATCTGCTGCCGCACTAGTGATTTTCGCACACGGCAGCGGCTCGAGCCGTTTCAGCCCCCGCAACAGGGCGGTGGCCGAGGCACTAAACGCGCAAGGCATGGGAACCCTGCTTTTCGACCTGCTTACCATCGACGAGGAGCAAGACCGCGCCAATGTTTTCGACATTAGTCTCCTTTCTGAGCGGTTGGTTGGTGTCGTCGACTGGATCGATGCCCAACCTGAACTTGCGGGCCTGGCCTTGGGGCTCTTCGGAGCTAGCACTGGCGCGGCCGCGGCTTTAGTGGCTGCGGCAAAACTGGGTTCACGAATTGGTGCCGTGGTGTCGCGTGGCGGCCGCCCCGACCTCGCTGGCGCGGCGTTGGAAAAGGTCACAGCCCCCACTCTGCTTATCGTCGGCGGATTCGACTCTGGCGTGATTGAGCTAAACGAACAGGCATATGCGCGGCTGATCGTAGCGAAATCGCTCGAGATCGTTCCGGGCGCGACCCACCTTTTTGCCGAGTCCGGCGCCATGGAAACCGTGATCGTACTCGCCGCACGCTGGTTCTCGGCGCATTTGACCGCGCCTCGGCGCGTCACTGCTGTATAGCTAGCGGAGCCCGTATGCCTTTCATCGATCGCACCGACGCCGGCCGTCAACTCGCAGAGGCGCTGGCTTCCTACAAGAAGAAAAAACCAGTGGTGTTGGCTTTGCCACGCGGCGGCGTCCCAGTCGCAGCGAAAGTCGCGGAGGCACTCGATGCACCGCTCGACTTGATCCTTGTTCGTAAAATCGGTGTGCCGTTCCAGCCAGAGCTCGCTATGGGAGCTGTAGTCGATGGCCCAATGCCGTCGATCGTGCGCAACGAGGATGTTATCACCCTCGCGGGCGTGAGCGAAAACGAATTTGCCGCGATACGCGATCGGGAGCTCGCGGAAATCGAGCGGCGGCGCAAAACCTATCTTGGCAATCGCCCGCATCCCGAGGTTGCCGCGCGCACTGTTATTGTCGTGGATGACGGCATCGCTACAGGCGCAACTATCCGTGCCGCCTTGCATGCCGTACGAGCGCGCAAGCCAAGCAAGCTGATACTGGCCGTTCCGGTCGCGCCCACCGATACTTTACGGAGGCTGAAAGGTGAGTCCGACGAGACGGTCTGTCTGGAGGACTATGAAAACTTCGGCGCCATCGGCCTTTTTTATTCGGATTTCCGACAAGTATCCGATGAAGAAGTGATCAAGCACTTAGCTCAACATTTGGTCAAGCAATCAACATCTTTTACCGCGGGGTCATAAGGCATCTATCCGCAAAGTATCTGGAGGCACCATGCAAAAACACGATTCGGGCGGCGCCGCGGTCGCAACGTACGCTGACATCAAGAGTATCTTGGGCGACATTGGTTCTGAAAAGCTATTGGCAATTCTGTCGTTGCGTCCAACGATCGCCGAAGTCGAAGAAGCATTGATATGGCTTTCCGGCGATAGCGACGTTTTCGGCGCAATTGAGCCGGTCAAAGGCAATACGTCACACATCATAACAATCTTGACGACCGAGGAAGAGGAAGAGCCGCGCGCCGGTTGATCGCTACCGGCCAAGGGGCGCTCAAGGATCCGTAAGATGAACCCTTCAAGTAGCGCCCTGCTCACCGACCTCTATCAGATGAACATGATCCAGGCCTATCTGGATCATGACGAAACCAAGACCGCGGTGTTCGAATTTTTCGTGCGTAATTTGCCAGCGCGGCGCGGCTTTCTGATCGCTGCAGGACTCGAGCAAGCGATCCAATTCCTTGAAAATATGCGCTTCTCTCGCGAGGAAATCGAGTGGCTCGCCAGCACTCGCCGGTTTGAAAAGTCTTTGCTCGACCGATTGTTAGACTTTCGTTTCACTGGCGACGTTCATGCCGTTCGAGAAGGTCGAGTTTTCTTCGCAAACGAGCCGATCTTGCGCATTACTGCCCCGATGCCGCAGGCACAGCTTCTGGAAACGCGGTTGATCAATCTCTTACATTTTCAGACTCTGATCGCCTCAAAGGCGGCGCGCATGGTGCTAGCTGCGCCCGGGAAGCTCCTGGTCGATTTCGGCTTGCGCCGCGCGCACGGCGCGGAAGCGGGCCTGATGGCGGCCCGCGCGAGCTACATAGCGGGCTTTGCCGGAACTGCGACCATGCTCGCCGAAAAAATGTTCGGCATCCCGACATACGGCACGATGGCGCACTCTTTCGTAGAGGCCTACGACACCGAAACTGCCGCATTCGAAAGCTTCGCTCACTCGAGGCCGGAGAATTTCACCCTGTTGATCGACACCTACGACACCGAGGCCGCGGCGCGAAAGGTTGTCGCTCTGGCGCCACAGCTTGCTGCCGCAGGCATCAAGATTTCCGCAGTCCGGCTCGACAGCGGCGATCTGATCCTCCTAGCGCGCAACGTGCGGCGCATTCTCAATGACGGCGGTCTTTCGCACATTTCAATTTTCGCAAGCGGCGGTCTCGATGAGGATTACATCGCCGAAATCGTTCGTGCTGCTGCCCCGATCGATGGATTCGGTATTGGCACTAGCCTTACTACGTCCTCTGACGCACCGGCACTCGATTGCGCCTACAAGCTCCAGGAATACGCCGGGCTGCCACGCCGCAAGCGCTCGTCTGGAAAAGCAACCTGGCCTGGGCGCAAGCAGGTGTGGCGGCAATACGGACCGGACGGACGCTTGGCTGGCGATGCTCTTTCCATCGAAACTGAGTCGCATCCGGGCGAGCAACTGATTGAACTCGTCATGAAAGACGGCCTCCGCCTGCGCCCTGCCCCGACGCTGGCCGAAATCCGAGCGCAGGCCAAAAATGATCTGGAACGCCTGTCCGAGCCATTGCGCGAACTCGAACCGGGCACGACCTATCCGGTTGAGGTTGCGGACACATTAGTCAAACTTGCCGCCGAGGTCGATCATCGCGTGGCGCAACGCGAAAGGCTCGCCCTTTGACAGAAAAATTCGCGGCCGGTGAGCACGACGTTTTCCTGGTTGTCGACATCCAGAACGATTTTTGCCCGGGCGGCAGCCTGGCGGTGCCGCGTGGTGACGAAGTCGTGCCTGTGATCAACGCGCTGGCAGCAAAGTTTGCCCACGTTGTGCTGACGCAGGACTGGCATCCGGGCGGGCATTTGTCATTTGCATCTTCACATGCCGGCAAGCAACCCTTCCAAACGATCGACGTCGCCTACGGCACGCAGATCTTGTGGCCGGATCACTGTGTCCAGGGGACTGTCGGTGCCGCTTTTCGCGACGACCTAAGCATTCCCCATGCTGAGTTGGTCCTGCGCAAGGGTTATCACCGCGACATCGATTCCTATTCGGCATTCTATGAAAACGATCGCAAGACCACGACGGGGCTAGCGGGTTACTTGCGCGAACGTGGTTTGACCCGGGTTTTTCTAGCCGGCCTCGCTTTCGATTTCTGCGTCCGTTACTCTGGCGAAGACGCGCGGCGCGAAGGCTTCGAGGTAGTCGTCTTTGAGGATGCCTGCCGTAGCATCGACGTCGACGGCTCGGCGGCCGCAACACGAGAGAAATTCAGATCGCTTAATATTCGCTGCGTTTCAGCCGATGCCATCAGTGGCAACAGGCTCATGCGCTGAACCAATCCGCGAGATTGATATGCGTCAAAATTAAGTCAGCCTATTTTAGATATTGTGCAAATGCTAAAGTTCGCTCGATACGGAGGTATCGATGAAAGTTCAATTGCGGATTACCAAGAACGGAGCTGAGCTTTACTCTGGCGTTCACAATATCAAAGATTCAGAAAGTTTTGGGAGCGCCTGTGCCGAAGCATGGCAACAGGTGCAGCGGACGCAGTTGAATCGCGAAACGAGCATCGGAGCCGTATTGGAGCATGTAAATGACAGCGTCGTTGACCGATTGGACGGCGCGTCGATTAGTGTGACCAAGGTCTGATAAACAGCACGTCGGGTCCGCCTTTTTGGTGGCGCTTTTAAAGAAACCCCTCACCCCTTGATGCAGATCAGCGGGCGCAGACGCGCAATGCGGCGCGCAAGCCCAGCGTGCTCGGCGGCAGCAACAACAGCGGCGACGTCCTTGTAGGCGCCGGGCGCCTCTTCAGCGATACCACGTGTCGATGGGCTTCGGATCAAAATGCCTTGCGTCCGCAAATCATCCTGGATCTTGCGCCCGCTCCATTGTTTGAGCGCGGCATGGCGGGACATCGCACGGCCCGCACCGTGGCAGGCGGACGAGAATGCCTTCTGCTGGGCCGAGGCCTCGCCGGCCAGAATATATGAGGCAGTGCCCATGCTGCCGCCGATCAGTACCGGCTGGCCGGCCGAACGCAGAGTCACCGGCAAGCTTTCGTGGCCGGGACCGAAGGCGCGCGTTGCACCCTTGCGATGAACAAACAGCTGGCGGCGCTTGCCCGACCATATGCGGCTCAACCTTGCAGGTATTGTGCGAAACATCGAACAGTAGGCTCAAACTCTCGCCGGGGAAGAAATGCGCGAAGACTCGCTTCGCGAAGTGGCCGAGAATTTCACGGTTTGCGAGTGCGCAATTGATCGCGGCTCGCATCGCGCCGAGATAGTGTTGCCCGACGTCAGATTTGATTGGCGCGCACGCGAGCTCGCGGTCAGGAAGCGAGATGCCTGACGTCGACGCGGCGATCACCATGTCGCGCAATCCGATCCGATTTGATGGCCGAGTCCACGCGAGCCGCAATGAATGGTCACAACGACGTCGTGCTCAGCCAGTCCGTAAATTCCAGCGACTTTGGCATCGAAAATCTCGGCAACCGCTTGGACCTCGAGATAATGATTGCCGGAGCCGAGCGTACCCATCTCGCGGCGCTGACGTTCCCTCGCACGTTCCGAAACCCATTCCGGCATGGCTCCGATCATCGTGCCGTTCTCCTCGATCCGCTCGAGATCGCGGGCTTCGCCCCAGCCGCACGCGATCGCCCAGCGTGCACCGCCGGATAGCATGGCATCCATCTCCACAGTATCGAGGGTGATTGCGCCGGTGCTGCCTACACCTGCCGGAATCTGACGAAACAGCGAGTCGGCCAGTGCCCTCTGAACAGGCAGGATGTCTGCCGCTTTGAGTCCGCTGAGCATGGTGCGCACGCCACAGGAAATATCGAAGCCAACCCCACCGGCCGACACCACGCCGCCCTGATCCGCATCAAAGGCCGCAACGCCGCCGATCGGAAAACCATAACCCCAATGCGCATCAGGCATCGCATATGATGCCTGCACGATACCAGGCAGCATCGCGACGTTGGCTGCCTGTTCGTAGACCTTCTCGTCCATGTCGCGGATGAGATTTTCGTCGGCATAGATGATCGCCGGAACGCGCATTGCGCCATGGGGCTCAATGCGCCAGGCGGTTTCATCGACGCGGGTGAGTCGCGCGAGATCCAAGGCTGCGTACCCTTACACGTCCACGATGCAAGCCGCCGACCAGGTACCGTCCCCATCGGCGGCGACTCTTAACGCCGTAAATGTTGCGCCCTTCGGCTCACAGGCTGGTGCGTGGCGCGCGATGTCGACCGGCTCGCCCCACAGCGTCCCCCTGAGCCGCGTTCCATCTATCGTCACCGCGAAATGCGAGAACAGCATCTTGCGCACAGCCATCTCGTAAATAATGGCGTTAAGCCATTCGACGAATAAAATTTCAAGGTCTGGTGCTGTACATGACACTTCTACCCGAAGCTTTGGCTCGATTGCAGCATGGGTAATAACCGCAGTCAGCGCCTGCGCCGCCTGCTCAAATGCCTCTGCCGCAGTCTTGCCAAATCCGCGCACGCCGACATCGGCAGCATGCGGGAAATGCTCCCATCTTGCCTTTTTTAAAGTCGAGGCGAGCTCGCTCATGGGCGTAGTATTTGCATTTTGTGCCTCAAGCCGCCTGCAGGACTTGCCGTTTCAAAAGCTTACGAAGGCCGGCCAACGACCGCGTGTTGATCACGTCATCAGGTGTGAGCCATGCGCGCCTTGCCTGGTCGATGCCGAAACGCAGGTACTGAAACGCGTTCACCGCATGCGCGTCGGTTGAAACCGCAAACTTCACGCCTTTGCTCTTTGCCATGTGAGCGTGGACGTCATTCAAGTCCAGTCGGTCCGGCTCGGCATTGATTTCGAGACAGCAATTCAGATCACGTGCTGCGGAAGTCAGCCGGTCCATATCGATCTCATAAGGTTCGCGCTCGCCAATGAGACGGCCAGTTGGATGGCCGATAATTAAAACATGAGGGTTCTGCATCGCGTGGACCATCCGCTCGGTCTGTGCCTCGCGCGGCAAATCAAAGAATGAGTGCACTGAGGCCACGACCACATCCAACTTCGCCAGCGTCGAGTCTGGTAGATCGAGGCCGCCGTCTTTCAGGATATCGACCTCGATGCCCTTGAGGATCGTAAAGCTTTTAAACTTGTCATTCAGCTTATCGATTTCACGTATTTGCCGCGCGACTTTCGCCGGATCAAGCCCGTGCGACATGGCCACCCGTCGGCTATGGTCGGTGAGAGCCATATATTCATAGCCGCATGCCTGCGCCGCCACCGCCATCTCCTCGATCGGAGCGGTGCCATCGGTCCAGTCTGAGTGAACGTGCAGGTCGCCCCGGATATCTTCTGCCGTCACCAGCTGCGGGAGCTCTCCGGATTGAGCGAGTGCGATCTCGCCGCGGTCCTCGCGCAATTCCGGTGGGATGTAGGTGAGGCGGAGTTTCTCATAGACCTCCTCCTCGGTTGCTCCGGCGATACGCCGCTTACCCGAAAACAGCCCGTATTCGTTCAGCTTCCAGTTGTGCCTGTTCGCAATGCCGCGGAGTGCGATGTTGTGCGCCTTGGAGCCAGTGAAATATAAAAGCGCTGCACCATAGCTTTGCTCCGGCACTACGCGTACGTCGACTTGAATGCCGGACCGCAAAACCACGGTCGTGCGCGTATCTCCATGGGCGAGTACCTCGGTGACATTCTCGTAGGCAACCAATCTATCCCCGACAGCGGCGTCATGCTTAGCGGTGACGAGAACGTCAAGATCGCCCACCGTGTCGCGCCGGCGGCGATAACTGCCGGCAACTACCACGCGGCCATAGTCGCGAAGGTACGCGACTAGCGCCTGGGCCTCGGCCTCCGCCGTCGCTAGCTTGAAACGTCTGGCTTTTGCTGGTTTTTTGAGCGCCTCTGCAAGTTTCTTTTCGGTTACGGCGCCAAAGCCACGCACCTTGTGAATGCGGCCGGATTCGATCGCTCGGCGCAGGTCGTCAAGCGTGCGTACTTTCAGTTTGTCGTAGAGCAATCTGATGCGTTTCGGTCCAAGGCCGGGCAACGCCGCCATCTCACCCAGCTCTCCAGGCAGTTTTTTCTTCAACGTCTCGAGCAGCTCAAAGCGACCTGTTTTCACAATGTCCGCGATCTTGCCGGCCAGGTCCTTACCGATGCCTGGTAGCTCGGAAAGGTCGGTTTCCGCCGTCAGCATACTACGCACACTTTGCGGCAGCCCCTCAATGGTGCGTGCGGCGCGGCGGTAGGCGCGAACGCGAAACTGGTTCTCGCCCTTGACCTCCAGCAGATCGGCGGTCTGATCGAACATCGCCGCAATTTCGGCGTTCTGCACCGGCATGGGCTAACGTCTTTCGATCGAATGCGAAATCTAAAAGATAAAGTGCTAAATTTGATCCAATCAAGCCTGTCAGTACATTGACGCAAATCAAACGCAACAAGTTTTTACTCTGGCTGACCTCTCCGGCAGCGGCCACAGCCAAACCATCAATGCCAAGAGATGGCTCGCCGAAATTTGAGATGAGAAAACACACCGAAATGATCGGATGCAAACTCAAGTCCTTTTTTTTCCGTCAAAAACAACGAAACAATCTTTAGACACCAGATCGCGGCTCACAAAAATATAGTCAGCTCGAAAAAGACCGCTTCCGTCACCCCAATCATCATCTGACCAAAGGCACTGAAAATCCGGAATATCGCATTTCAGTCGACGTTCGCATTGCGACCGACGCGCCTATAGACTTGACGCTTGCTTTTGTTCCTCGATCGTGACCGCGATTACATTTTTCGGGGTGCTGTGGGAGATAGGCGGCAGCATCGACATTCCCGCTTTCGGGCTTACGGTGACAATCCCTGGGTATTTAGTCTTTGGTGTCATCATTTATTCCGGAATGGTGTCCGGCCTCATGATCTTCTTTGGCCATCACCTGACCAGCGTCATCGAGCGCACCAGTCAGGCCGAGGCTGAATTTCGTGCTGCGGTGGATGCATTTCGGCAGGAAGCAGAACTGGGGACTGTAAACCCAATCGACGGAAGCAAGCCGCAGGCCTTGCGGCTTAAACTCCAGGCCGTCCTCCTATGGTGGCGCGAATTCTGCTGGCAACTTGTTCGCACCACGTTGGTCTCGCACGGAAATTTTCTCTTCGCATCGGTGGTTGCCTGGATCCTGTGCGCGCCGAGATACCTCAGCGAAGCTATGTCACTCGGCGAGCTCACGCAATCGGCGGCGGCATTCGTTGTTGTACAGGGCGCGTTCAACTGGGTCGTCGACAATTATCAGCGCCTGGCCGATTGGCGGTCCTCGGCTCACCGCGTTGCAACTTTGCTGCTCGCGCTCGACGAGCTCGAAGCGAAAGAGCGAACGGCAAGCCCAGCGGCCGCCAAATCGTGATTCCAATCGATTTAAGAAATCCACGCACGCTGCGCGGCAAACGACCGCAGGCCGACGAAAGCTGGATCATCGTGCAGGATCAGATAGACGGGGATCGCCGACACGTAGGGGCTTATCCGCCCCTTCGCTTCGAAGCGCGCACGAAACTGCGACCGAGGGAGGTAACCGCGCAGATGAAGCGCGATGCCGCCGGCAACAAAGACACCGCCTTGCGTGCCGATGTCGAGCGCGAGATTACCGGCGACCTCGCCCAGCATCGCGCAAAATGTGTCGATCGCGGCGCGACTCGCCGCACAATGCCCCGCCAATCCGGCTTGCGTGATTTCAGCTGCGCTGCGTTCTGGCACGCTCAGGGAATCGAGTGACGCAATCGCGCGGTAAAGATTTTCCAGACCGCGCCCAGATAAGACTCGCTCCGCCGACACGTGCCCAAAGTGCTGCCTCAACTTTTCGATGATTGCGTCCTCGCGCGCCGAACCGCTGGGCATCGTGCTATGGCCGGCTTCAGTTTGCAGCACGAAGCCCCCCTGCTCGCTCGGCACATAGGCCGCCACGCCGAAACCGGTGCCCGGACCAAGCGCTAGCATTGGGGCGTTCAACTTCCCTTCAAGTCCGCCGAGTTTATGAAGATCTTTCGACGTGAAACGCGGCAGGGACCACGCAATCGCCTCGAAATCGTTGACGATGTGGACATCGGTGAAACCGAAACGGGCGCGCAACTCGTGGGTGTCGACAATCCAGGGATTATTGGTGAGTGCGCAACGCCCTCCTTCGACCACTCCGGCCACCCCGAAAAGCGCGTGACGGAGGGCGCCGCGATCCTTTTGATGCGACATGAACGTCGCCAGGGCATCGACGAAATTCTTATAATCGGCGACCGCCAAGTGTTCGATGGGACTGAGCGCGGCACCTGTGAGCACGGCAAAGCGCACGTTGGTGCCGCCGACATCCGCCAGCACGATACTGGCCGATTTGTCCGCCCCTGCTCTTGGCTTCACCGTCATCTCTTGCGCGCCGCATTGATAAGGTCGCGGTACCATCTAAACGAAGCTTTGGGAATGCGCCGCTGCGTCGAATAGTCAACATGGGTCAGTCCAAACCGCACGTCGTAACCTTGGTCCCATTCGAAATTGTCGAGCAGCGACCAGACGAAATAGCCGCGAATGTCGGCCCCTCGCGCCACCGCGTCATTCAGCGCGCCGATATAGGCGCGCAGATAGGCGATGCGATCGTTGTCGATCACCGCGCCGGTATCGTCCGGCTTGTCGTTTCCACCAAAACCGTTTTCGAGCACATAGACAGGCAAGCCGTAGCGTTTCGAGACCTCCAGCAAGCTTTCGCGAAATGAATGCGGCATGATCGGCCAGCCATTCGGCGTGAGCGGCATTTCCGCGGGTCTATCGCCAAAGCCGAAGCCGAGCACTGAATCGGGATCGGCTTTCACGAACTCTGGGCTGTAATGATTAAGGCCGAACCAGTCCACCGGACAGCGGATGCGCGCGAGATCACCCGCTTGCATGTGCACCTCAATTGCCGCCTCTATCTGTCCGGGATACATGCCTAGGCATTGCGGGTCTGGAAAGGCCCTGTTCCAATAGGCGTCGCAGTACTCTGCCGCTTGAGTATCGTTCGGCGTTGACGGTAGACATGGCTGGTAGTTGTGGATGGCACCGATCGAACTGCCCGCCACACGCGCGCGCACAACATCGACCACCGCGCCATGTGCGAGATTTACGTGGTGGATGCCACGGTACAGCGTGTCTGCGCTCGACGCGGCGCGCTTGCCCTCGCCGAATCCGAGACCGAATATAGTGAAGATCGACGGCTCGTTGAACGTGGCGAAGCGTTTGACTCGATCGCCATAGCGCTCCGCCACCAGCATGGCGTAATCGGCAAACCATGCAACGCTGTCTCGCATTGTCCAGCCGCCGAGGTCGTCAAGTGCCTGCGGTAGATCCCAGTGATAGAGGCAGAGCCAAGGCTCGATACCGGCAGAGAGAATCGTGTCGATCAGCCGGTCATAGAATGCCAGGCCGGGCTCGTTTGGCATGCCACGTCCCTTCGGAAGCACGCGCGGCCAGGCAACCGAAAAACGATAAGCCTGTATGCCAAGCCGCTGCATCAGCGCGATATCTTCCGGATAACGATGATAGTGATCGCAGGCCACGCGGCAAGGAGAAGGACTTCTGCCCCTCGTTCGCTCCGCTCACCCGCCGCCTGTTCCGGGCCTTCGGCTACTGGATGACCTGCGGCGACGATCACCTCGGAGAATACCTCGCCTATGATTGGGAAGGCGGCGAACACGGCTACGATTTTGATGCCGACGACCGCGAACGCGCGGACTTTGCCAAGACGCTCGATCGAGTGCTCGCCGGCGGAGCCTTACCACCAGATTGGTTGACGCCGTCGGGCGAACGCGGCGCTGCCGTGATCGGAGGAGTACTCCATAACAAGAAGCGTATCTTGGAATCCGGCATCGTTCCCAACCGTGGCGCTAGCCCGAATTTACCGGCTGACGCGGCGGTCGAAATACCGGTGATGGTAGACGCGGCCGGAATTCACGCGACTCCACTCGGCCCGCTGCCCGATGCGATTGCGAAGCTGCTCCATACGCAAGTGAGCGTTCAACAGCTCGCTGTCGAGGCTGCCATGCACGGATCCAAGGAGATCGCCTTGCAGGCGCTGTTGATCGATCCGGTGGTGAATTCCGCATCGGCTGCGGTCAAGCTGCGCGACGAATTGTGGGACGTGAACCGGCTCTATATCCGACCCTGCATTTGACGCCCGAAGGCTAATGTCATGGTGACGCTCGCAAAACCGATGGCAATGCGGCGCAACACGTCTACTGGCCCCAATCATTGAAGTAGCTAGCGGATGGCTAAATTGGCGTTCTCACAGCAGTCGATGGGACCGCCTCATACAGTAGCTGGACCGGGCTGGCGGTGTTCGAGAGCGGTGCACTTGGGCGCGTACTGCGTATGGGCGCCAATGTCAGCCACAATAATTTCCGCAAAATGGACCCGTCGAACTGGCGGCGCGATTCTAAACATGCGCCGGCCGGGGCCTGGACCGCGCTCGGCATTCATCTTGGCGACATGTTCGTATCGTTTGCCGGCAAGCCGGTCCGGATCGCGGCGCGCACGGCCTCACAGATTTTTTCAGCGCCGTCTGAGGATTTCGTCAGCACCGAGATCGATTCCGAGAACGGAGCGCGCGGGCGCATCACGTGCCTGTCGCCGCCACCGTTCTATGGGCGCTTCACGTTGATTTGTGACCAGGGCTGGATTGAAGTGCAGGAAGGCGGCAACGTCGACAAGGGTGTTTCATCAAGTTTCGTGCATTACAGGTTGGACAGCAGCCGGCAGACGCGCAACTACGAGCATGCCAATACCGTGCGCATGAACTTCGAGGCCCGGGTCGACGCGGTCGAGGGCCGCGCGCCTTATCGATTCACGACCGAGCAATTGCTCGCCAATATCCGCATTCTCGATGCGGTCACGCGTTCAGCGGCGGCGGCCGGAAAGCCGATTACGCTGTGAGATCTAGGTCACCGGTAGTTCTCGAAATTTGCTACAGTCTGGGCTAGACCGGCGCTGCATGCAGACTGAAAAAGAACAAGTCGCCCTCTCCTCGATTGCCGCTTCGGCTGGACTGACCGTCGCCAAAGGCCTGGTCGGCTTTTCTACGGGCTCCCTGGCGATCCTGTCGGAAGCTGGACATTCGCTGATCGACCTCGGCGCCACGGTCATGACCTATATCGCCGTGCGCATTTCCGGAAGGCCAGCTGACGAGGAACATCACTACGGCCACGGCAAAGTGGAAGCGGTCTCGGCGCTCGCCGAAACGGCGCTGTTATTCCTGCTATCCGGCATAGTGATCTGGGAAGCGGTCAAGCGCCTGGTCGAACACGAAGGCCACGTCGTCGAGGCGACCGTTTGGGCCTTCGGCGTAATTGTGGTGTCGATTGTCGTCGACTTCTTCCGTGCCCGGGCGCTGTCGCACACCGCGGAAAAAACCTCGAGCCATGCGCTCGAGGCCGACGCGCTACATTTTTCATCTGACCTATGGTCTTCCTTGGCCGTGCTGGTTGGTCTTGTCGGCGTGCATTACGGTTTGGCGTGGGCGGATTCGGTGGCGGCGCTGGTAGTGGCGGTGATGGTTTGCATCGCCGGCTGGCGACTTGGCAAGTGTACCATCGATACGCTCATCGATGTCGCGCCGGCCGGTGCGGCAGAAAAAATAACTGCTATTGCCGCGCGTGTGGCGGGCGTGGTCCGCGTCGAACAGGTGCGCGCGCGCGCGGTTGGCGAGCAGACTTTCATTGATCTGACGGTGGCAGTCAGTCGCACATTGCCGCTCGATCGCGTGAGTGCAATCAAGGACGCGATCGGGGACGCGCTCCGCCGGCAGATACCAGGTGTCGAGCCGGTAGTCACCACCAATCCGGTCGCGCTCAATAATGAGACAGTTCTCGATCGCGTCATGGTCATCGCGCGCAATCGCGCCCTCGCCGCGCATCATGTCATGGTGCACGACCTCAAAGACCGGCTGGCTGTGTCGCTCGATCTCGAGGTCGATGGCAAGCTTTCTCTGCGCGCCGCGCACGACATGGCGGACAGCCTGGAAGACGCGATTGCGGCCGAGCTCGGACCCGGTGTTGAGGTAGAGACACATATTGAACCGTTGCAGCCGCAGGGTATCTCCGGCCGCGAGGCTCCCCCCGAGCGCGTCAAAGCGGTGGCGATCGCACTATTAGAGCTGGCAGCCGGGAGCCGCAGCATTCGCGATGTGCACGATGTGCGTGTACGAGAGACCGATGAGGGTGAAATTGTCAATTTCCACTGCCGTGTCGACCCGCAAATGAGCGTACAGAGCGTGCATGAAAACGTCGATGCTCTGGAGCGTGCATTGAAACAGGAGTCGCCTTCGATCAAACGCGTGATCGGCCACACCGAGCCGATGCGCTAATTTTGTGCCCTAGGGAATGAGAACCGCTGCACCTTGCAGACGGCCATCGCGCAGATCGGACAACGCTTCGTTGGCCCGCGAGAGAGGATAACGCGTGACCGCGCACATTACACCGGCCTTGGGGGCGATCTCGAGAAACGCGCGCGCGTCCGCGCGTGTGAGATTTGCCACCGACACTATCGCTCGCTCCTCCCACAGTAGGGCGTAAGGGAAGCTCGGAATATCCGACATGTGGATGCCGCCGCAGACAACGCGGCCGCCCTTCTTCACCGCCTTGAGAGCAGCCGGCACCAACGCACCGACCGGCGCCAAGATAATCGCGGCATCGAGTGGCTCGGGCGGCAGCTCTTCGGAATTGCCCGCCCAGACTGCCCCAAGTGAGCGGGCGAATTCCTGCGCCGGATGATCTCCCTTGCGGGTAAATGCAAACACGCGGCGCCCCTGCCATTTTGCGACCTGCGCCAAGATGTGCGCGGCCGCGCCGAAACCGTAGAGACCGAGCGTCTCGCCCTCGCCCGCCATACGATAGCTGCGCCAGCCGATCAGCCCGGCGCAGAGCCAAGGCGCGATTTCCGCATCCTCACCCTCCTCGCCGAGCGGAAAACAAAAGCGCGCATCGGCGATCGCATAGTTTGCGAAACCACCGTCGCGCGTATAACCGGTGAATATCGGCGTATCGCACAGATTTTCGCGATCGCTGCGGCAATACGGGCAGGACCCGCATGTGCCACCCAACCACGGCACGCCGACGCGTTCGCCTATTGAAAAACCCCTCACGCCCCCCGCGACCGCCGCCACACGACCGACAATCTCGTGGCCGGGCACTATCGGTAGCGTCGGATGTGGCAGTTCCCCATCGACCACATGCAGATCGGTGCGGCAAACGCCGCAGGCTGTCACAGCCACCACAATCTCACCGGGACCTGGAGCGGGAAGCGGACGCTCACACATCATAAGCGGCGTGCGCGGCCGATCGAGCACCATGGCATGCATAGTCTGCGTCATTCTTTCTTCCAATTGCCGCCCAGACATTCTAGATCAAAAGCCATGCGCACCGATATCGCCCAGCCCATCCGCCTGAAAGACTACCGTCCGCCCGATTGGCTGGTGGAGACCGTTTCGCTCAATGTTTCGTTGGATCCGAGCAAAACCAAGGTCCGTGCAACGCTTGCGCTCAGACCAAATCCCAAAAGCGTGGCGGCACCACTCGTACTGGATGGCGACGGGCTGTCGCTGGTCTCGCTTAGAATCGACGGAGCTACCTTGCTCGCCGATAGCTATGTCGCGACGCCCGATAATCTCACCATTCCGCAGCCGCCGAATGGGCCATTCAAGCTGGAAATCGAAACTCTTGTCGATCCATCCGCCAACACACAGCTTTCCGGCCTCTACCGCTCGAGTGGTACTTATTGCACCCAATGCGAGGCCGAGGGTTTCCGCCGCATCACTTACTTTCCCGACCGGCCCGACGTTATGGCGGTCTACACCACGCGCATCGAGGCAGAGAAAACGGAAGTGCCCGTGCTGCTAGCGAATGGCAATCTCGTCGAGAGCGGAGACGCTCGCGGTGGACGCCATTTCGCGGTCTGGCACGATCCGCATCCCAAGCCGTCTTATCTTTTTGCGTTAGTCGGCGGCGACCTCGCTTGCGTCGAGGGCCGCTTTGTCACCGCATCGGGGCGTAATGTGACATTGCGCATCTATGTCGAACACGGCAAGCAGCACCGTTGCGCCTATGCAATGGATTCGCTCAAACGCGCCATGCGCTGGGATGAGGAAGTTTTCGGCCGCGAATATGATCTCGACATCTTCATGATCGTTGCCGTGTCGGATTTCAACATGGGCGCGATGGAAAACAAAGGCTTGAACGTCTTTAACGATAAATACGTACTAGCCAGCGCCGACACCGCGACCGACGCCGATTTTGCACACATCGAAGCCGTAATCGCACATGAATATTTCCATAACTGGACCGGCAATCGCATCACCTGCCGCGATTGGTTTCAACTTTGCCTGAAGGAAGGTCTCACCGTTTTCCGCGATCAGGAGTTTTCTTCCGACATGCGCTCACGGCCGGTGAAGCGTATTGCCGACGTGCGCAGTCTTCGCGCGGCGCAGTTCGTCGAGGACGCCGGCCCTTTAGCACATTCGGTCCGCCCGGAGACTTACAAGGAAATCAATAACTTCTACACGACGACCATATACGAGAAAGGCGCCGAGCTGGTGCGGATGGTGCAGACGTTGATCGGACGCGCCAAATTCCGTGCCGGCATGGATCTCTATTTCGCGCGCCACGATGGCGAGGCCGCCACTGTTGAACAGTTCATCCAGTGTTTCGCTGACGCCAGCGGACGCGATCTGACGCAATTTATGCGCTGGTATAGCCAAGCAGGCACGCCGCAAGTCACCGTCCATGGCAAATTCGACGCGGCGCGCAACTCCTACACGCTTGAATGCAATCAAAGAGTGCCGCCGACACCCGGCCAACCGACCAAGGAACCGATGGTGATCCCTCTGGCGCTAGGACTCGTCGGCAAGAACGGACGTGACCTGCCACTAAAGCTGTCGAACGGAGAGCCGATTGAGAGCGATGTTGTAGTGATAAGCGGACAGACAGCGATATTCGAATTCACCGGCATTGCGGAGCGGCCTGCATTGTCGATCAATCGCGGTTTCTTGGCGCCGATCAAGCTGGTTACCGATCTCAATGCCAACGAGCTCGTCTTTCTTGCTGCACACGACAGTGACCCGTTCAACCGCTGGCAGGCGCTGCAAACGATATCGATGCGCCTGCTCATTGACAATGTGGAGGCCGTGCGCTCGGGTCGATCGACGCGCAGTGACGATCAGCTGATGGTGGCGCTGGCTGCCATTCTCGAGGACCCCGCCCTGGAGCCCGCATTCATTGCGCTTGCTTTGGTTCCACCCGGCGAAGGCGATATCGCACGAGAAATCGGGCGTGACATCGACCCTGATGCAATCTTTCGGGCGCGCGCCGCGTTACGCGCGACAATCGGCGATCAGCTTGGCCCGGCGCTTTCCACGCTTTACGACCGAATGGCCTTATCCGGCGGATATTCGCCAGACGCCAGGAGTGCCGGTCGCCGCGCCTTGCGCAATGTCGCAATCGACTTGCTTGCGGCAACGGGCAAACCCGTGGACATTGTCCGCGCATCACGTCAATACTCAACCGCCGACAACATGACCGATCGCTTGGCGGCGCTCGCAACCCTATCGCTGCACGATGTACCAGAGCACGAGCACGCCCTCGCCGATTTTTATGCGCGCTACGCTTCGGACGCGCTCGTGGTAGACAAGTGGTTTTCACTACAGGCCACCATCCCGCAGCCAAATACGCTCGAAACCGTGCGCAGTCTGACTGCCCACCCCGCATTCTCGCTCGCCAATCCAAACCGTGTGCGCGCGCTGATCGGCGCGTTCGCGCACGGCAACGTCACTCAATTCAACCGCGCTGACGGGCTCGGCTACGACTTCGTCGCCGACACCGTGCTCGCCCTCGACCCGAAAAACCCGCAGATTTCAGCCCGGCTGGCCACAGCCTTTCGTACCTGGCGCACGCTCGAAAGCGGCCGCCGCGCTAGGGCGGAAGCCGCCTTAAAGCGAATCAAGGCGGCGCCAGGTCTTTCCCGCGATTTGGCCGACATCATCGAACGCGCGTTGGCTGCGCCGTAGATGGAGGTAGCGGCGACACTTTATTTCAAAACTAGCCGTGGGTAACATTTTTTAAATATTTGACTCTTCGGACTCTCGACAAATCAGCGCCCATCGATTCCAATCGATAGGTGATTCGGAAAATGATGCGGCACATCCTTCCGTCTCGAGGGTGACAGGGAAAATTCCCAACGGAGGCCGTTATGGCGCGCGCCGGTGTGGCGAGTGCGTCTGCACACTCTGATTCTATCAAGGGCCTCGCGCAATCGATCGCCAAGCCGGCGTATCGGCGGCTGCTGAACGCCGAACCCCTGCTGCGCCGAGCCGTTCCAGTGCTTATCATTGCCTTCCTCGCTACTATCTGCGTCGGCGCTCTCGTGCAGGTGCTCGACCACCGCCGGCAGAGCCTTGCCAACAACGTCGTGTCACTTGAGGCAATTGCCGACCTTGCTGCCGAGCGCCTTCAACTGCCGCTTAAGCAGCCTGCTGATGCCGTGGAACAACCGCAGCTGGTGCTCGCGCGGGTGCTGCCATCCTGGGCGATGTCTGCTGGCCGGCGCTTCGTTCTGACCAATGCCGACGGCGTGGTCACGGCTGCGACACCGGCCAGCGACGCAACAATCGGCCGCCGGCTAATCGACCTGCTAGGGCCGACACAGCCACTGACGACTTTCGGCGCCGGCGCTGGCGTCATGGAAATCACCCTGCCCGACGACACGCGAGCGCTGGCGACCGTACGCATGCTCAGCGCCCCGTTTGGTCAGCTCGCAGTGGTTCAATCGCGGGAAGCGGTTCTTGCTACGTGGCGCTCACTCACGACGCTCACTGTCACTTTGTCGGCCACCACCGGATTTGTCGTGCTAATTCTCGGCTTCGCCTTCCATTGGCAGGCAACACGGGCGCGGGAAGCGGACTTGATCTATGAAACGGTCCGCAGCCGCATCGATACCGCGCTCAACCGTGGCCGCTGCGGGCTGTGGGATTGGGACCTCGCCCGCGGCCGTATTTTCTGGTCCCAATCGATGTTCGAAATCCTCGGCCTCGACACTAAGGACGATCTGCTTTCGTTCTGGGATGTCAATACGTTGGTGCATCCGGACGACGTACGGCTCTACGAACTCGCGGCTGAACTCGCCGATGCGACAGCGACCACAATCGATCACGCCTTCCGTATGCGTCACGCCGCCGGCCACTGGGTATGGCTACGCGCGCGCTGCGAGCTGGTGCGCCAGCCCGGCGACCCTGGTCTCCA
This sequence comes from Pseudolabrys sp., assembly GCA_049802775.1. Classification (GTDB taxonomy): domain Bacteria; phylum Pseudomonadota; class Alphaproteobacteria; order Rhizobiales; family Xanthobacteraceae; genus Pseudolabrys. The sequence continues at coordinate 19,721 of JBARNC010000070.1, read as the reverse complement.
TCTGATCGGCATCGCCGTCGACATTACCGAACAGAAAAACCTTGTGGAGAAAACCGTCGCGGCCGACATGCGGCTACGTGACGCCATCGAGACTATCCCCGAGGCCTTCGTACTGTGGGATGCCGACAATCGCCTTGTCCTCTGCAATTCTAATTTTCAGGAGCTCCATCATCTACCCGACGAAGCAATCACCGTCGGCGCGTCCTATGAGTCGGTGGTCGCAGCGGGCAACAAGCCTGTAGTGCGCAACAAAGTCGTCACTACTGGTCCGAGCATTCCCGGCGCGCGCACATTCGAAGCGCAGCTCGAGGATGGCCGCTGGCTGCACATCAGCGAACGCCGCACTAAGGATGGCGGCTATGTCTCAGTTGGGACCGACATCACAGCGCTCAAGACCCACGAGGAAAAGCTAATAGATAGCGAGAAACGCCTGATGGCATCGGTTGCCGACCTCCGCGTCTCGCAGCAGCGCTCAGCCGAGTTGGCCGAGAAATACGCCGAAGAAAAGACCCGTGCCGAGGAAGCAAACCAGGCGAAGTCGAAATTCCTCGCCAATATGAGTCACGAGCTGCGCACTCCCCTCAATGCCATCATTGGCTTTTCCGAAATCATGGAGTCGGAAATGTTCGGTCCTCTCGGCGCCGAAAAATATCACGAATATTGCAGTGACATCCGCGGAAGTGGGCAATATCTGCTCGAGGTCATCAACGATATCCTCGACATGTCGAAGATCGAAGCTGGCCGTATCCGACTCGATTTCGAGGATCTCGATCTCGATACGCTGCTTAATGAAGCCATGCGTGTCGTTGCCGCGCGTGCGCAGGACAAGCAGTTGCAATTAACGGCTCGCATATCGCCCGAGCTCAGGCTGCGGGCCGATCGCCGCGCACTCAAGCAAGTAGCGCTCAACCTGCTCTCCAATGCGGTGAAATTTACGCCTGCCGGCGGCCGTGTCACGGTGCGCGGCCGAGCTACCGACCGCTGCATTACGCTTGCAATCGCCGACACCGGCATCGGAATTGCTAAGGACGCCTTGACCCGACTCGGGCGCCCGTTTGAGCAGGTGGAGAGTCAGCTCACCAAAAGCCATCAAGGATCAGGACTTGGACTCGCAATATCGAAGTCACTGGTCGAACTGCACGGAGGGCGCATGCGCATCCGTTCAACGCTCGGCAAAGGCACGCTGGTCGGAGTGCGACTGCCACTCGAGCCCCAGTGCTCCCTGCCAAAGGAAGAGGCAGCTTAGTTGGCGTCAGGGCGATTTTCCTAAAATTCGCACAAAACACGCGCGCACCTTCGTCTGCACATCGATCAGCGTCGCATCGAGCGTAGCGAAATCAGGTACGTCAGCCGCGCGTGCTAACAGTCGCAAGAGTCCTGCGCCGGCCGTTTTTGGATCGAACGTCCCTGGCAAGCACAGACGTAGAATCTGTGTAAGATCGTGATAGAGCTGTACGGCCGGGCGAAGGATTTCTGCGTCCTCTACTGTCAGCACGCGTAATGTCCATGCCTTATCGAGCACGCGCGCAGTCGAAGTATCAAGAATATCTGGCAATCGATGGGCGTGAATGAGCTGCAAGTATTGAGTAATGAACTCGATATCGATCAGTCCGCCAGCTGCATATTTGAGATTCCAACGTTCGCTGTCGCCTTTTTCCTTGGCAATGGCTGCGCGCATCTCCACCACGTCGCCCGCCGTTAGTTCTGCATCGCGCGGCCGCTGCAAGATGTCCTGGATCACGCTCTGGATGCGTAACTTGAATGCGGGCGAAGCAGAGACCACCCGTGCGCGCGTGAGTGCCATGTGTTCCCACGTCCAAGCCTCGGTTTCTTGATAGGCGGCAAAGCCATCAAGGCGTGTTGCCAGGGGCCCGGCGCGGCCCGACGGCCTCAGCCGCATATCGACCTGGTAAAGGGATCCGTAGTTCGTTTGCGCGGTTAATATATTGATCAGCCGTTGGGTGAGCCTTGCGAAATATTGCGCACCATAGAGCGGTCGCGCACCGCTCGATTCCGGGTATTTTTCCTCAAAATCGTAGACAAAAATGAGATCGAGATCGGAAGTCGCGGTCATTTCATAACCGCCCAATTTTCCCAAAGCCACCACAGCGGTCTCCTCTTCGCGCATGCGACCGTGAGCTACCGCGAAATTATCGGCAACCGCGTGATGCACGGCGCGTATCACTGCGTCCGCGAGCCGCGCAAACGCTTCCCCCGCTTGACGCGCGGTGACCGTTCCAGACAAAATTCGTACGCCGGTCAGAAACATATATTCTAGGCCGAACATGCGTATGCGTTCGAGGAAATCCTCGTCGTAGCGTGACTGCGCGAGTGCTGCATCGAACCGCTGGCCAAGCTCGATCTCATCGGGCAAGGCTCCAAAAAAACTAGGGTCGACCAGCGCATCCATAACCTGCGGATGACGCGCTAGCGTGTCGCCCAGACGCGGCGCAATGCCGAGGACCAAAACGATCAGCGCGATGAGTTCGGAATTTTGCCGCAGCAGCGACAACAGCCGCGCCGGGCCGTGTAGATTGGCAAGAAAATGGTCGAAGATGACCAGTGTGGCGTTAGGATTGTCCGTGCGCGCCAGATGTTCCAACAGCGCTGGCAACAGCGCCCGGAGATGTGTGCGCGCTGCCTGGCTCCTGAGGGAGCGGTGATTGTCACTCAGCCAGTGACGAATGATGCTGGACGCCTCCAACGGCGCACCGAAACCCAACTCGGAGAGCCGATCAAGGGTCTTGATATCATCGACATTCGCTGGAAACGCCAGGACAGGCCGGTCAACATCGGGCGTCTTCTCGAACAAACGAGCGTAGTAGTGCTGCACTTTGTCGAGATGGCCGAGCAGTACTTTGGCGAAAGCATCGCGGTTGGCAAAGCCAGAAAAGCGGGCAAAACGTTCGAGGTCGGCGCGCTCGGCAGGCAAAGTTTGAGTCTGCTCATCATTCACCATTTGCAGGCGGTGTTCGACCGCGCGCAGGAAGCAATACGCCTCTTTCATCGCGCCACACGCAGCTTTGTCGATCCATTTGTCCTCGCAAAGCTTGTCCAGTGTTGTAAGTGTATCGCGGTCCCGTAGACCCGGATTTCGGCCGCCCGCAATGAGTTGCTGGGTCTGTGCGAAGAATTCGATTTCGCGGATTCCGCCGCGTCCCAGTTTGATGTTGTGGCCTTCGACCGCGATCTCGCCGTGTCCGCGATAGGCGTTGATCTGTCGCTTCATCGCGTGAACGTCGGCGACAGCTGCAAAGTCGAGATATTTTCGCCACACGAATGGTGCTAACTCATTGAGAATAGCCTCGCCGGCCGCAATATCACCGGCGCATGCGCGCGCCTTTATCATGGCAGCGCGCTCCCAGTTTTGCCCAACGCCTTCGTAATAAGCGACTGCTGCTCCGGTGGAAATCGCGATTGCAGTCGAAGCTGGATCAGGCCGCAGGCGCAAGTCGGTCCGGAACACGTAGCCGTCGGCGGTGCGCTCTTGCAACAGCTTCACCAGCCGCTGGGTCAGCCGCACAAAGAGCATCGACGGCTCCGCATCTTTCGGCAGCGCGGGCACCGCGGGGTCGTAAAGTACGATGAGATCGATATCACTCGAGTAATTGAGTTCGAACGCGCCCATCTTGCCCATGGCCAATACGATATAGCCGCTGCCCGTTTGTGGCTGGGACTTATTCTTTGGCGTCAGTCGTCCAGCGCGCGCGGCTTCAGCCAACACAAAACGTGCCGCGGCATCGACCGCCGTATTAGCTAGATCGGTGAGCGCACGCGCCGCTTTCATCACCGGCCAAACGCCGCCGATATCAGCGATCGCAATCAGCAGTGCGGCCTCTGCCTTCATGCGGCGCAATAGCCGCATCGCCTGGGTTTCGTCCTTGCTGGAGGCGGTGGCGCGCCCATGCTCGGCCAAAAGAGTCGCCAAGCGCTGGTCTGGATTTGCGCTGAGCAAACGCAATAGCCGTTCCGGCTCGCGGCTCGCCAGCTCCCACAGATAGGGTGAGCTTTCGGCAAAACTTGCCAGCAGCGTGTTGATGCTTGGTTGGGTGCCAAGCAAGGCCTTGAGCGACTTTGCTTCCCCTGGCGCCAGACTGCCAAGCCAATCGGCAACGTGGGCGGACGCCACTTTCGGTTCGGCGAGCTGCGGCGCGTTCGTGATTAGATCGGCCAGGGTCGCACTTTTAGCGCTGCTGCCAACCGAAGGTTTATTGACAGCCGACTTGCGGGAAGCCTTGCGTTTGGCGGGCGGCCTCATCCCGCAATCTGTACCGGCCCTCGCCGTGGCAAGGCAATGACGCTTTTGAGGCCCGGCTGGTTGTCGGCAAGAATCAATTCACCGCCATGTAGACGCGCCACCGCGGAAGCTAGACTTAAACCAAGCCCGGAACCAGGCTTCGAACGGCTCTGCTCCAACCTCACAAAACGTTCGACGACCCGAGCACGATCAGCTTCTGGAATGCCGGGTCCGGTGTCGGCAACGGTAAGCAGAATTCGGTCGCCTTCGGTAATTGCGCGCACCACGATCTGTGCTGGTGCCCCATTGAACGCCTCGCCACGCGCCTCCACATATTTTATGGAATTGTCGACCAAATTGGCGAGCGCCTGGCTGATGAGCTCTCGATTCCCCTTGAGTGGCGCGGGTGTATCGGCCTCCACTTTCAAAGCGATTCCTTTTTCCTCTGCCAGTGGCTCATACAGCTCACCGATATCATGAGCCATCTCGGCAGCGTCAAACTCGGCCATATCCTCACGTGCTTGCCCGGATTCCGCACGCGCGATCATCAATAGCGCATTAAAGGTACGAATCAGTCCATCTGATTCTTCGATCGTGTTATCCAGCGCGGCACGGTATTCCACCTCATTTTTGGCTGAGCGCAAAGCTTGTTCGGCACGATTACGAAGGCGGGTAAGTGGCGTCTTGAGATCGTGGGCGATATTGTCGGAAACCTCCTTCAACCCGCGCATCAGTGCCTCGATGCGCTCCAGCATGACATTGAGATTTTCGGCTAGGCGATCAAGCTCATCGCCTGTACCCGCAACCGGCAATCGGCCGCCGAGATCGCCGCCCATGATCGTACGAGTTGTCTCGGTCATGGCGTCAACGCGGCGTAGCACGCGACGAGTGACAAACAATCCGCCGGCCAGCCCGAGCACAATTACAATGGCAATTGACCAGCGTCCGGCCGAGAGCACGATATTGTAAAGCCGCTCACGCTCATCGAGGTCTCTGCCAACCAGCAGGCGGAAACCACTCGGCAATTGAAAAACGCGCGCCAGCGCGTGGTGCTCGGGATGCTCGCCCGCTTCAGACTCATCGAGCCGACGGTAGCCCGTTTCGGTCCAGCCGGGATTGTCGAGCGTGCCCGGCGGCAACGCGGTGACGTTGCCGGCAAGTGACTCGCCGGCAGGGGTTGTGACCAGATAGAGGCTAGAGCCTGGCCGACGAGCCCGCGCATCCACAACGACCACCAGCCGTCTGATGCCGCCGAGGCGGTATTGCTCAGACAGACCGGTGATTTCAGCATTGACCGTATCGGTAATCTGTTCGGTAATCAGTCGGCGGGTGTTGAGAGCAAAATAGCCAAGCAGAAATGCGGCGAACAGCGCGAACACGGTCAAATAGACCAGCGTCAACTTGAATGTGGTGGTGCGAAAAAGTTTACCGAGCGCCGTCACGTATCATATATCCCGCGCCGCGGATCGTATGCAGAAGCGGCTGGGAGAAACCTTTATCGATTTTTGAGCGCAAGCGCGAGATATGGACATCAATCACATTGGTTTGCGGGTCAAAATGGTAGTCCCACACATTCTCCAGGAGCATGGTGCGGGTAACAACCTGTCCCGCATGCTGCATCAGGTATTCCAGGAGGCGAAATTCGCGAGGCTGCAGCGTGATTTCCCCCTCGCCTCGATACACCTGGTGCGACAGACGATCGAGCTGGAGATCGCCGACTCGCAACACCGTTTCTTCGCTGCGACCGATCCGACGGCGGGCCAGGACCTCTACGCGCGCCAGCAATTCGGAGAACGAATAAGGCTTGGGCAGGTAGTCGTCACCGCCGGCCCGCAATCCTTTCACGCGGTCGTCGACCTGGCCAAGTGCAGACAGGATCAAGGCCGGTGTATCCAAGCCCTTCGCTCGCAAAGCGCCGATCACCGCCAGGCCGTCACGCTTGGGTAACATCCGGTCAACGATCAATACATCGTATTGACCGTCGAGTGCCATCGCGAGACCGTCCTCACCGTCGGTAGCGGCATCAGCAACGTGGCCGACCTCACGGAACGCTTTGACGAGGTATTCGGCGGCGTCGCGGTCGTCCTCGATGACCAGAAGGCGCATGGTGACTCGATTCGGTTGCGCATCGGCCGTCCAGCCGAAGGGGCGCGGCCCGTTAATACTTGCATAAGTGGGCATCGGTCACATCAATTCCAGTCAATTTGGTGGCGAGCTTAATTCCTTCGGGTCCCCGTTTTTGTACGCGAGGGGGTGGCGGTGACCGCCACCCCCTCAACGACCCCGCCCCAGCGGGGGGCGACGGATGCCGGGGTCGGAGCTTCGACCAAAAGCAGCCACGCCGTTTAAAGCGCACCCGCTTTCGGAAATTGCCAGGACGGGCATGAAGCCCGTCCCGTTGAGGGCAAACCCGCCGACGGGGGCGACGGATGTCGGCGGGACGTCCCCAAACTCGTGTTAGCCGCGGCCGACTGGCAGGGCGACAAAGCGCGTGTTGTCACCTTTTTTCACTCGAATCAGCACGCTGCGCTTTCCTTCGGTGCGCGCACCCGCAACAACGTCGCGTACGTCGGCAGGCGTCGAAACGGATTTGCCGGCGACCTCGAGAATCACGTCGCCAGTCGAGAACCCATGGTCAGCCGCGACACCAGTTGAATCGACACCAGTGACCACCACACCTTCGGCACCGGCGCCGGCGACGCGGGCCGCTGGAGCAAGCGTCAGTCCGAGTTTGCCGAGATCGGTACCGTTATCGTTTCCTTCGGAACCGGCGCGCGCCTCTTTGGTGTTCGGCATTTCACCCAGCGTCAGGGTGACCGCCTTCTCCGCCCCCTTATGCAGGACCGTTAGCTTTACCGAGGCCTTCGGTGCTATCGCTCCGATTTTCTTGGCGAGATCGCGGGCATCTTTGACCGCCTTGCCGTCAACCGAAGTGATAACGTCGCCAGCCTCGATCCCGGCTTTCTGCGCCGGACTGTTTGCTTGTGGCTCGGACACGAGCGCGCCTTCGGCCTTCTTGAGGCCGAGACTATCGGCAATGTCTTGAGTCACGGGCTGGATCTGAACGCCAATCCATCCTCGCGTAACGGAACCGTGCTCCTTGAGCTGAGCAACCACGCTATTCACGGTGTCGGAGGGAATAGCAAACGCAATGCCGACCGAGCCGCCAGATGGCGAAAAGATCGCGGTGTTGACGCCGATCACATTACCGTCGGTATCGAACGTAGGACCGCCGGAGTTTCCTTTATTCACCGGCGCATCGATCTGGATGAAGTCGTCATAAGCACTGGCGCCAATATCGCGGCCACGCGCCGACACGATGCCGGCAGTGACGGTGCCGCCGAGGCCAAATGGATTGCCGACTGCGAGGACCCAGTCACCAATCCGCGGAGACTTTTCTGACAGTTTCACGTAAGGGAACGGCCCGTCCTCGACCTTGACCAGGGCGAGATCCGTACGTGGGTCAGTACCAATGACCTTGGCATTATGGGTCTTGCCATCATCGGTGGTGACCTGAACGCTCTCGGCCTTTTCGACGACGTGATTGTTGGTCACCGCATAACCGTCAGCGGAGATGAAGAAACCGGAGCCTTGCCCGGTAATCATGTTGTGACCGCGGCCGCGCGGCATGCCTTCCGGACCATTCGGGATATCGGGCATGCCAAAGCGGCGGAAGAACTCGCGCAATCCCGGAGGAACGTCATCGCTTCCGAGGCCAGTGGTCTGCGAACCGCCGTCAACTTTGACGCGGACAGAGATTACAGCCGGTTTGACCTTTTCAACGATGTCGGCAAAGCCGACAGGAGCCTGCAACTTGTGCGCCTGCTCGGAAAGGTTCTGCGCGAGCGCGGCCGGATAGCCGGCAAACAGATTAAGGCCAGGGGCCACTGCGAGGGCAGCGCCGAGGCTGGCGATGGCGGTGGCGAGAAGAGCAAACCGGCGGGCGGATAGCACACGCGGCTTCTTGAGAGTTCCAGGAGCGGGAATGACGCTCGGCTTCATCGAAAAAATCTCCATCAGGATTCGTGGCGCGGGTATGCGCCGCTTCGAACCCGAAGATGGGGCGATGAGCGTTACAGCGTCCTGTCGGCAGGATTAAACTTTTGTAAGGTGGGCGATAACGAATTTTTATTGAAATTTAGTAGACTAATCAACGGTTGGGAGCAGCCGGATCGACTAAAGTCGAAAGCCGGCGCCGCTCCTCCGTGCTGAGCACTTCAGGATCAAGACTCGTTTCTTTTCGCCGGCGTGCCATCAAAAACAGCCCGACCACGCCCGCGATCAAGGCCGCCGGAGGCAAGCCCCACAAAAGTAACGTGTGCCATTCAAGTCGTGGCTTGAGCAGAACGAACTCGCCATAGCGCGCCACAAGAAAATCGAGCACTTGCTGATTGCTGTCCCCCTTGGTGAGCCGCTCTCGAACCAAAAGCCGCAGATCGCGCGCCAGCGGAGCTTCTGAATCGTCGATCGACTGGTTCTGGCAAACCATGCAGCGCAGCTCGCTCGATAAATTGCGCGCGCGCAGCTCCAGGGCGGGGTCTTTTAACACCTCATCCGGCTGCACCGCGAGCGCCGTCCCCGCCGCAGTAAGCGCGATGAGCAACGCAATCGGTGCGAGACGGTACATGCGTTTTTACTCCGCCGGCGCTAGAGCAGACTTGGCTGCCGGCTTCGGCGCTCCGATGCGCAATCTCCTGTCGGACAGTGACAGCGCACCGCCTAACATCATCACCACCGCGCCGAACCAGATCAGCAGCACCATTGGCTTGTAATAGAGCCTGACCGCAATCGAGCCATCGTTATTGGTATCGCCAAGCGATAGATAGAGTTGGCCCAGCCCACGAGACATCAGGGCCGCCTCGTTGGTCGTCATTCCACGAGCAGAGAAACTGCGCTTTGAGGGCTCCAGGATACCGATCGGCACGCCGCCGCTGCGTACGGTAAACTTTGCCACCACTGCAGTGTAATTCGGGCCCGGCCTCTGCACGAGGCCGTCGAAGGAAAACTCGTAGCCAGAGAGCGAAATCGTGTGTGTTGGTTTCACTGCGGCGATGAGCTCTGTTCCCCAGGTAGCTGCGCTAATAATACCAAGCATCGACAGAGCTATGCCGAAGTGTGCGATCGCGGTGCCCCAGGTCGAGCGCGGCAGTCCGGCGGCGCGGTGGCGAACAGTTGCGAGCGGCAAGCGAAATAGGCCGGTGCGCTCCATCAAATCGATCAGCGCGCCGAGCATTACAAACAGGGCAAGACCCACGCCGAACGGTGCGAGTGCCGACTGGCCGCCCTCTACCGCGAAGGTTATTGCGACCGTAACGATTCCGATTGCGAACGCTGTCATCAACCGCTGCGCTACGCCCAAAAGATCGCCGCGTTTCCAGGCCAGTAAGGGACCAAACGGCATGGCGAACATCAGCGCCACAAACAGGGGTCCAAAGGTCAAATTGAAAAACGGCGCGCCGACCGAAATCTTTTCGCCGGTCAGAGCTTCCAGTGCCAGTGGATAAAGCGTGCCGACAAACACAGTAAGACAGGCGGTGGTCAAAAACAGATTGTTGAACACCAGCGCACCCTCGCGCGAGACTGGCGCGAACAGCCCGCCCTGCTTCAACATTGATGCGCGCCACGCGAACAGCGTGAGACCGCCGCCGATAAACAGCACCAGGATGGCGAGGATAAACACGCCACGCGTAGGATCAGTGGCGAAGGCATGCACAGAGGTGAGAACCCCGGAGCGCACCAAAAAGGTACCGATCAGCGATAGCGAGAAAGTCAGGATCGCCAGCAGGATGGTCCAGATTTTCAAAGCATTGCGCTTTTCCATCACCACGGCGGAATGCAACAGCGCGGTGCCGGCCAGCCATGGCATCAGCGAAGCGTTCTCTACCGGGTCCCAGAACCAGAAACCACCCCAGCCCAGTGTGTAATAGGCCCAGTATGAGCCCATCGCGATGCCGACCGTCAGAAATATCCATGCAGCCAATGTCCACGGCCGCACCCAACGCGCCCAGGCGGCATCGATGCGGCCTTCGATCAGGGCAGCGATGGCAAAGGAGAAGGCGATGGAGAAGCCGACATAGCCGAGATAAAGCAGCGGCGGATGGATGGCGAGGCCGGGGTCCTGCAAGATCGGATTGAGATCGCGACCTTCAAACGGCAGCTGCGCCAGCCGCAGGAACGGGTTCGAAGTCAGCAGGATGAACAGATAGAAGGCACATGCGATCCACGATTGTACCGCCAGCACATGCGCCTTCAATGTCGCCGGCAGGTTACCACCGAACGCCGCTACAAGCGCGCCAAACAGCGAGAGGATCAATACCCATAAGAGCATCGAGCCCTCGTGGTTTCCCCACACGCTGGTGATCTTGTAGATCAGCGGCATCGACGAGTGAGAGTTCTCGAAAACGGTTGCCACTGAGAAGTCGGACGTAACGTAGCAGATTGTAAGCGCCAAAAACGACAGCGCGACAAACGCGAATTGCATTAGGGCAGTGGAATTAGCGAGGCGCATCAGTGCGCCGTCGCGACGGCGCGCGCCGACGATCGGCGCGGCCGATTGGATCAGGCCGAGTGCCAGCGCCAATACCAACGCATAGTGACCGAGTTCCGGGATCATCGCGGCCTGCCTCCTACGCCTTCTACCTCACCTTCTTGCCAGCGCCCGCTTTTCTTCAAGGCATCCACCACTTCGCGCGGCATATAACGCTCATCGTGCTTGGCGAGCACAGTGTCGGCGGCGAGGGTGCCGCCCCGCTCAAGCTTGCCTTCCGCTACCACGCCCTGCCCTTCGCGGAACAGGTCCGGCACAATGCCTTGATAACGCACCCCAATGTCAGTCTTCCCGTCAGTGACCGCAAATCGCACGAGAAGATTGTCGCCGCGTTCTATGCTACCCGGCTTGACCAGCCCACCAATGCGCATGCGCGTGCCCGGCGATATGTGTTTTTCTGCAACGTCGGTCGGCGAATTAAAGAACACGATCGAATCGCGCAATGCGCTTAATACCAACGCAACCGCAAAGGCCAGAACGCCAAGGCTTGCGCCGATCAGAACCAATCTCCGTTGCTTACGTGTCATTCCGCCTCGCTCAGCCCTCGGGCCCCAAACTCTTGATCATATCTTCTATGCGGCGAAGTTTGTCAGGATCCGTGGCGAGTGCCCGTTTGGCATCGGCGGCCGCAGCGTGCGCCATATCGCGCTCACCGAGCACCATATAGGCGCGCAACAGCCGCTGCCAGCCTTCAACGTCGTTCCTGTTCTCCTTTTCAGCCGGTCGGCGAGCCGCGCCACCAGGCCGCGGATCATTTCGCCGCGGTCCTTCTTGCTCATGTTACCAGCAGCGGCCACGTCTTCGGCGCTTGGGCCTGGCGTGGCCGCAATAGGCGGTGTATCTCCCACGCGGGCTAGCGCTTCACGCACCATCGGCAGCCAGGGCGCGTCACTCGGCGCCCTTTTCAGCATATCTCGCCAGATCGCGGCGGCAAGGCCGATGAAAAACTTAGCCTTGAGTTCTTTCGCATCGAGCACGAGCGCACGATCGAAAGCTGTTTTAGCTTTAGCCGTGACGATACCGTTGGCGGCTGCGGTCAGCGAGAGATCCGATTGCCGTTCGGCATTCTCGCCGCTCAACGCTAGCAGTTTACGACGAGCATTGACTGCATCGTCGAAACGGCCAAGCCGTAGATAAATCGGCGCCAGCACTTCGTAGCCGCGGACATCGTCTGGATCGCGCTCGAGGTGGGCTTCCACCTGCGAAACCAAGTTTGCAATCGACCGATTTTCATGGACTCTGCGTAGTCGCGCTTCCAATGGTTGACCAGGCAATTCCGGAGAGCCAAGCGTAAGATATAACGCGGCAGCAACAAGTGGCAGCAACACCACAGCAGCAACGGCAATCGCAGGTCGGCGCCAGAGCGATGAGCAGATTGGCAATGAATGCGCGAATTCTGCGACGTCAGCAGCGGCAATCAGGCGGCGGGAGATCTCCACTCGTGCGGCCTGCGCTTCCGTCTCCCCAATCAGACCGGCCGCACGATCGCGATCGAGTTCTTCCAGCTGGTCGCGATAAATCGCGAGATCGCTGCTCGCTTGAACGTTGCTGGCGCGGCCGAGCGGCCAGAGCACGGCGAAAGCCGCCGCCGCCGTCATCGGCGCGAATACGAACCAGAAAGTCATGAAGCTTTACAATTCGCCTCGTGTTAAGTGTATGGCGACGTTTAGCCGATTGCCGTCCAGGTGCCGTCCGGATTGCGGCAGGCGGTGCCGCGGGCGGTCTGCGGCTGGCCGTCAATATAGATGGTGTGGGTATAAGAGCGGCAGTTACGGCCGGCCTGTTGGTAGGCTGGGCCCGGCACCACTGTGCCATAACGCCCCGAATCGGGATTTCGCCAGGACACCGGGGCGCCGGATTGACCACGCTCAAGCGCGTCCATTTGCGCGGCATAGGCACGCTGCTTGTCCTCGTCGTCGAGCCCCGCGCCGATACGGTTGCCGATCAGACCGCCCAGCACGCCACCGATCGCCGCGCCAGCAACGCGATTTCCTGTACCGCCACCAACAACCGCGGCGCCGAGCAACGCTCCGGTGCCGGCGCCGATCAAAGTCCCGGTATTCTCCTTGGGCCCCGGCCCCATCCCATCAGGGCTTCCGGCACAAGTAGCGAGCGAAAGACCGATGACCACAACAACGGCGGATTTCGACCCGGACATATCGACCCCTGAGAAACGACGTGAGAACCAGGCATGCGGCAGGATTGATCAGTCTATCGGGAGGGGAGGATTGGGGCAAAACTCCGGCAGGGCACGCATAAAATAGAGAGAGCTTATGCCGCCGGCAGAACCAACTCGGCACGCAGCCCGCCGAGCGGCGCTGTGCCGAGCGTCAGGCTGCCGCCATAGAGCGCCGCCAGTTCGACCACGATCGATAGACCAAGGCCAGAGCCGGGCTTTGTCTCGTCCAGCCGTTGTCCGCGCTTCGCCACCTGTTCGCGCTCGGACGGCGACAGGCCGCGGCCATCGTCATCGACAATGATACGAATGGCCTGACGGGCACTGACCTGGTCGGGCCGTTCACCCACTACCTCAATCGCCACCCGCGACGATGCCCACTTACAGGCATTGTCAACGAGATTGCCCATCATTTCTTCAAAGTCGGGACGCTCGCCGTGAAATTTGGCTTTGTCATCGGCATGGACTTCTATCGTTAGATTCTTATCGCGATGTATCTTTTCCATAGTGCGTGCGAGTGCCGTCACAACCGGGACAACCTCCGTGACCGACCCGACCACGGTAAGACGGGTTGCGAGGCGAGCACGCTCAAGGTGGCGCGCCACCTGGTCGCGCATGATATCAGCCTGTTCGAGTATCTTTTGCGCAAATGGCTCGCTGCCTCGCGCCGTGGCCTCGTTCACTACGACCGACAGCGGTGTCTTTAGCGCATGAGCGAGATTGCCGACATGAGTGCGTGCGCGCTCGACGATTTCCTTGTTGGCGTCAATCAGAGCATTAGTTTCGCGCGCAAGAGGGGCGATCTCTTCGGGAAATTTTCCGGCCAAGCGCTCGGCACTGCCGGAGCGAATAGCCGCGAGCCCGTCGGTGATGCGCTTGAGCGGGGCCAAACCGAAGCGGACCTGGAATGTAGTGGTGAGCAATAATACTGCGGCAAGTATGGAAAATGTAATGATCAGCGCCTGATCGAAGGAGCGCGTTTCCTCAGAAATTTCGGCAGCATCGCCAGCCACCGTAACGAGGTAGTGACCTTCGTCGCCGAGATCGATATTGCGCTCGACAAGCCGGAGCCGCTGATCCTCGGGACCAGAGACATACCCTTCCCGCGAACCGTCAGAGCTAGCAGCAATGCCGTATTCTTGCAGGTGCGGTAGGCCGCCATCCCACAGCGACCGAGAGGCGCGCACTTCGGTCTTCCCGGGGTCTAGCCGCGTTACCTGCCAGTACCAGCCGGACAGCGGCAACTCAAACAATGGCTCGCCGAGTGACTGCGGAAATTTTTCGCCTGCATCTTCCGGCGAGGCGACATCAGCCACCAGTGTCCGCAGGTAAACGCCCAGGCGACGATCAAAGGCGCGCTCAACCGCCTGCCGGTAGAGCGACGACAGCACGATACCGGTGATGAGAAGGATGATCACCGCCCATGCGGTGGCTGAAAGGAAAAGACGCAGCGCGAGAGAATTGGCGCGCATTAATGTGCATCAGGTGGCGTGAGCAAATATCCAAGGCCGCGCACGGTCTGGATGATTTCGACCCCTAGCTTTTTTCGGATTCGTCCGACGAATACTTCGACCGTGTTCGAGTCGCGATCAAAGTCCTGGTCGTATAGATGCTCGATCAGCTCCGTGCGCGATACCACACGACCTGTGTGATGCATCAAATAGGCAAGCAACCGGTATTCGTGGCTAGTGAGCTTGACCGGGTTACCGTTGACCGAGACACGGCCGGTGCGGGTGTCGAGTCGCACGAGCCCGCAATTGAACTCACTCTTGGCGTGGCCAGCCGATCGACGCAGAAGCGCACGCACGCGTGCCAGCACTTCCTCCATGTGGAATGGCTTCGCAACATAATCATCGGCGCCTGCATCGAAACCCTGCACCTTGTCGCTCCAGCGGTCGCGAGCGGTCAGCATGAGCACCGGCATGGCACGCCCGGTGCGTCGCCAGGCCTCCAAGACCGAGATGCCATCCATTTTCGGCAATCCGATATCGAGGATGACCGCGTCGTAAGGTTCGGACTCCCCGAGATAGTGGCCTTCCTCGCCATCGAAGGCGCGATCGACGACATAGCCGGCATTGGTCAGCGCAGTGGCGAGTTGGCGATTCAGGTCTGGATCGTCCTCGATCACGAGGAGGCGCAAGGCATTATTCTCCACTCACGGTCCGGCATGATACTCGCCGCTTACGGCGTCAACGGTTACATTGACCACTTTGCCACTGCGGCCGAGCAGAGTCAGCATATAGACCAGTTTCTCGTCGCGTTGGCAAAGTCGAACGCGAACCACTTCGGAGTGTTTGCGGTACTGGCGCAGCGATTTGATGGCCTGGACCAACGAAATCGCCCGATTGGCGTCAACCGCTGCGCGCTGTTCAGCCTTGGTGAGACAGGCGCCATGGCGGGGAACGTCGGCGGCGATGGCCGGGAGGCCGAGGACACCGAGCAGGAGGACGGCCGGGAGTAATCGGGAAACCGGCATGGGGGGGTGTTAACGGCGCGCCGGTGAACACTGGCTGAACGGATTGGGCACTGGTTTCTGCTACCTCTCAAAGCTCTCAAATGACGCATAAATGTCGAGCGGCTCGCGTGGGGAACGCCAGGAATTGATTGGGGCAGCTTCGTCGGCAAAGCCTATGGCCATGCCGCAGAAGAGCATGTACTCGCGGGGAAGCCCAAGAAAGGGCGGAAGCGTTTTGTGCCAATGCGTCCAGGCTTCCTGGGCGCAACTGTGCAGCCCGTAGCCGCGGGCAAGCAGCATTACGGTCTGAATATAGCCGCCCAGATCCGACCATTGCGGCGGACCCATGCTTCGGTCGATCGAGAAGAACAGACCGACCGGTGCATCATAGAACAGAAAATTGCGCGCATATTGGCGATGGCGTCCAGTCCGGTCTTCACGCGTGACGCCAATCGACTGATAGAGCATCTCACCGGCCCGGCGGCGACGGGTTTCATAAGGCTCCTTCAAATCACGCGGATAAATGTCATATTCGGCGCCCTCAATGCGCGGCAATTCGTCGAACCGTAATAGTTCGCAGTTCCTTCAGCCTTTGCCCGCCCAGCACATGCACGCGCCAGGGCTGGACATTGCCGCCGGATGGCGCGCGCGCCGCTCGCTCAACAATCTCACGAATGATTTTTTCGGGCACCGGTGTCGGCAAAAACGCGCGACATGAGTAACGTGAGGCGACGGCTCCGAAGACGTCCATGCAAAAGTCCTCCGATGTCCGATTTCGATACCCTTTTGGGTTTGTTTTGCCAAAACTGAGGACCGAGCTACCCGTTTGCTTTATTGTCGGATTATGTTCCTATATAAAGATGTCGCTTGCCGTCGCGCAGAATCTAATTCGCGAATTGCAAGTTTACGGCGCGAAAACGCTCGCCGCTCGTAGCGATCGATAACTAACAAGCGCCTTGGCAGTCTTGAGATTGATCACCAGTTCGTACTTGGTTGGCGCCCGCACCGGCAGGTAGGCCGGCTTGCTTGCCAGCGAGATTGATACTCAGCTTTACGTTTGCCCTGTAAGCTTCAAATAAGTCTCAAATCGATCACGTAAAGCGTGCGGCAACTCGACTTTCTGTTGCGTCTCTAACGACATCATTGCAGTTACCAAGCGAGCTCGTAATCTCTCAACACCAGCTAGGTGACCTACAATGACAACACTCAATGAGGAGTGTCCAATCTTCGTAAGGAGCAATGTGAGATCGAGGTTTTCGCCCATTCGGCTTGGCAACTTAAAATCTGTCTCAATATGAACGAAGGGAAAGCCGTATCGATCGTTCAAGATCAATTTGGCATAATCAACGCCAAGTTGTTCAGTATACCAATCCTCAATCAAGCCATTGAACATGTCAAAATAGTGAGGGAAATAGACGATGCCTGCAGGATCACAGTGAGAAAAACGAATTGGCACTGTGCGTGTAAATGCGCCTTCAGGTGGAACAAACCTATCCTCTTTCATCGAGATATATTCCTGTGATTCAGCACCCCGCGCCGCAATGGTTTATTATGAGCAATTAAGCGTGGCGGTATTGAGCTAAATCAAGGATCTATCTAACCTAGGTTCTAATTTTTTCGTTGACCGGACAATTAATCCTCCGATCGAGCAAACATGAGCGAACCGCTTCTGCAGGTTATTAATCTGGCCAAGCGCTTCGAAGGTATCGTGGCGACCGATAATCTTACACTCAATGTTGTCGCCGGCGAGTTGCACGCGGTGATCGGCCCAAACGGTGCCGGCAAGACCACACTAATCGCTCAGCTCGGCGGCCAAGTGATTCCCGATTCCGGCCGCATTCGCTTTGCCGGAGATGATATCACCGCCCTACCGATTGATAAACGCAACCGCCTGGGCCTGGCGCGTACGTTCCAGATAGCATCTTTGTTTCTCGATCTCAATGTGCTCGACAACGTGGCGTTGGCGGTGCAAGCACATGCCGGACACTCATTTCGCTTCTGGCATAATGCACGCCAGGATCCGGGGTTGCGCCAGCCAGCGCGAGCGGCGCTAGCGCGGGTGGGCCTCGCTCAACGCGCCGATTTGCCAGCGTCCGCGCTAAGTCATGGGGAACACCGTCTGCTCGAACTGGCCGTGGCGCTTGCCAGCCAGCCGCGCATGCTGCTGCTCGATGAACCAATGGCTGGGCTGGGGCCGGAAGAGTCCGCCCACATGGTCGAGATGTTGCGCGCGTTGAAGCGTGACTTGACCATCCTCCTGGTCGAGCACGACATGGAAGCAGTGTTCGCTCTCGCTGACCGGATTACAGTTCTTGTCTATGGCCGAGCGATTGCTTCGGGCACGCCGGGAGCCATTCGCGCCAGCGGAGAGGTCCGCCAGGCCTATCTCGGAGAGACCGATGAGGAGAGCGCCGCTATGCATTGACCCTGGGCCCGCGCAAGCCAGCATCGAGCGTTTTTCCGCTCGTTACGCTCGCGCAGGATATTCCTTAAACACGAATAAACGATCAGAATTCACGGCCAATGATGAGCCAATCTAATGAATAGGCTCCGCCCCCGTGCACGAGAAAATAAAAGGCCGCAATTGTCCACATCAGCGTGTATTCAAGCCCCAGTTGGTTCCAGAAATATTTTCCAACGCGCCAACGCTCAATATTTGTCACCAGCAGAAACAAAACGACGGGCACTGCAACAAGGCGCGTGAGCAAGCCGACGGCAAGTAACGGCCCGCAGACAAGCTGTGTCGCTGAGATAGCCAACGCCCAGACCTTCCCCGGCCGATAGCCCTGTTTGTCCAAGTAATTGGCGAGAAGTCCGATATTTCGTAAGGGCTGCCCAGTATTAGGAAAAAAACCGAAGGTCATGCACAGCCCGTGCGGCACCAGCGCCAACCCGACAACACCGCGTAAAAGCGCTTCGGCCCAGGGAGCAAAGGTTTGATAGATTCCGCTGAGGTGCGAAAAAATAAGTGGGATCGAAGGTTCAGCCATACAGACCTACATCTTCGGATTTTGGTGACCTCGGTTGACGGATTGTATTGTCGCTGAATCTAGAGTCTGATCTCACCGAGATTGATGCTCACACCAAGCTGCACCGTGAGTCTCTTCTTTGCCCGTCCAGCCAATATCTCCACAATGTATTTGCCAGAATTTTCGTTAAGTCTATCGAATTTGAAATCGCCGAAATTATCGGTTGCGGCTTCCGCGACCACGGCGCCGTCTTTGAGGAGACGCACGACCGCTCCATTGACGCAATCGATAGTGCCGTCGTTCGTCTGCGCCGATACTGAACCGCCGATGAAGCATTTCGAAAAGCGCCACAAATTCTTGTAGTAGACGCGTGGCTTCGTACCGAGCTCTGGCTTTATGACCTCGAGTCCTTGTTCGGCTGCAAGTTTCGCCATCTCGTTGTCCGCCACGCAAACCGCGCGCATAGCGCCCGTTGGGCACGATTGTTGCCCACGCGTCTGTTGCCAGCCACTATCGATCAGATGGGCGTCAAACGTCCAAGCTTGCGGCACCTGCAGCTCCTCGTTCCACCAGATGTGGCCATAGGGACAGGCTTCGACGAGGTCCTTACGCCCTTTCGCCTTGACCGGATCGATGAGCACGATGCCATCGTCGCGCTTCTTGGCCGCACCTTTGCCTTTGGCGATGCAGGGAGCGTCGTCGCAGTGGTTACACATCGTGGGCACGTAGGCGACGTCGACGGCGGGCACCTGGCCGCGCTCCTTTTGAAGGATATTGATCCACTTGTGACCATGCTTCGGCATCGGCTCGGAATAGCCGGGAAATTCGTTGCCGACGTACTCGTCCATGGCCGCGAGCGTGCACAAATTGCAATTGGTGCACTCGGCGACGTCGATAATCATGTTCCACTTATTCATCGTTGATCTCGCATCGTTGCAGAAGTCCGCCCGTGCGAGACGCGACCCTCAAGCGGCGTCCCGCGCTGAGCGACCGTCACTTCGGTATCTGCGGCACCACCAGCTGAAACAGCTTAAGCGAAGCACCTGCCTTGATGGTCGCGGTCTCGGAAGGCCCGAGATAAATGCCACCGCCTTTCCCGACTTCATACTCGCGGTCGTTGAGGCGGATGCTGCCCTTGCCGCCCATCACGTAGATGAGCTGATGCTTGTTAGAGGCAGCCGGCGTGAAGGTCTCCGCCGCCTTCAGCCAGTGTAGCGAACCGTGCACGTTCTTGGCGCCGCAGAGAGCCTCATTCAGCACTTCGGTCACCTCGCCCTGCCCGGGCACAGGCTTTTTCGGGAGCTTGTTGGTATCGATGAATGTCAACGACATGGTCG
>JBARNC010000069.1:0-20298 GCA_049802775.1 Pseudolabrys sp. | reverse complement strand
GCAAAAAAGGTTGCTTGACCTAGTAACCTTCGATGGTGGTTGTGATCGCTCCGTATTGTCATTAGCGGGTCCCCCCTACTCGTCGGGAACAGCCAATCGTGTCATTCCAACTATGACGCTATAGCATCACAGTTTCGGCAACTGTGATTGCCGCTAACGCCCATAAAACAGGCAGGTCCGCTGTCCTGCGCGCGCGGAATGCGGGTGAGGTTGTAAACGCTGGCGAAAATCTTGATTGCGAAACGGTCCATCAACTTGGACGAGGTTCCGCCGCCACGGCCAAACGGTGTCGGGGTGTTGTTGTTGGAACTCTTGGGACGGGCTAATTTTCCTCCCTCGACAGTGGACTGGTAACTCCCCCCGCGCCGTGCCCCCCCTTTTACGCGGCGCGGGGTTTCTTTCGAGTAGACGAATTTGTTTAAGAGCAACCGGCGGCCACCAATCCCATTAGGAAGCCGTCCGCTAAGTGCCAATAGCAGACGTAGGGCGGCTTTAGTCTAATGGATGATTTTGCCTGCTGCATCGCAGCGGGCGATATTCCCAAGTTCTTCGTGACAGGATACGATTTATCTGATGAGCGATGACTGGCGTCCTCATGCCCCAATCTGGTGCCCTTCAAGCCAGACCAGTTCTCTGATGACGCGCCAGTAGAATTGCGCCAATATCAACATCGGTGGGGGCAATCGGCGGCTAAATAGAGCCTTCGGGGTCTTATGACCAACGCTCACTCGCAGCCAGCTTCTCGAATCCGGCCACCACGTATCCTCATCGTGGAAGATGAGCCTGTCATTGCGCGCATGGTTGAGGAGTCCGTCCGGGAGCTTGGTTACACGGTTTCCAGCGTTGCGCGCACGGTCGCCATGGCGCGTCTGCAAATTGCGCACCGTAACTTCGATGCCGTGCTCTTGGACATCAACCTCGGCGGCGGATACCACCTCGAAACCGCAGACGTTTTGCTGGAAGCCGGTATCCCGTTCGCCTTCGTGACAGGATACGACTACGTTCTCGAACCTCGTCATGAAGGCGTACCATTGCTGGAGAAGCCGTTCGGGTTTTTTCAGCTCCGCCTCCTGTTGGAGAAGCTAGTCGGGGCGGAACGACCGACCGCCGAAATCGCTCAACCCGCATAAGCACCGTGCACGGCTCAAATCGGCGTCACCTAACTTGTGTCACCGCAGGCCAGCTAATGTCCGCTTTGGGTCTCATAAGCGGACATTTGCCGATGTCTATCGAGCAGCGTGGCCGCGACGCCAAGCTGATCGACTGGCTCGGCGAGGTCACCGCCGACTGCCCAAAGAAGATCGCACACAACATGAATGGCGCACGGTTTCCGGGGTTGCCGAGGGTGCTGCAAGGACGTGCCCTGTAAGGCCTCCGGGTCGCGACCCGCGACCAAAGAGCCTCATTGCGTTTTGGCGCTCGTTAGCGAAAATGATAAAATCGACGCGCTCCAAGAGGTATTCCATGCGTCCGATCATTTGCGCTCTTATTCTAATAGCAGGTTTGTCGGGTAGTGCATTAGCTCAAAAGAATACAAGCCAGCCCCCTCCGCCGGACATGGGCACCACTCAGGGTCCTGCACGGCAAGCACCAGTCGGTCATCGCCAACCAACTACTAAGGATTTACCGGCTGATGCTTTACAGAATGAGCAGAAAGCAACGCCCCAAGACAAGAGGGTGGATAAAACCCCGACTATATGCAAGGGATGTTAACTCAAATGTCGTCCGGCCGCTTGGTAGTTGATCCAAACCCGACGCTAGTTCCAAAAACAGAGACAAAAGAAGAAGGGCTGCCAGCCGTGTGACCGGTATGGCAGCCCGTGGATTTGGTTTTTGCCGTCTGTCTGGGCGGTCATGGTGTCGGTTCAGTAGTAGTGCACGCAAGCGCCTCCACTCCATCGTGCACACCTACGAGCTTGACGTTTGGTGGTTCTGGCCACGCAGACACCATTAACTCGTGTCCTGCCCGCTCCGCATCCGGCGACGACTTGCGTGATCATGCCCTCCGGCTCGGCAATCGGCGCCACGGGCATTGCCTGTACTGACATTGTAACGACGAAGGCGAAGGCAGCAAAAGCGATCAATCTGATCATTCGTACCTCCCATGTCCTCAAGAAGAGATTTTCCTGAGGCATGGATAGTCGCGGCTCTGGCTAATAATCGTTGACCCAGATCAAAATGGCTCTCGCGGTCCGAAACAGCTGGAATTTGTTGCTGCTGATCCCATTTTTGGTGAAATAGTCCCACTTTTTGAAAGCGTCAGCAACAACTCACGGGAATTTTTGAGAATAATCACTTTTGTGTCTATCAGCGGTCGAAAATCTTTGTAGGAATATCGGCCCCGACCTCCGGGTATGGGGGGTTACAGGGGTGAGATCGGGGCCGGACTCTCTTGGGGACGAGAGCGGCCCCGATGTTACTGCCCACTTCGGTCTGATCATCAATACTTCGCGACTAGGCGCGACGTTGCACCGGCAATCCTGATTTAGATCGCCGCAGCTTGATGACGTCAATAGCTACAGCATAGTATCGGCGACCGCCGACGGCAGCCGTTATTGGTGCTTGTGCTCGGCCGGTAACAGTCACTGACTCAAACGCCGGCCGCGCCAGACGGCGGCGACGCTACTATCTAACAAAAATCTTGGAACCTTTGTTCGCTGCAGCGCCCTGGCGTAACTCGTAGCAGCATCAAGGAGTCAAACAATCGCGATTTGACGCGTAAAAACGCCGGCGCAGGACGTGATTTTCTGTCATTAAAAGTTCAGCGTTCCGGCCACCACAGTTTCATCAAAGCGTCCCGCCGCTGCCACGATGTGCCGCTATTCAGCGCCACGGACCGGGGAAAAAAGAGGACGCCGCGAAATGCAGCTTCATGAATATCGGGCGAAGCTCTCAGCGATCCGCGCCTTCGCCACACCCGCACGTTGTCCCAATTGCGGCGACCTGATGGTACGAATTTATCGAAGGCGGCGAGATCCGCCACCATTGGGAATGCGATGCCTGCGGCGAGCCCTCCAGCACCTCCATCCCGCTGATATCCCATTGAGCCCAAGCAGGCAGGAACATCTGGAATAGATGACAGGATGCGGTGTTTGCAGAATGGGTGCGCATAAGCACACTCCTAGCAGGAGCCACATATGAAAACTACGATTCTGCGGTCCAGCTTGGCCGCTCTCGCCTGCATTGCCGTGCTCGCGTTCGCCAGCCCATCGATGGCGGCCAATGTTAACCTCAAGGCCGACCTCAAGGGCGCCAGCGAAGTCCCGCCGGTCGACAGCAAGGGTACCGGTTCGGTGACCGCGACCTTTGATACGGCCAGCAAGAAATTGTCCTGGAAGGGCAGTGTTACCGGCCTCAGCGGTCCGGCGACTGCGGCGCATTTCCATTCGGGCGAGGCCGGCAAAAACGGCGGCGTGGTGGTCCCAATTGCCGGTGCCGACAGGGGCTCGTTTGAAGGATCGGCGACGCTAACCGACGCGCAGGCCGAGGAGCTCATGGCCGGCAAGTGGTACGTCAACGTCCATACCGCGGCCAACAAAGGTGGCGAACTCCGGGGCCAGGTGACCAAGTAAGCGACAAAATGGCCCAAGGCTGAAAGTTTTCAACCTCGGTCGGCCTTGCCATAACCTGCCGGCGCCTTGCCGGCGGGTTTTTCTTTTGCGCAGAACGCACTTTGCGTCGGGCCATGTCAGGTTTTATGGTCGTCCAAAATCCGGTTCGGTCCCGTGTGAAGTGAGGTTATGTCGATGGCGCGTACGAATGGCGGCTCCGCCCCTTTCCTGATCTCCGGCGGCGGCATCGGCGGGCTCATCACTGCCTACGCGCTCGCCCACCAGGGCTTTCCGGTCCGGGTTTTCGAGCAGTCGCCGGAATTCCGCGAAGTCGGCGCCGGCATTCAGCTCGG
Organism: Pseudolabrys sp.; assembly: GCA_049802775.1. Classification (GTDB taxonomy): domain Bacteria; phylum Pseudomonadota; class Alphaproteobacteria; order Rhizobiales; family Xanthobacteraceae; genus Pseudolabrys. The sequence continues at coordinate 16,394 of JBARNC010000069.1, read as the reverse complement.
CCCAAACATCTTTCGCGTGCTGGAGAAGGTCAGCCTCAAGGATGCGGTCCTTGCCGACGCCCACCGCCCTCCCGCGCAGGAAATGCGCGATGCGCTCACCGGCAAATTGATCACCAACATTCCCCTTGGCGATGCATTCTTGAAGCGGTTCGGCCAACCCTACGGCGTCACCCACCGCGCCGATATCCATGGCACTTTCCTGAAAGCTTGCCAGGACAGCAACCTGATCACGCTGGAAACCAGTCGGCGTGTCGACTCCTTCAAGGATCACGGCGATCGCGTGTCGGTCTCGCTCAATAACGGCGAAACCGTCGAGGGCCGCGCGCTGATCGGCTGCGACGGCATGTGGTCGAAGATCCGCGAGAGCGTCGTCGGCGACGGCAAGCCGCGCGTGTCTGGGCACATCGCTTACCGCGGCGTTCTCAAACGCGAGGATGTGCCGGAGGATCTGTGGCGTCCTGATGTCGTGCTATGGGCCGGCCCACGCACCCACTTCGTTCATTACCCATTGCGCCGTGGCGAGCTCTACAATCTGGTCGCGGTATTCCATTCTGATCGCTACGAGGAGGGCTGGAACGCCGAAGGCGGCAAGGACGTGATGTGGCAGCACTTCAAGATGCAGGTGCCGCAGGTGCTGCGCATGCTGGAGCGCATCGAGACGTGGCGCATGTGGGTCTTGTGCGATCGCGAGCCGGTGAAGAACTGGTCAAGCGGCCGCGTTACGCTGTTGGGCGATGCCGCCCATCCGATGCTGCAATATCTCGCGCAAGGCGCTTGCATGGCGACCGAAGACGCAATCGTGTTGGCGGAGAAAGTTGCAGCTTCGCCCGACGATCCGGCAAACGCTTTCAAAGCTTACGAGCAGGAACGTTATCTGCGCACCGGCCGCACGCAGATCATGGCGCGCGTCTATGGCGAGGTTTATCACGCGCGCGGCGTTACCGCCGAACTTCGAGAGCAGGCGCTTAACGCGCGCACACCCGAGGAAAATTACGACGGCATCGCATGGCTTTATGGCGGGCCGTGAGCGACCGTAGTCACCCATTACGAAATCTGAGATTGCGTCGTGATAACTGGCTGATGGAAGCGCAACCCATTAATCTCATGTCACGTTCAATTTCGACGCGCATCAGCTGCAACGCCCGCTCCACACCCGCCGCACCCGCCGCGGCGAGGGCAAAAAGATAGTAGCGGCCACCTCCCACGGCCTTGGCGCCGAGAGACAGAGCCTTAAGCACATGTGTTCCTCGATGGACCCCGCCGTCAAATAGGACATCGATTTTGTCGCCAACTGCATCAACAATTTCCGCCAGCTGATCAAAGGAGCTTCGTGAGCCGTCGAGTTGACGGCCCCCATGATTCGAAACCACGATGCCCGCGCAGCCGATATCGACCGCCTTTTTGGCATCCTCGGCGCTCATAATGCCCTTCAAACAAAATTTGTCGTCCCACTGCTTGACCATCTCGGCCACATCGGCCCAGCTCATCGAAGGGTCGAGCATATTTGTGAAGTAATCGCCAATGGAGGTCGCTCCTCCGCTTATGTCGACATGCTCTTCCAGTTGCGGCAGTCGAAACCTTTCATGCGTAAAATAGTCGATTGCCCATTTCGGCTTGAGGACGAATTCCAGCATGCCTTGCAGAGTCAACCGGAGTGGAATGGAAAATCCGGTACGAAGATCGCGCTCACGATTGCCGCCAGTGATTGAGTCAACCGTCAGCATCATGATCCGCACGCCAGCGTTCTTCGCGCGCTCCATCATAGCCTTGTTAAGGCCGCGGTCCTTGTGGAAATAAAATTGATAGACCTGCGGAAACGAGAAGCTCGACGAAATCTCTTCCAGGCTAACCGTCCCCAGCGATGAGACGCCAAACATCGTGCCGAATTTTTCGACGGCACGGGCGACGGCACGCTCGCCTTGATGATGAAACAGCCGCTGCAAGGCCGTCGGCGAGCAATAAAAGGGCATCGCAAGTTTATGCCCCATGACGGTGACTGAGAGATCGACCTGCGCAACGCCGGCCAAAACGGTTGGCACGAGATCGCATTCTCCGAACGCGAGCGTATTTCTTTGGTAAGTTGTCTCATCCTCAGCAGCGCCGTCGATATAATTGAAGATCGGGCCGGGCAAACGACGTCGCGCAAGCTCTCTGAAATCATGATAATTGTTACAACGTGTCAGCCGCATACCGTCTCCAACAAACGCTTCGACGTCCCCGCCCGTGCGCCTCTGGTCATGCGGCCTGCATTTGCGGGTGCGCAGCAGGCTGATCGAGGTTCGCGTTCCAGGCATCGTAGCCATAAAGCCAGCTCGTGTCGCCGCCGCGCTCGTCCCGCATCCAGGTGTTCGCGCTGGAGATCGCCTGCACAACCGATGTGCGCGGTTTGCGATGAGTCTCGTAGCGTTTGAAGGCGCCCTCGATGTCCTCGCCTTTCACCGCGTCAAGGCAACGCGCAAGAATGGCCGCGTCCTCAATCGAAGTAGCCGCGCCCTGCGCCATATAGGGCGTCATCGGATGCGCCGCATCGCCGAGCAGCACCACGCAACCATCGCTCCAGCGCGGCAAAGGCTCGCGTTCGAGGATCGCCCATTTGTGACAATCCGGGCAGGCTTCCAGGACGTTGCATACATCCTGATAAAAGCCTTCGTAGGCAGCGCGCAATTCCTTCACGTCGCCCTTGGCCGACCAGGATTCGCGCGTGAGCCACTCTGCCGGCTCCGGCACGCTGGTGACGAAGTAGACTTCGCTCTTCGCTTTGGTCGTATAATAAATGACGATGTGACGGTCGGTACCCCACCATTTCGTGCGTGACGCGCCGATGTCGAAGCCTCCCATCAGCTCGGCGGGAAATACGGCGCGATAAGCAATGCGGCCTTTGTGGATCGGCTCGTCAGGGCCGACCACGATGTCGCGCACGGTCGAGTGCACGCCATCCGCGCCCACCACAGCATCGGCCGTAGCGCAAATGCCGTCCTCGAAATGCAGGGTCACTTGCCCGCCGGCCTGGCCGAGGCCGACCAGCTTCTTGCCGAGATGCACGATTTCTGACGGCACCGCCAAGGCGAGCGCGTCTTGCAAATCGGCGCGGTGCATACAGAGATAGGGCGCGTTGTAGAGACTCTCCGGCATCGGCAGTTCGCGCGTGATCTCTCCCGTGTAACCGTCGCGGTTGAGATGCGAATAAGGCGCGAACGACGTTTTGCGCAGCCGCTCCTCAATGCCGATGCCGCGCAGCACCTTCATCGAGTTCGGCATCATCTGGATGCCGGCACCGACCCGCGCGAAGCGCGTGGCCTGCTCGTAAACCTGAACGTCAATGCCAACGCGCCGCAGAGTCGCCGCGACAGCCAGGCCGCCCATGCCGGCGCCGACCACAGCAATCGAGCGCTTCTTTTTGTTCATCTTCTTAGTGTCCTTACAAACGCAAATATCTTGACGCGAGCGAGCCCGCTGCGCTGCTCGTTCCTGCGAAAGCGGGGACCCAGGGGCTGGTTTCGGACACTGCATAAACCAAGCTGGATTCCCGCTTGCGCAGGAATGAGCGGAGCATGGCCAGATCTGCCTTACTTTCTCGCTATGCCCGCCTTGTCGACAACCTCGTTCCACTTCTTGATGTCCGATGTCAGACGCGCCGTCACCTCGGCCGGCGTGCTCGGCTGTGCGATGACGCCGACCTTGGCGAGTTGCTCTTTCACGTCCGGCATAGCGAGCACCTCGCGGATCGCCATGTTCATGGTGTCGATGACTTCTTTCGGCGTGTCCTTCTGTACCCCAACGCCATTCCACGAAACCACCTCGTAACCTTTCACACCGGCCTGATCGGTGGTCTGCACACCTGGCAGCAGCGGCGATGGTTTTGCGCTGGAACTCGCCAGGATGCGTAGCTTGTTGTCTGCAACCTGGCCAGCTACTGCAGGCGGGAAATCGATCATGATCTGCACATCGTTGCGCAGCAGAGCCACCACGATGTCCGGAGAATTCTTGTATGCGACGATCTGCACATTGAGATCGGCCATCGACTTGAACAGCTCGCCGCCGAGATTTTGCGTGCTCCCGGCTGCGATCGTCCCAATGTTCAGTTTCCCGGGATTGGCTTTTGCCGCCTTGATGAAATCCGCCAGTGTCCTGTATTCCGATTGGCTGTTGACCACGAACACTAGATCGAACGTACCGACCATCGAAATCATCGCGAAATCTTTTACCGGGTCGAACGGCAAGCTCTGGAACGTAGCGGTGCTGATGGCTGCGCCGTTGGTGACCCACGCCATCGTATAGCCGTCAGGTGGCGCCGTGATCACCGCGCGCGCCGCAGCGATCCCGCCGGGCCCCGGCATATTCTCTACCACGACGCGCTGGTTGAACTTCGTGCTGAGTCTGTCGGCCAGAATGCGCGCCGTCACGTCGGCAACGCCGCCGGCCCCGAACGGCAGCACGAACTTGATCGGTTTTTCCGGCCAAGCCGCCTGCGCCTGCGGCGCCAGCGCCACGACCATCGCCGCCAGTACCAGAAGCGCCGTTCGCCGCGCGATCATGTGGAAATGCCCCTTCGCCATAGTGCGCCTCCTCCGCGTTTTTCTTCGTTTTGTTATTTTTCAGTCGAAATCATAAAGCCGTGCGGGATTGTCCACCAGCAGCCGCTTTTGCGCCAGCGGGTCCGGGGTGAATTGCGGCACCAAATCGACCAGGTCGGCCTCGTCGACCTCATGCGTTGCGTTGGGATGTGGAAAATCGGTGCCCCATAACACGTGGGTAGGCATTGCCTCAACCAAAGCATGCACGATCGGCACAGCCGCGGCATAGGGTGGCATCGAGATGCGCTCCGAGCCGCAGACCTTGATCCAGCAGTTTTCCAGGCGCGAAAGCTCGATCAATGCGCGCAGCGGCGGCTGATCGACGCCGGCCGCCGACGGCACGCGGCCCATGTGGTCGATGATGAAAGGCAGCGGCAGTTTCCGGATCATGTCCGAAAGCGCAACGATGTCGGGCGCGTCCACGTGCAGCACGACATGCCAGCCGCGTCCCTTGATACGGTCAATCACCCGATTGAACACCACCATGTCGGGCGCGCCCCCAAGGTGCCTGACGAAATTGAAGCGCACCCCGCGCACGCCACCGCGATCGAGCGCATCGAAATCCTTTTCTGTGAACCCGTCGTCAACGATTGCAACGCCGCGATAGCGCCTAGGGTCCGACGCGATGCAGTCGAGCATCGCAGCATTATCGGTGCCGTGGCAGCTCGCTTGCACAATCACCGCGCGCTCGACGCCCAAATGCCCGTGCAGCGCCGTTAGCATTTCCTTTGGCGCGTCGGCCGGCGTGTATCGCCGGTTCGGCGCATAGGGAAATTTATCGGCCGGCCCAAACACGTGGCAATGCGCGTCGCAGCTGCCCGGCGGAAGCTTGAACCGCGGCTTGCGACGATGAGCGAGAAATCCGGAGTGGATGTTCATGGGCTGCCTTTAGCCAAGCGACTCGAGCGAGACAACCCCTGGCGCTAAAGCGCCGGCAGGTCCCCCCGCTCCCATTGCGCTGTTGTATGATCGCGGAAATCAGCGAATCGCCTGGCTGCAATCGCCTCGCGCATTCCGGCCATCAAGGTCTGGTAGTAGCCGAGATTGATGATCGAGAGCAGCACTGCACCCAGCATCTCGTTGGCTTTGGTGAGGTGATGCAAATAGGCACGCGAGTATGTGCGCGCAGTGGGATGCGGGTTCTCGGCGTCGAGCGGGCGTGAGTCATTAGCATGACGTGCGTTGGCGAGATTGATCGCGCCGTACCGGGTGAAGGCCATGCCGTGGCGTCCGTTGCGCGTCGGTAGCACGCAATCGAACATGTCGATGCCGCGCGCGACCGCTTCGATGAGATCGTGCGGCGTGCCGACACCCATCAGGTACCGTGGGCCATCTGCAGGCAACATCGGCGTCGTTTCGGCGACGATTTTGAGCATGACCTCTTGTGGCTCGCCGACTGCAAGTCCGCCGATGGCGTAGCCGTGGAAGTCCATAGCGGTGAGCGCGCTGACGCTCTCCGCGCGCAGAGCGAGGTCGTCGCCGCCTTGCACGATTCCGAACAGTGCGTAGCCATCGCGTGCATTAGTTTCAAAGGCCCGTTTGCTGCGCTCGGCCCAGTGCAGTGATAGTTGCATCGCGCGGGTGATCTCGTCGTGCGTCGCCGGCAGCTTGAGACACTCGTCGAGTTGCATGGCGATATCGGCGCCGAGCAGTGCCTGAATTTCAATTGCGCGTTCAGGCGTGAGCTCGACCATGGAGCCGTCGAGATGTGAGCGGAACGTGACCGCCCGATCGTCGACCTTGCGCAGGTCGGAGAGCGACATGACCTGGAAGCCGCCGGAGTCGGTCAAGATCGGCAGCGGCCAGTTCATGAACGTGTGCAGGCCGCCGAGTGCAGCGATGCGTTCGGCGCCCGGCCTCAACATAAGGTGATAGGTATTGCCGAGTACAATTTCGGCGCCGGCTGCGCGGACATCGTCAGGCGTGAGTCCCTTCACCGTGCCTTGCGTGCCGACGGGCATGAAGGCCGGTGTCTGTACTTTGCCGTGCGGCGTCACGAATTCACCGCGGCGGGCCGCGCCGTCGGTTTTCAGCAGGTGGAAGGAGAAGGGTTGGGGCATCACGAACTCATAGCAAAATGACCCGTGTCCCGGGCGCAGTGCAGCGTGAGCGAAGCGAACGGTGCGCTGCCGAACTAGGACCACATCAAGCACGGCTCTTGTAACGGTCCCGCATCAGCGGTGCACCGTTTTCCGCTGCGCCGCATTCGGAACACAGTGAATTTATGGCACCGCGTCCCGTATTCGAGGATTTTCCGGGTACAACAAACACGCATCGCCGTAGGAATAGAAGCGATAACGTGACCGGATTGCATGCGCATAGGCGCGCTTCATCGTATCAAGACCGCTGAAGGCCGCGACCAGGATGAACAGCGTCGAACGCGGCAAATGGAAATTGGTGAGCATCAGGTCGGCGGCGCGGAATTTGTAACCCGGCGTGATGAAGATCGCGGTTTCACCGGAGAAGGCCTGCAGCCGGCCATCCTCGTTTGCGGCACTTTCAAGCAGTCGCAATGCAGTCGACCCCACCGCGACGATGCGCCCGCCTTTGGCGCGCGCCGCATTGAGCGCGTCGGCCGTTTCAGGCGGTACGCTTCCGACTTCGGCATGCATCTTGTGGCCGGCGGTGTCGTCGACCTTGATCGGCAGGAACGTCCCGGCACCCACATGCAGCGTCACTTTGTGCAGACCGATGCCGCGTTCCTTTAGCCGCGCCAGCAGCCTGTCCGTAAAATGCAACCCGGCCGTCGGCGAGGCCACGGAGCCCTCGTTACGGGCGAACAGGGTCTGGTAGTCGGTCCGGTCGCGGTCGTCAGGAGCTCGGCGAGAAGCAATATACGAAGGCAAAGGCATCTCGCCGCGTTCGGCTATGGCCTGGTCCAGAACCGGCCCATGGAAAGAAAATGAGAGGGTTATTTCCCCTTTTTCATCTTTTTGTGAAACTTGAGCATCGAGTTCGCCGAGGAAACAGACCTTCCCTTCGGTGCCGAACCGAAGGGTATCGCCGACCTCGAGCTTCTTGGCCGGCTTCACAAAGGCCCGCCAATGCGAACCGTCCAGCCGCTTGTGCAGCGTCGCCTCAATCGCGGGCTCAGCGCTCCCCCGCCCAATACGGCGGCCACTCAGGCGTGCCGTGATGACCTTGCTGTCATTGACGACCAGGCAGTCGCCCGCCCGCAGCAGGTCCGGCAGGTCGCCGACGTTGCGGTCGTCCAGCTCGGGCGCCGTACAGGGTTTGACCACCAGGAGCCGGGCGGCATCGCGCGGGCTCACCGGCCGCAACGCAATGCGGTCCGCCGGCAGCTCAAAATCGAAGAGGTCGGTGCGCATGTGCTTCTGTCGTTCCGGGACGGCCTGAAGGGTCGGGCCAGGAATCCATACTCCGCAGCGCAGGTATTATGGATTCCGGGCTCGCTGCATCTGATCTCGGGTTTATCCGCGATCAGCGCAATAATTCCCAAATCGGCTAAAGCCGCCCTGGGTGGCGCCCCGGAATGACATTTCGCATTCGATTTGTAAGCCAAATCTTCACGACCCCATCGTCGCCTTGACGATCTTGTCGGGGTCCTTCACCGGCTCGCCGCGCTTGATCTTGTCGAGGGTGTCCATACCCTCGATCACCTTGCCCCACACGGTGTACTGGTTATCAAGGAAGCGGGCATCGTCAAAACAGATGAAAAACTGGCTGTCGCCGGAATCCGGATTGGTGGCGCGCGCCATCGATACGGTGCCGCGCACATGCGGTTCCTTGTTGAACTCGGCCTTGAGCTTCTTTCCAGACCCGCCGGTGCCGGTGCCCTGCGGGCATCCGGTCTGCGCCATGAATCCGTCGATGACGCGGTGGAATACGATGCCGTTGTAGAACCCGTCTTTCACGAGCTCCTTGATGCGCGCGACATGGCCGGGCGCAAGATCAGGCCGCATCTCGATTACGACATTTCCCTTGGTGGTCTCCAGCGTCAGCGTATCTTCAGGCTTCGCCATCTCACTCCCTTTCACAATACAAATACGCGCGCCTTAGCGCTCGATCGTTGCCTTCTTGACGTAATCCATGCGCGGAAATTCTTTCGCCAGGTAGGCATTGCCTTCGTTCTGAAGCCGACTCTGGTCCGGGCCGCGACCGCGCGGCGCGCCCTCGCCATATTCGGCGTTAAGTGCGTCGACGACATTCATCCCCGACACGACGCGGCCGAACGGCGCAAACCCCATGCTGTCGAGATTGCTGTTGTCGGCGAAATTAATGAACACCTGACTCGTGCGGGTATTAGGACCTGCGGTGGCAAAGGTAATGGTGCCACGCTTGTTGCTCTGGACCACGGGATCGTCGGATATTTGCGCCGCGCGCCAGCGCGCCATGGTCGCGGGATCGCCATTGATGCCGAACTGAACCATGAAGCCGGAGATCACGCGAAAGAAACGCACACTGTCATAAAAACCGTTCTTCACGAGATTGTAAAACCGGTCGGCGCCTTTCGGCGCCCAGGCGCGCGTGACCTCGACCACGAACACACCTTTGCTCGTATCGAAACGTGCTTTGTAAGTCCCCGGTGCCTGCTCGCGCAGCGCGGCCGGATTTTCGAGGGGTGACTGTGCCAATGTCGGGATTGTGAACAGCGCCAGCGCCAAGGCGAGCGCGAAGATTGATCGGCGGCTGGTCATTGCTTTCCCTCGTTGAAAGATGCGGTACGTCAACGCGCAAATTTTTTCTTCAGACGCGCGGCAACTGGACTTGGCACAAATGCGGAAACGTCGCCGCCCATGCCGGCGATCTGACGCACCAATGTGGCGGTGATCGGGCGCACCATCGGCGACGCCGGCAGAAATACCGTGAGCACGTCGGGCGCCATGGCCTCGTTCATGCCCGCCATCTGCATTTCATAGTCGAGATCGGTACCGTCGCGCAGCCCGCGGATCAGCATGCTCGCGCCGGCCTTGCGCGCCGTCTCCACCACCGGATCGGCGAAGGTGATGCAAGACAAGTCGCATTTGGCCTTGCGCGCTAGCGGACCGCAGGTTTCCTGAAGCATCGCCAGCCGTTCTTCGGCAGGGAACAACGGCGCCTTGCCCGGATGCACCCCGATGGCAATCACCAGCCGGTCGGCGAGCCGGACGGCGTGACGGACAACGTCGAGATGGCCATTGGTGACCGGGTCGAATGACCCTGCATAAAGGGCAGTTCTCGGCATGGCCGCGGTCTAGCCCGCCCTCACCGGCCCCGCAAGGCTACGGCCTTGGGGCCTTGAACCTTTTCCACGGCTGCCCGCGACCCATACCCAGGGACGCGCAGGAATGCGCCTTTCTGTGACCCCGGTCACAGCGACCGAAGGTGGCTTTTCCTAGTCAGAGCGAAACGCTCCGGCGGATGGTTTGAACGGGGGCCTGTCATGTTGAAAACAATCATTGCATCGCCACCACCATCATCGCCGCCGTTATCACCATTATCTCGGCGCCCATCGGCGATGTCGTCGCGACCCCCCTGCCCAAGCCCGCCGCCGACGCCATCACGGCCTGCAGGCAGCGTCCCTGGCCTTATATCAATTGCGTCGGCACCGGATTCGGCAACCCGCACGTTCGCCTGATCACCATCTATCGCCGGCTTAATAGCGCCTGACTTGGTCCCCACTTCGGCGCTAGGTTCTCCTCAGGACAGTTTCCTGAGGAGAGCAATCATGCGCCGGGCCGCTGTCGCCGTTGTCGGGCTGCTCTGGGCAGCATCCGCGTTTGCGCAAGACTACCCGAGCCGGCCGATCCGCATCATCGTGCCGACCCCGGCCGGCGGATCGGTTGACGTAATGGCGCGCATGCTTGCCAATGCTCTGCCGGCGGTGCTCGGACAAAATGTGTTCATCGAAAACAAGCCCGGCGCCGGCAACACCAGCGGCTCCCGCCAGGCCGCCGCCGCCGATCCCGATGGCTACACGCTGATGGTTTCGGCTGCGAGCGGCCTCATCATGAGCCCGATGATCGTCAAGAACGCCGGCTATGATGCTTCGAGCTTCGCGCGCTCGTCGCCGAGACGCCGCAGGTGCTAGTGCTCAATTCGCAGCTGCCGTTCAAATCCGTCGCGGAGCTCGTCGCTTACGCGAAAGCCAATCCCGGCAAGCTCAATTATTCGACCGGCGGTGTCGGCACGTTGCCACATCTCAATGCCGAGCTGTTCAAGTCCGCAAGCGGCGCGAATATCCTGCATGTTCCGTACAGGGGCGGCGGGCCATCACTCACCTCGGTCGTGGTCGGCGAAGTACAGATGACCTTCGACACAGTGAGCACATCACTGCAGCTGATCCAGGACGGCAGATTACGTGCGCTCGCGATCGTAGGACCGAAACGCGCGCCCGAATTGCCGGACGTGCCGGCAATGCCGGAGATCGGTTTTCCGGCCGTCACCAGCGGCGCATGGACAGCACTCATGGCGCCGCTTGACACGCCGCCGGCGATTATTGCAAAGCTCAACGCTGCAACAAATGCGGCGCTCAAGAGCGACGCGATGAAAATTGCACTCGCTAAGCTTGGGGCGCAGCCGCGCGGCGGCACGCCGCAGGATCTCACAGATCACATCCAGCGCGAACAGACGAAATACAAATCGATCGTTGCCGCGCTCAATCTGCAAATCGATTGAGCGTGTGATGTCGCTGCGGGCACAGGTAATTTGCAGCCTGTTGTTATTTCTTGCATTGGCACTCCCCGCATCGGCGCAAATCCCACCGAGCGCGGCTGAGCAACAGGCCTATCGTGGGCTGCACGCTGCTGCGGCGCGAGGCGACATACCCGAGATCGAAAAACTGGCGAAGACGGGTGCCGCGATTGATGGCCGTGACGGCAACGGCCGTACGCCCCTGCATGTCGCCGCGTTCATGAGCAAGCAGGAGGCTGCACACACGCTGATGCGGCTGGGTGCCGATGCCAATGCGCTGGAAGCGCAGCAATACGACATTGTCACCATCGCGGCGGTTGTCAACGACGTGCCGATGCTGAAAGTCGCGCTCGCGGGCGGCTGCAAGGTCACAAATGTTACAAGTCCTTATCAGGGAACCGCGTTAATCGCTGCGGCGCATCTCGGGCATGACGACGTCGTGCGCACACTGATCGCCGCCAAGGCGCCACTCGACCACGTCAATATTCTCGGTTGGACAGCGGTGATTGAATCGATCGTGCTTGGCGACGGCGGCAAGCGCCATGTCGCTACGCTCAAGGCGCTGGTCGATGCCGGCGCCAACATCAATCTCGCCGACCGGTCGGGCGCCACGCCGCTCGCGCTCGCGACGAGGCGTGGATACAAGGAGATGGTCAAGATTCTTGAAGCTGCCGGCGCGCGCTGAGCGCCGAGAAGGATTCGAGCCCTACTCTCCGTCTTCCTCGCTCAACCGCTCGACCGACACCACGCGTTCGTCCTCGGCGGTATTGAGCACTATCACACCCTGCGTCGAGCGTCCGGCAATGCGGATGCCGGATACAGGTGTGCGGATCAGCTTGCCGGCGTCGGTAACCAGCATCACCTGATCGGCCTCTTCCACTGGGAACGAGCCAACGATGCGCCCGGTTTTCTTGGTAAGCGCCATCGCAACAATGCCTTTGCCGCCGCGCCCGGTCGTGCGGTACTCGTACGACGACGAGCGTTTGCCGTAGCCACGCTCGGACACGGTGAGCACAAATTGTTCGGCCGCTGATAATTCGACGTAGCGCTTCTCGCCCAACTCGATCGCGCCGACTGCCTCCTCGGCCTCCGCGGGCGCGCCTTCCTCATCGCCGACACCGCGCCGGACGGCGCTGGCGCGTTTGTGATAAGCGGCGCGTTCTTCTGCCGTCACGTCGACGTGGCGCAGAATGGACAGCGAAATTACGTGATCCTTTTCGGCGAGCGTGATGCCGCGCACCCCGCGCGACGTTCGGCCCTGGAACACACGCACTTCCGGCACTGCGAAGCGGATGCACTGTCCACCATCGGCGGTGAGCAGCACGTCGTCCTTTTCGGTGCAGATCTGCACATCGACAATCGCCTCGCCGTTCTCGAGCTTCATGGCGATGATCCCCGACGGCCGCACGTCGACGAAATCGGAGAGCTTGTTGCGGCGGACCGTGCCGCTGGTGGTGGCAAACATCACGTCGAGATCGGCCCACGTCGCTTCGTCCTCCGGAAGCGGCATGATGGTGGTGATGGTCTCGCCCTGCTGCAACGGAAGGATATTAATAAGCGCCTTGCCGCGCGCCTGCGGCGCCGCGATCGGCAACCGCCACACTTTCTCCTTGTAGACCTTCCCGCGTGACGAGAAATACAGAACCGGTGCGTGCGTGGAAGCGACGAACAGGCGCGATACGAAATCCTCTTCGCGCACCTGCATGCCACCACGCCCCTTACCGCCGCGGCGCTGCGCGCGATAGGTCGAAAGCGGCACGCGCTTAATGTAGCCCTGGTGCGAGACGGTGACGACCATTTCTTCCCGCGTGATCAGGTCCTCCTCGTCGACCTGCCCCGTTGCTTCCGCGATCACCGTGCGGCGTGGCGTAGCGAATTCTTTCTTTACCGCCGTTAGCTCGTTCTTAATGATCGTCTGGATGCGCGAGCGTGAGCGCAGGATGTCGAGATAGTCGGCGATTTCGGTTGCAAGCTTGTCCAGTTCTTCCTTGATCTCGTCGCGGCCAAGCGCGGTCAGCCGTTGCAGACGCAGATCGAGGATTGCCTTTGCCTGCTCGGCGGAAAGTTTCGTCGTGCCCTTGGGCGTTACCTTGTGGCGCGGATCGTCGATCAGCGTCACCATCGAGGCTACATCCTTGGCCGCCCAGTCGCGCTTCATCAGGGTCTCGCGCGCCTCGTTCGGATCCTTTGCGGCACGGATGAGCTTGATCATTTCGTCAATGTTGGCGACTGCGATGGCGAGGCCAACTAGCACATGGGCGCGGTCGCGCGCCTTGACGAGCAGATGCTTGGTGCGCCGCGACACCACCTCCTCGCGGAAGGCGATGAAGACCGTAAGCAGGTCCTTCAGCGTCATCACCAGCGGGCGGCCGCTGTCGAGCGCCACCATGTTGCAGCCGAAAGACGATTGCAGCGGCGTGAAACGGTAGAGCTGGTTGAGCACCACGTCCGGCACCGCTTCACGCTTGAGCTCGACCACCACGCGATAGCCCTGGCGATCGCTTTCGTCACGCAGATCGGCAACGCCGTCGATCTTCTTCTCACGCACCAGCTCGGCGATGCGCTCGACCATCGTTGCCTTGTTCACTTGGTACGGAATTTCCGTAATGATGAAGGCTTCGCGTTCCTTGCGGACGGTCTCGACCTCGACCTTGCCGCGCATGATGATCGAGCCGCGCCCTTCCTTGTAGGCTGAGCGGAGACCGTCGCGGCCGAGGATAATGCCGCCGGTCGGAAAATCTGGACCGGGCACGATCTTGATCAGGTCGTCGATGCTGAGCGCGGGATTGTCGATTAGCGCAATGGCCGCATCGACCATCTCGCCCAGATTGTGCGGCGGGATATTAGTCGCCATGCCCACTGCGATGCCGCCGGCGCCGTTGACCAGCAAATTCGGGAAGCGCGCCGGCAATACGACCGGCTCTTTCTCGTTGCCGTCGTAGTTGTCCTGGAAGTCGACAGTGTCCTTGTCGATGTCGTCCAGCAGCGCCATCGCCGGCCGTGCCAGCCGGCATTCGGTGTAGCGCATGGCCGCCGGCGGATCGCCGTCGACCGAGCCGAAATTACCTTGCCCGTCGATTAGCATGAGGCGCATGGAAAAATCCTGCGCCATGCGCACCAGCGCGTCGTAGATCGCCTGATCGCCGTGCGGGTGATAATTGCCCATCACGTCGCCGACCACGCGCGCGGATTTCACGTACTTCTTGTCCGGCGTATGCCCGTTTTCGTTCATCGAGTGGAGAATGCGCCGATGCACGGGCTTGAGGCCGTCGCGCGCATCTGGCAACGCACGCGACACGATCACGCTCATGGCGTAATCTAGATAGCTGCGCTTCATCTCCTCGGTGATAGAAACCGGGCGCACATCGGAGGGTGTTGCGTCCCCCGATTTCGGAGGTTCGGTGTCGGCCAAGATGACGTCCTGCGTGGATTTTTGGTTGCGATTTTTGTAGCTGATTCAGGACCGCTTTGCCAACCGAAATGAAGCCCCACACAGGCTAATATTGTCATTTAATTCAATATGTTACGAGCGTCAGGGAGGTTTCGGATCGGCGCCGTTTACGCGCGCAAAAACTGCCGCAAAAGAGTACCTTAAGCGCCGCCCATGCCCGTCGAATTCCTCATCTCCGCGCTCGTCACCTTGGTCGTCGTGGTCGACCCGATCGGCCTCATCCCGTCGTTCCTGGCGATCACCCAAGGCCTGCCCCGGCGCGCCCGCCGCAGCGTCGCCTTGCGCGCCACGCTGATCGCCGCCGGAATCCTCGCAGGTAGTGCACTAATCGGCGACTGGTTGCTGCACACGCTGTCGATCGGCCTGCCGGCCTTCCGCATCGCCGGCGGTCTCCTGCTGTTTTCGATCGCGTCGGAAATGGTATTCGGCGTGCGCATCGAACGGCAGTCGCAACAGGCCGAGCAAGCCATCGAAGAGCACGTGCGCAACATCGCCGCTTTCCCGCTCGCCATTCCGCTGATGGCCGGTCCCGGTGCGATCACTGCCACCATTCTGCTCGCCGGACGCAGCAGCGGCGATTCCGTGCAGCTCATGATCCTGCTTGCAGTCATCGTTACCGTGGTCGCGCTCTGCTTTGTCGTTTTTGCGCTGGCAGGACGCATCGGCAAAATGCTCGGCGTCACAGCCAGTGTCGTGGCCTCGCGTCTGCTCGGCGTTCTGCTCGCGGCGCTGGCCGCGCAATATGTCATCGACGGCGCCCGCCTTGCCTTGGCGGGTTGACCGTATTCAACCTCTCCGCTGTCATTGCCGAGCTTTACCCGGCAATCCATGATGACGCGCCGCACGGACGTAAGCATTTAATTGTTGGCGCCTCATCATGGATGTGCGAGTCAAGCCCGCGCATGACGCCGAGTTTGTGGCAGCGGCAGTGTGCGCGCGCTTTACCTCAGAATGGAATCTCATCGTCCATGTCGTCGCGCTTGCCGCTGGCGCCGGCCATTGCAGGCTTGCGCTCGCGTGACGCTGTCGGCCCGGCCGAGCCGAAATCGCCGTTATCGGTGCCCACACCGCCGCCGCCCGCCCGGTCGAGCATGGTCAGCGCCGAATTGAAGCCTTGCAGCACCACCTCGGTCGAGTAGCGGTCCTGCCCATCCTTGTCCTGCCATTTACGCGTCTGCAGAGCGCCTTCGAGGTAAACCTTCGAGCCTTTCTTCAGGTACTGCTCGGCGATTTTTGCAAGACCCTCGCTGAAGATGACAACGCGATGCCATTCGGTCTTCTCACGCCGCTCACCGGTGTTCTTGTCACGCCAGGTGTCCGAGGTCGCCACCCGCAAATTGACGATCGGGCGCCCGTCCTGGGTGCGGCGAACTTCGGGATCGGCGCCCAGATTGCCGACGAGGATGACCTTGTTGACACTACCTGCCATGGTGCTCTCCGCGTGGCGATTTGCGCGCCTGCTTCAGGGGAAGCCGCCGGCGCTCGCCGTTTGAGGGCCGCGTGCCGCGCACGGCCCTTTGAATTACGAAACTCACCCTAGTC
The DNA here is from genome assembly GCA_049802775.1 of Pseudolabrys sp. Classification (GTDB taxonomy): domain Bacteria; phylum Pseudomonadota; class Alphaproteobacteria; order Rhizobiales; family Xanthobacteraceae; genus Pseudolabrys. Next base: position 194 of record JBARNC010000069.1, on the reverse strand, counting down.
CTCGCCAAGGAGGGGACAAAGGGGGCGGTAGGCGCGTTCAGCCCTAATCCACAGGTGGCTTTTGCCGCGCTCGTGAGCTTACCTCGAACTGGCTCCTTGTGGAGTCGTTCCTGTTCTGTTCTAATTGTTCCGGCAAGGGTTTTCAACTGCGATTCCCGGGCTCGGGCTGGCAAAGGGCCAGCGTTCTTACTAGG
>JBARNC010000068.1:0-3339 GCA_049802775.1 Pseudolabrys sp. | reverse complement strand
GGAACGGTTCCTTCTCAGGGTGGACGGACAAATCAAGCGTTCGTTCAGTAGCAAGGAAGATGCGGCAACCGCCGGGGCGGTGATAAAAAAGGCTTATCCCCTCGTGGTCGTTACCGTTGTAGATACGAAGGACGGCACCACTAATGATCAAGGCGGAAACGGAATTGACGGCGTTACAGCGTCACGCTCTAGAGGTGGAGGCTAACGTCGCGCTCGATCCCAGTGGAATAACGACGCTTAGGTACAGTCGCAATGCCCCACTTTGGAATTCCTCGTCGAACATCCGATGCGCAAGTAAATAAAGTTACGCAGGTGAATTGGCGGCGCGGATTATTGCGCGTCTGGCTGCTCTTGTCCGCCGCATGGATTATGGGATGGATCGTCTATTTGATCCTTCATGGGATACAGAGCGGTTTCCAAAGTTCTGGCGACCTCCTCGCGATACCGGTCCTGTTGATTGGCCCGCCTATTGCGCTTTTGCTGCTCGGATTCGTGGCGGGATGGGCATTTCGCGGCTTCAGGCCAGATAACGGCGAGACGCAGTAGGCATCGCTGCTGACACTGAAGTGCATCAACGCATCTTTCGCAGTGCCCGTCCTACTGCCTGTAAATTGTAGCGCGACTAACTCGTTCGACTGTGACTGGCGTCACACTCGCAGCGAATGGCAGTTTGAGCCGCAAGGGGGCTTTAGCTCGCTGGTCGCCGCGACTCAAAGGACGCTGCCCAATTCACTGACTGGCTGATCCTCGTCAGGCAATTCTCCTGATTGGAAAATGGACCGAATAGAAGCTTGCCGTGTTCGTCCCTCGCGTACCAACCCTCCTTAACCCCTCGTAAGACGGATTGCAGTTCATTAATGTAGTGGGGATTAGATTCGATCATTGGTCGTTACTGCTCCGATCACCAGCCGACCCAGCACATCGAGCGCTCTTCGTTTTCTAACACATGATGTGATCAAGAAGACGTCGCTGTGCTGGGCGCTGTAGCCCGGATATATGCGCGACTAATCGAAATTGTAAGTCCGAAATTTCTATTTCGATTTTCATGTCAGTGATGGTTACGTATTTGCGCAGTTATTTCCGCCTCGCGGCTGTCTCTCCGAATCCGATCAGGTGTTTGATTATTAGGCGGCCGCGCGTGAAAAAAGTAGGCCGCATAAGGCAGCCTACACAGATTGATCCTATCCCGAATTGTCAGCCCACGTAGGCGGTGTGCTTCTGGGCATCTGCTTCTGCCGTGATCGTTTGCCGCGCAGGCAACTGAAGCACTGTTGCCGCTTGACCCTCGCACAGGATCGTCAGCAACTCGATCCGCCCATCCGGGAATTCGAGCGCATCGTGATGTGCGGTTGACGTTTCCTTGTTGACTTGCCGAAAGATTGCCGTCCGGTGGTTGATTGTCTTCGTCTTCCACCCGAGAAGGCCATGCGGCAGGATGGCAACTTCGCTGGCGAAGGCCAGTTCCGTTCCCGGCATCAGACACACCGCCAGCTTGGGATCATCGACGGCGGCGAAACCGCGTGTTCCGGTGCCGAAGTTATGCGTCACGAGCTTATCGCCAACCTGCGCGGGTCGCGAACGTACACTGTAGAGGCTAAAATCACACATTTCTGGACTCCCTTGTTGGAAGCCCTCAGCCCCAGCAAGACATTATCGCACTTGCTGTGCCCACCTTCATTAAATCTTAGCTCCAGCACCGTTGATGATTTGTCCTGAATCAATGCCACCCGCTTAGCATCACGCAAATATGACGCCCGGCTCGGAACAAGAGCATGTTCCCCACAATTGCCTATTGCATAAACACAGGAGGCCGGGCCGATGAGAGCCTTGACGGCCACCGCGTTGCTTTTGGCCTTGAGTGCGGTCGCGCTCGCGAAACCAAATCCGGTCGAACGGCCACGCCTCGCGCTTGTGAACGCGGACATGGGCATGGGTTCGGTCGGAGCTATGCACGAGAACATCGGCTCGGTCGGAGCTATGCGTGAGCGGGATTATTTTGAAGCGCCGCAATCGCCGTTCAACGCTGGCGCTTTCCCATGCCGATCGTTCGTCAAGACGCGCCTAGCCCAGTCGTGCCGCTAGGCACGGGCCACTCTCCTTTTTCACTCGGCTATACTAGCCGTATGGGGACATGAAACTTCAAGTTTTGTCACCAAGCGACCGCGCCAATGTTCAGTGGTGACATTATGTCACCCCAGAACCCCGAAGGTTAGCAACGGCTAAACGACGCCAATACGACGGCGACCCACTTCGGCACGGCGGCTATAAAAATAGAGGACAAAGGCAATGCTGAAGTCCTCACCTATTCTTATCTGGACTGTTTGGGCGGCGGTCCTTGCCCTTTCCATCTGCACGGCTCCGGCACGCGACCTTGGTCAGTGGGATGGTGTCGATCCGCTATATCGCCAGTGGTTCAACGGGCTGATGCGGCCAGACTATCCGCACTTGACCTGCTGTGGGCTGGCCGACGCTTATTGGGCCGACAGCTATGAGGTGAAGGGCGATCAGTACGTCGCCATCATCACTGACACACGCGACGACATACCGCTTGGTCGCCCTCACATTGAGAACGGAAAGCGTGTTGCAGTTCCCAATACCAAGATCAAATGGGACCGTGGCAATCCGACTGGGCACGGCATTATCTTCATCGGCAATGGTGGTGAGGTCTATTGTTACCTGCCGCCTGGGGGAGGATAGCCGTCTTAGTCAGCAAGGAGTATGAGGCTTCCAAGTTTTTGTCAGCAGGGGCTGCCACGAAATTTTCGGGATGCCAGCTTTGAATCGACGCGACCGACATTAATCCCTAAGTCGTGCGCGCCGAGTGTCCTGATCGGTATCGGCGTCGCTCAAGTGTTGACAAATCGGCCTGCCGTGTGACGCGCCAGACGAATTGAGTGGCCTCGCGCCAGTGCTGCGCCAGAACTCGCAAAGCGGGCGCAAAAGCACCGATCAACGTAAAGATGACCGACCCGGCGATAAGTGCGTTCCTCGGCAACACCGCCATGAGCGTGAATCTTCTCGGCCATTCTGCGGCTGTTCTCGGGACTGACTAGGCGATCGCGCCATGCTGTGATACAGCAGCGAGGGCGCTTCCTTACCGGATCCCATATCTCTTGGCGACAGCGACCGCGTCTAGTGCTCGCCTCTTAGCCGGATGCAGTTGGCTGCAACATTCCAGCAGCTACTAACTGCTGCAGGGGAAGACGAGATTGGGCGATCCGACTTTTCCACTAAAATTTTGCTACAAAATCTCTGCCACAAAGATGCTACAAAGCGACATACCATCGCCTGCCTAATACTTTCAAATGATTGGAAGTTTTTAGCTGGTGCGGTCGAGAG
>JBARNC010000067.1:0-1650 GCA_049802775.1 Pseudolabrys sp. | reverse complement strand
GGACAAATTCAGAGACAGCGTCCGTAGCCCGGTGCGCAAACTCCGATACTGCGTCCTTAGCCACCGCTAGTTTTTCGACCGCTTGCTCCTTGAGAGGCTCGGCGGCTTCTGCGGCCTTGTGGCTCATTTCAGAAATTGTACTCGCGGCACCCGCGGTCAATGCAGATGCAGCCGCCGTGGCTCTTTGACCAAATTCAAGCGCCTTATCGCTGATGTCGTTGGCCGACAGGGACCGCGTCAGCGCTTTGCTGTTGCCCTTGGTCTTGGACGTTTTGGTCTTGGCAACGGCTTTCCCTCTCGACTTGGCTTTGGCCGCAGTCGTGACCTTAGTCATGGATTTGCGCTTGCCTTTGGCCATCAGACCCTCTGCGAAAACCACTGATGCATCATTGGAGCTGCCGTCCCATTGATATAGCTCAATTATAGCTCCTTGAGCCTGAGCTGCTGCTGGCGCTGTAATGATGGCGGCACCGAGCGCGTCGTTGACATGCAGCCCGTCCGCCAATTACCGACGACCGCGCGCTACCCACACGGCAACCCAAACACTATAACCGCCGCGCAACTGCGGCCTCCTCAAGTTCGAGTATGTTTCGGCGAAGCGTGTTGAACTGCTCCTCAAAATCTGCTGCCGACGGCGGGCCGTACCGATCGGCCAGTGTCAACGCGACGTCGGCCCAATCTCTGGGTTCTAATGTGTCAACTATCGCCGGGAAAACCACCTCTTCTTCTAAAGCGATATGCTTTCTTTCATTGTCGATGAAGTCGCGGACAATCTGGTCGACACCCTCACGTAGAACTTCCTGATCATTTAGAACGTTTTCGATAGCTTGAGCGACACAACGCAATCGCACTGCACCTTCTCGATGCTCAGCTTCAAGGTCAGAAATTGACGCGGCTCGATCTGGGTTGCGCGCCTTAAATTTCTCGTAAATGATGTCCTCCTTTGGATGATGACAGGAGTCAGGATATTTTTTAAAGAATTCAATAATTGCCCCAAAGACCTCGTAGTCGGGACATTCGCCTCGATCAAAGACTCTTAGCTCCTGCTCCATTACGCGGAGCAATTTTTCGATATTTCGATGTTCGTGACGCAGGATCTCGATGATTTCCACCATCGCATCCCTCCCACGGGCCCGCCGTCAAGGAAGATCACACACCTGAGCTGTGGGCATTTGAGCTGGATCAAATGTAATGGAATTTCGTGATTGGGACCTGCAAAGAGTACTGGTGGACAGCAATAATCAAGGCCGCGTCCTATCCAAGTGCGACGTCCCATAGCGGACATGGCTGCTTGCAGTGCCGAATGTCCGCTATTGGACCAAAGCGGACAAAGCCGGATTTTGGCCCGGGACGGTTTGTCCGCTAATGACCCAAAGCGGACATCGGCCACCCCTTTTCCACTAAGGGTTTAAGCCGTTACGATGCCTTGTCTTGGGAAGGCAATGAGACCGCGCACCAGAACAGGGTCGCAAAGCGGCTAAACCGCCAAGGAGTCTGGCATGATCGTGAAGACCATTCTTGCGGCCAAGGGCGACGAGGTTGTGAGCATAGACCCTACCGCCGATCTTGTCGCCGCAGCTAAGCTGCTCAACACGCGCCGCATTGGCGTGCTGGCGGTTATCGACGCTGGGGGTCGCCTCGTGGGTATTC
>JBARNC010000066.1:0-5359 GCA_049802775.1 Pseudolabrys sp. | reverse complement strand
CGGATCGCATTGATTACCGCGGTCTGCTGGCGGATGAACAGATGGCGCGTGCGATGGAGCACCAGGCCGCTCTGCTGCTCGGGGGTCTTGGTCTCAACGAACCGCATGTTGGCCCTGGTGACAGCCTCGCAGATGGCCTCCGCGTCCGTAGCGTCGTGAGTATGCTGATGCTCGGGGGTGCTGCCTACACGGTGCAGCCGCCGCCAGCCAAATCACTGTCCAATGATGTGAACCGCGATAGGTCGGATAGGGGTCGTCGAGGAAGGCGCGGTTCAGACGGGCTAAATCGAATGCCTGTGCTGCCGCAGCGTCCATCGCGACTTCTTGGAGCATGATCTCAATCCGAAAACCGGTTCCCACTTTTCGGGATCATGCTACGCCAGCCCGCTGGCGCGCGCCTGCTCGAGCGCCATCACCGCCCAGTCCTTGTCGCCGTCGCCGTGGGCGACGGCGCCGACCAACCGATCGCGCCAGACGTTGCCGCTCGGCAGCGGCACCGCGGCAAGGAACCCTGCATCGAGCGCGAGGTTGGCGTCCTTGAGGCCAAGCACCGCCATGTGGCCGACCTTCGAATAGCTCTCGTCGACCATGATCTTGCCATAGACCTTGTAGGCCGAGCAGTTGAACAGGCCGTCGGTCATGACGTCGTAGAATACGCTCTGCGCCACGCCGTACTTGCGGGTGAGCGAGAAGCCTTCGCCCATCGCCTCGATGGCGCAGCCGAGCACGAAATTGATCGCGATTTTCATGGCGGTGGCGGCCTCCGGCTCGGAGCCGCCCTCGAAGGTGCGGCGGGCGAGAACGTCGAACAGCGGCTTGCACTTCGCCATCGCGTCGGCGGGCCCGGATGCGAAGACACCGGCAGTGCCGGAGGAAACCATCTCAGGGCGGCCCATCATCGGGGCGCAAACCAGAACGTGGCCCTTGTCGGCGTGGGCCTTCTTGATCTTGCGGATCACCGGGATGCCGTGGGTGCCGGCGCAGATATGGATGCTGCCCTTGGGCAGCGCGGCGAGCAGCCCTTGCTGGTACACCACATCCTCCAGCGCGGCGTCGTCGGCCAGCATCGTATACACGAGCTCGCCGTAGCGGGAGGCGTCGGCGATCGACGACAGGATCTTGGCGCCGGCGTCGGCCAGCGGCTTGGCCTTCTCGGCGGTGCGGTTATAGACGCCGACGTCGTGCTTGGCGTCGAGCAGGCGGCGGACCATGGTTTGGCCCATGCGGCCTGTCCCGATGAAACCGACCTTCATGGCGTGTCCTCCGTTATTTTAACAGCGCCCACATTCGTGGCACTCACGTGCCGGTGGAGGAGCCGTCCACAGCATCAATAGCTACATTCGCAGCGGCGACGCACCCAGTGTCGCGCGTTTTTGGTCCCGACGGCTAGTCCGGCAAGCCGGCCGCGCGGAGCGCCTCAGAAAATGGTGTGGCGAGGGAGGGCGGCATCGCGATCGCGGAACAGAACCCGCGCGTACTGAAACCAGGTTGCAGCGCCAGAGCACGTGAAGCGGCGGCCCGCGCCTCGTCCAAGTGCCCTGCGGCAGCAAGTGCAGCCGCCAAGATGACATGCGGGATGCTGAACTCCGGCTTCGAGTGGATCGCCTGCCGCGCCGCCTCTGCGGCCTTGTCGTAGCGTCCCAGCAAAAAATTGCCGACTGCGATCGCGTGATTGGGCATATAGAGCAGGCGATCGAACGGACTGATCCGGATTGCGCGCTCGCCCCAGTCGATTGCGCGCTCCGCGTCGCCTTTCCACCCGACAGCCGTCCCGCCGAAGGCGAGCGCAAAGAAAGAAGATGGGCTGATCGTTAGCGCCCGGTCGAAGGCCTTACGCGCCGTTGGCATGTCATGGGCGACAATAGCCATGACGAAACCCGCCAGCGCCAACGCTGTTGCATCATCCGGGCCGTTGGCGATCGCCGCATGGGCGTGCCGGATCGCAGCATCCCGATCATCGGACTTTTGTCCGGCGCGGAGGAAGCGGATTTCGTGGCACCATGCCGCGTAGGCGTGGGCCAGGGCATACTCCGGCTCTAGGGTCAGCGCACGATCGAGCAATTGCAGTGCTTTGCTGGCTTCCTCTGGCATTGCCGCGTAGACATCCGGCAAGGCGCGCAGGAGCAGGTCGTAGGCCCCCAGGCTCTCGGGGCGCTCTCGCTTCGCGCGCTCGATTTCCGCTTGCCGCAGGCTGGGCTCTATCGCCCCCACGACATTCAGCGTGATTTCATCCTGGAGTGCGAAGATGTCTTCGAGCCGGCGATCATAGCGCTCGGCCCAAACATGTGCGCCCGTTACGGCGTCGATGAGCTGCCCGGTGATGCGCACGCGATCTGCCGCCTTGCGCACGCTACCTTCGAGCACATAGCGGACGCCGAGTTCGCGGCCGACCTGTTTCACGTCGACCGGCCGGCCCTTGTAGGTGAAGGTCGAATTGCGAGCGATAACGAACAGCCACTTGATCCGCGAGAGGCCGGTAATGATGTCTTCTACCATGCCGTCGCAGAAATAGTCCTGGTCGGAATCGCCGCTCATGTTCTGAAACGGCAGTACCGCGATCGATGACTTGTCAGGCAATGCCAACGCTGGCGCGGTTGGCTGTGTCGCGCCGCCCTCGCCAAGTTTGACGCGATAGACGCGCACCAACCGCGCGATGTTTTTGAGCTGCTGCTCGCCAGCATCTTCGAAGACGATGTTGAGCTTGTCGCGCACTTGCCTATATGCGTCATCGGAGATGCAAATGCCGCCAGGCTCTGCGATGGCTTCGAGCCGAGCGGCAATGTTGACTCCGTCGCCAAAAATGTCGCCTTCCTCAATGATGACGTCGCCAACATGAATGCCAATACGGAGTTCGATCCGCTTGTCTGGTGGCGCCGGCCTATTCCGTTCGCTCATCCCGCGCTGTATCTCCACGGCGCAGCGTCCGGCATCTACCGCGCTCGCAAATTCGATCAAGACTCCGTCGCCTGACCGCTTGACGATGCGACCGCGATGTTCCTTGACCTTGGGTTCCAGGAACTCGCGCCGGTGTGCGTTGAGGCGCTTAAGCGTGCCCTCTTCGTCTGCACCCATGAGCCGGCTGTAGCCGGCGACATCGCCGGCTAGGATGGCGGTCAATCGCCGTTCAACGCGCTCTTCGGCCATGTAGATTGCCCTGCCCCAGGGAGTCGAATGGAGTTTATGGCCGGGTGTTGAGAGTGTCTATCAAGGCAACCCTGTCCGCTTTGGGTCATAAGCGGACATATGCAGTGCAAAACGGCATGTCCGCTTTACCTCCGAAAGCGGACATGTGCAGTGCAACTCAGTATGTCCGCTTTGTGCCATTAGCGACCAACGCACTGCAGCAAACAGCCTCGCTATTCGATCACCTCGTCGGCGCGGGCGAGCAGCGTTGGCGGCACAGGAAGGCCGAGCGCCTTCGCGGTTTTGAGATTGATGACCAACTCGAACTTGGTCGGCGCTTGAACAGGAAGTTCCGTGGGGGTGGCCCCCTTGAGAATGCGATCGACATAAGATGCCGATCGACGATGCAAATCGGCAATGTCTATTCCGTACGATATTAGGCCACCACCGACAACGAAATACTTGTGCGGATAGACAGCGGGCAGCCGATATTTCGCTGTCAGCGTTGTTATTGTCTCACGGTTAACGGTAGTGAAGACGTCGGTGAGCACGAAGAGTGCGGAATTTGGCGTCGCCGCCAGATTTGCAATTGCGGGTTCAATCCCACTGACGTCGGGAACAGGCAACGTCGTGACTGCGACCGCCATTGACGATCCGGCGGCTTCCACGGAACGCATGTAGCCGCTGGCATATGGAGCCGTTACCGAATTGAACAGTACACCGACGCGGGTGACATTGGGCACCATTTCCTTGATCAGTTGCATCCATTTGCCGCCCATAGAAAACTCAAAATTCGAAAACCCGGTGACGTTGCCGTCGGGACGAGCCAAGTTTGTGACAAGTCCGCTGCCTACCGGATCGGAAACCATTACGAATACGATTGGAATTGTCCGAGTCTGCTGCATGAGAGCGGCGACCACAGGCGTATTGCCCGCCACGATAAGGTCTGGACCTAAACCAACAAGTTCTTCTGCGAAGGCGCGCGTACGATCTAGATCGCCATCAGCCCAGCGATACTCGATTTGAACGTTGCGTCCATTCCACCAACCGAAATCGTGGAGGCCAGTTTCAAGGCCACTCCTATTAGTATGCCAATCCGCCTCACGCGCTCTGCACTTTCCTATTCATCGCCCTCTTGTTCACGTGAATAGCGATATAGCGGTCTGAATTTGATCAGCTGCAGCGGTCACTAGCTCGTTATAGTTTGTATGACCTTGAGCCGCTGCCTTTAGGATGCATTCAGCGAGATACACCTTAACCGCCGCTGTCATATATTCGGTGGGAACTCTTGACATGACATCTTCAAGCGCATTTCTCATGTCTTGGATGAGTCTAGGTGTGAATTGCGGCATAACATCACCCATTCACGCTGATGGAAAGAAATAGAACATACCCGCAAAATCAGCCGCCAAAGTTACGTTTGGCAAAAAAGCGTAAGAACTGCGCTTCGACTTTTCCGCCCCTCGCTGGCCGATCACCTGAGTTTCACCGTCACGGTATCCAAGTGGTGGCAATGCAAGCACTCAAACGTGCGCTTGTCATAACCGGGTTTTTCGTCAGGTTCGATCCATGCAAGCCGCATAGAAGAGCGACATTCCGGGCATCGCCTATCGCCGATCTGAGAAACTGGCGGGAAATCAATTTCTGATCGCAACATACGCGCCTCCTTGTCAAAAGGCAGGCGTCGTCCCCTCTTTGAGAATTTCAGCTTGCGCGCATCTCTTCGTGAGTGCACGTGAATTTTTTGTAATGGGTGTGTCCAACTTTTGGAGGATGCACTGGATTAAACGCTCATGCGCTTTCAAGAAGATTGATCTTACCCGCAAAAGCAGACGAAATGTCGCACCGAGTGCGGCCGATGTGAACAAACTTTAATTTGTTCGACGCTGCGATCTGAAAATAGGATCAGGGCCAGCTCTGATTTCCGAGCGCGGCCCCGGCCTCGAAATGGCCCCCCGTCCCTCCAAAAGAGGTCGGGGCCGATAAAGAGCGACGCAGCTATAAGCCACGCTGAAGTCCAAAGGGAGGAAAGCGCGGCGCGGCCCCGGCGCGGACGGTTCTGACACCGTTCCGACTGGGGCCTTTTTCTTGAGCAATGTTCGTAGCAATGTCCGCTTTGTTCGTACCAATGTCCGCTTCGAGTCATAAAGCGGACATTCTGCCCGCCAATTCCGATGTCCGCTTTACCCCCGAAAGCGGACATCGATGGCTTGCTCCAGACTGTTCGCTAAGTGCC
>JBARNC010000065.1:0-40957 GCA_049802775.1 Pseudolabrys sp. | reverse complement strand
ACTGCGTGGTGGGCCCGGGAGGACTCGAACCTCCAACCAGACCGTTATGAGCGGTCGGCTCTAACCAGTTGAGCTACGGGCCCAGTATGCCCCTTCTATCAATGCACGCGGGCGAAACGCAATGTCGGACCTCCTGACTGATCGGTGATTGCGCTAGGGTGCATATCAAAATTCGCTGGGAGCACCATCGCCATGCATGTCTTCAACCTCGAGCGCGAACAGCAGTGGGATCCCAAGCGCCATGTTGAAAAGATCCTCGGCAAAGTAGCCGAGGGTGATTTCACCGTGGCTTGCTGGGAGCCCAGCCAAATCAGCCCTTATCACTGCCATCCGCATGCCACCGAAATCTATTTCTGCTTTTCCGGCGGAGGCACCATGCGAACACCGACGGAAAGTATCGCGGTTAGGCCCGGCGCCTTTGTCGTTCACCCGCCCGGCGAGGTGCACGAATACGAAAATGGGCCGGCGCGCACGTTGCTTTTCCGTGTACGTTACGGCCCCGACATGCGCGCGCACCATTGCGATTGGCGCGGCAGCAAGGACTGGAAGCAGTCTGCGGAAGACGCCGAGTACTATCGGCGTCATCCGGTCGGCTGATCACATCTTCAAAAGTCGCTTGGCGTTTCCACTCAATATTTTGACCTTGTCAGAGTCAGAGATCGACACGCTTTCCATCCACTTGACTGCCGGCGGATTCATCACGAATGGCCAGTCGACTGAGAACAGAATGTGGTCCACGCCCATCTCCAGCATGCAGCAGATCAGCGCCGGGTCGGAGAAGAAACCACTGGTGGTCACGTAAAAATTCTTGCAGAAGACGTCGCGAAAGCTCATCGCCTTCTGCCCCGGCCGCTTGAGCGAAGCATCGATACGCCAGACCAGGAACGGCAGCGTCTCGCCGAAATGGCCGAGAATGATCTTCAGGTTCGGGTGCCTGTCGAACACTCCGGACAGCACCAGCCGGATCGCTTGCGTCGCCGTCTCCACTGTGTAGCCCCAGGCCGGCCGCACCACCAACGGGAAGTCTTTGGCATAGTCCTGGTAATAGATTTCCGTCACCTTCGGATGCGGCAACGAGGGATGGAAGTAGATCGGCACGTCAAGTTTTTCCGCGCGCTCGTAGATCGGCCAGAATTTCTTGAGGTCGAGGAACTCGCTGTTCGACATGCCATGCAGCATGGCGCCTTTAAAACCAAGCTTGGTGACAGTGCGCTCGAGTTCGTCGGTGGCCGCTTTCGGATCGGCGGTCGGAAGGGCCGCAAAAGCCGCAAAGCGTTTGGGATTGGCCAAGCACACTTTGGCGAGGCGGTCGTTCACTTGCCGGGTCAGGTCTGCGGCGATGTCGGCCGCGAGCTTCTGGGTAGATGGGGCACCATGCGAGAGAACCTGGATGTCGATGCCGGCCTCGTCCATCTCCTTGAGGCGCAGACTGCCTAGATCATAGAGCCGTTCGTCCGTCTCATTGCCACGTCCGGCTTCGGGACCTGTAAAATGTTTGGCCAATTCCGGATCCCAATAATGCTCCTCGATGGCAATGATTGGACAATTCGGCTTTGTCATCATGACGCTTCCCCGCAACGCTAATGGAACCGCTTCGTAGCAATCGCGAGGTAGGCTGTCACGACGGTCGTGTGACAGTGCCCGTGATATAAATGCCGCACACCTTCTGTTGCCGAACTGTCGTGCGCAAGCGGGGCTTTGGTATTGACACCGACTCAGTTATGCACAGGGCGATGCTGCCGATTCTCCGGATTCTCCCTGTGGGCGGCGTACTTCTCGCCATTTTGATCCTGGTGCTGGCGCTTAGCCCGCCAGAAAGATCCCGTTCGCCTATGGCTGCAACGATCGCACCAGCACGCGGCGCATTAGTTGACCGCGACCGTCATCCCGAAGTGCGGCAATTCCTTATCCTCGCCGCCCTCAAACGCGCTGATGAGCTCAATCGTTTACGCGAGCTGCCCGACCCGCCGGCTCGCTCCGACGACGCACAATCCAAAGTGGCGGGCCTCCCCAACGACCGAAGCGACATGGATCCGGAAGAAACGGGCGCGATCAATGAGATGCCCAGCGTTAGCATTCCAGTCGAAATCGGCGAGCCCTCGTTGTTTGAATTGCCTGTGACCGCGCAGGAGGAAAGCGCGCCGGCGGTCAGGAAACCTGAGTCTGCCAAACCGGAACGGGAAATCCGTCGCCGCGGGGTACACCGGGCGCGCCACAAAGTGACGACCAATGCCACGCCGCCTCAGCAGCTCACTCTGTTCGAGATCTTGTTCAGCGGGCAGCAGTATCAACAACCGGGGTATGGCACCCAGCAGTCCAATCAGCGGTCCCAACAGCAGCCATATGTTGCTCCGCAAGCGAGTCAGTCGGCCTTTTCAACGGTCCCCCGCACAATTCCCTACTAGCGTGGGGCGACACCCTTCGATTGCGATATCAAAATGCCCGGCTACGGCATCGCAAACGGCCGCCAATGCGGCTAGTGCCGAGATCAGTAATAGTCGGGACGCCCGCTATAGAGACTCAACGAGGATGCAACTTCGCTGTGCGAGATTGCCCCACGCAGGCTTCGTTCGGAACTGAATTTCACGCTGCCCGGCGTTGCAGAAGCGTACGTGTCGAGCGAATTATCCGCAGACTTCATCGGCATGCCCTTGCTCTTGGCAGCATAATAATAACCGGCGGCATAATAATGCACGGCGCGGTTGGTATTGCCGTTGGCAACGCGATAGGCGCCGGCAAGATATTTTACCGCGTAGGACATGTTGGTGTCGGCGTCGAGGAGGCCGGCGGCATTGCCGGCGTATCCCATGGAGCGGGCTGTCGCGAGCTTGATCTGCATCAGCCCGTAGTTTCCTGCACTGACAACGCGCGGATTGCCACCGCTCTCACGCTTGATCACACGACGTACGAGATCCTCCGGCACATTGTTCGCCGCGGCATGGCGGGCGATCAACGCATCGAGATTGCCGTCGGCATCGAGACTCACCAAACGCTGCTTTTGTGCGAACGCCGGGGTGGCGGCGAGCGCGACCAAAATTGTTGTGATTATGAGTTTGCGAATCATAGCGGCTCCGGTCTTGTAGACGTGCGTTATGGGGGAAGCCCAACTTTTCATCAGGAACTCCGGCAACTTTGTGACGCGACTGCATTAATGCCCACGCGTTCCATCACGAATTAATTCATTGTGTGGCGAAATACCTCTGCGCCGCATCTATTTACCGTCCTTGTCGCTACAAACCGTTTTGATTCGCATCAAAGTCGCTCCTGTCCGCCCCGCTTTAACTTCTCTTGCGATTCATGATTAGCAGCGAAGGGGGCCTCACATCATGCCGACACAAACCGCCATCATCATTGCCGGAGTCGTTCTGGCATTTGCGGCATTCGCCATCAGCCTGGCCTGGGCTGATTTCTACTCGCGAAACTTCCGGGGGCCAGGGAACGCCAAATAAGATAAATCCGTCCGTGTCGAGTCGCAGCGCGCGAGGCCTGTGTGTAGGCTTCCCGACATAAATTCGGGACGGGAGGCCTGTATGAGTACGCCACACAACACGCTGGAGGACCGCGTGCGCGCGGTCGAGGACACGCTTGCGATCTATCATTTAATCGCGAGCCACCCGCCGGCCGCCGACACGGGTACTGACCGCTATTACCCCGATGCGTTCACCACGGACGGCGAGATCGATCTCGGCAACGGCAAGGGCGCAACCGGCAACGAAGCGATTGCGGCAATCGTGAAGACGCCGCAGCACCAGGCTGCGATTGCCGGCGGCCTCTGCCACTTTGCTGGATTGCCGCGCGTCGAGCTCAATGGCGACACGGCGGTGGCGACGTCGTATTTACAGATCATCACGCCCGACCGGCAGGCCCCTCCGCGCGAAGTTTCCGGCCACGGCACATCGACCGGCTTCCGTATTCACCGCGTCGGCGCCAATCGCTGGGAACTCAAGCGCGTGAGAGACGGCTGGAAAGTCGTGCGGCGTACGCTGCGAGCGCTCGACGGCACCGACGATGCGCGGGCCTTGCTGCGGCGGGCGATTACGCCGTAGTTTTCTCAGCGAAGGCACCACCTAGTTTCGTCCCCTTACTCGGGGCCCGCTTCGCCCGTTCGAGGACAGGCTCCGGCGGCAGCGAGTGATGGTCTCACCACTCCGCGAACGGATAATCCTTGTGCGCGGCCGCGGCGTCGAGCTGCGCATCGGCGATCACTTCGAAAAAGTCACGATGAAAAAAATAACGCGACCAAAGCCGGCGTGCGGCAGCAAGACCGGTGTGCGAACAGGAAATGTAGTCACTGGTCTCAATCTTCTTTGAAATTGCTAGAAGCGCGATGGAATTGACAGGAAGCGGCGCTCGATCTCACGCTCGATCTCGTCGGTAAATTTGCCGTTGCCGAGATAGCGCGCGATCTCACGTTCGGCCTGGCGGCGACGCGACTGCATCATTGCTATGGCGAGCCAGCGGAAGAAGCCGGGGCGAGTGCGCGCAGGAGTTTCAGCAATGAGGTTGCGCGTGGCAACGGTGGCGGCGCGTAAACCATGGATCATCTCCCTTCCTTGGGCTCAACGACTCCATAGGCGCTTCCCATTTTTTTCTTATTGTTGTTGATGCGGACATAAGCGTTGCTCGCCGCCAACACCACACCTGGTGGAACATACGTTCCATGCCCGTGACTCATGCGGTATGTCGTACGCATGTCGCAATTGCGTGCATTTGATTCCAAATGCGGCGTACATTGCCTCCGCGCGCGGCGTTTCGGCAATCGCGCCACATCTCCGCCGCAAAGTTGCAAGCATCCATTAACGAATGAAGCGTGGCGCACCTTCGTTTGCGCACCGATTGCTAAAATCGCAATACACTCCTATATACATGCCATTCGCGATTGCGCCTGCCCTTGCAGTTTCGGCCTTAACAGCCTTTTCCCAGGAACACGCAAAATCCGGATATGAGGCCCATGCGAATGGTTTGCATGGGGCATAAACGCTTTTCCGCGTTTTCATAAGGAGGCCACGATGGCAACTGGTACCGTTAAGTTCTTCAACGCCCAAAAGGGCTTCGGCTTTATCGTGCAGGACGGCGGCGGCCCCGATGTGTTCGTTCACATCTCGGCAGTCGAGCGCGCCGGCATGAGCAATCTCAACGAAGGCCAGAAGCTTTCGTTCGACGTGCAGGCTGACTCGCGCAGCGGCAAGTCGGCTGCCGCCAATCTGCAAGCGGTCTGATTTCCGTTTTGACGACAGCACCAGCGCGGCAAGCGCTGGTGTTTCCCTTTTTGTTAGGACGACGTATATGGCGAAGAAACCGGGGAGCAACCCCAAAAACGAATTCGTGTTCTTCGACGTCCTTTACGAGAACGGCTCGCAGCGTTCCAACCGGCGCGTGCCGGCTGAGCTACTCGGCGGCCTAGAAAAGGACGAGCCGGCGCGTGGCTTCATTGTCGAGCAGGATCGCGAGATTGCCGAGAAGTCCGGTCGTGCTCCGCTGGCAATCATGAGCATCGGTCGCACTGGTGCCAAGAAGAAATTGAGATGCTAGAAGCAAAGATTGGTCACGAACTTTCCGTTTTTATCCTTGATTACGTAGGGACATTCCGCGCGTTTGAGGGCGGCCTTGGCATCTTCGTTACCGAGCGCCGCGGCTTTCTCGTAATAGGATTTGGCGGCGCTTGAATCCTGCGGGCCACCTCGCCCGCCTTGCGCAAACGCACCCATTCGCTCCATTGCCGCGGGATGACCCTGCGCGGCCGCCTTTTCAAACAACGCACGCGCGGCGACATCGTCTTTCAGCCCGCCAATACCATCCGCCATCATCAACCCGAGCTGATATTGCGCTTCTGTTGAATTTGTCTCCGCCGCTTTCGATAGCATGGCGCGAGCCTTGACGGAGTCCGACGGCGCACCGCCCGAGAGTGCCGCGAGATTGGTAACGCCGCGTGGGTTGCCGGCCTCGGCAGCGCGCTCGAACAGCTTGCGCGCCTCAGCCTGATCCTTCGGAACGCCTGTCCCGGTGCCGAGCAGCACGCCAAGCTCGACCATTGCCGACGTGCTGCCTTTGTCGGCCGCCTTGCGCCATGCACTCATGGCCTCCGGTAATTGCCGGTTGGCTGCATAGGCGCGGCCAAGCTCGTAAAGCGCGCGGCGCGATGATGCCGACGCGATTTTGCAAAATTTGATCGCTGTAGCGATATCGGACTGGGCGATCTCAGCGGTGCCTTTGATGTCCGCCGGCTTGTCCGGATCGGCAGGGTCGGCGGCGATCCGGTCACAAAGTACGAGATCGGCCGATTGAGCGTGGGCCAAAGTGGCAGCGTTGAATAACACCAACAGGCCAATGCTGAAGTTGCAGAAAAGTACGCCAGATCGTTTCACCATAATCCTCACGCCACCTGCTCGCACATCGTTTTTGTAACAAAACCATTTTAAAACCGCGGGCCTGCGCCAGCAAGCGAGCACGCTCAATATCGCGGTAGAACAGGCCGGCGCCGCAGAGACGTCTCACGGTCGCCGATCCCATATTGGCATTAGCGGACGTGCCAACCCTCCCTATATTTCGCATTAAAGCGGACCGCGGTCTGGTCGGCCAGCTTCGCGTCACGTGCCTGCCGAAGCGTTTCATGTCCGGATCGGTTACTATCCGCACGATGGATTCACCGGCCTTCACCAACGATTTCTACAAACGCCTGCCGGCCTTTCGCGATTTCACCCAGGTTGCAGACGCAGCCTGCTTCCAGCCGCTACCCGATGACTGGATGGTTGGTGTGGCCGACGTGCAGCAATCGACCAAGGCGATCCGCGAAAACCGCTACAAGGCGGTGAACATGGCAGGCGCCGCCGTAATCGCTTCAGTCGCCAATGCGCTGAAAGGCCGCGACTTCCCCTTCGTATTCGGAGGCGATGGCGCAAGCTTGGCGGTCCCGGCGACAGATGCGGCTCTGGCCCGCCAGGCGCTCGCCGAAACGGCGACCTGGGTCAAGGAAGATCTTGATCTCTCTTTGCGGATTGGAATGGTTTCCGTCGCTGCCATCCGCGCGCAAGGTCGTGATGTTCTCGTTGCGCGTTACATGCCGTCGGCGAATGTCAGCATCGCGATGTTCTCTGGCGGCGGCATGGCCTGGGCCGACGCCGCGATGAAGCGCGGCGAAATCGCGGTGCCGCCGGCCGCCCCCGGGCGCATATCCCGATCTGTCCGGGTTGTCCTGCCGCTATGAACTGATCCCGTCCAAGCGCGGGCAGGTCCTGTCGCTCGTGGTAACGCCGGGAGTCTGCGCCAACCCCAACGATTTCCGCGCTGCAGTCGAGGCCGTCACCCGCATCGTCGAAAAGGCTCCGGATGCCTCGCGCCCGCTTCCCGGCCAGGGCCTGCAGCTAAAATGGCCCCCGCAAGGCTACGATCTTGAGGCGCGGGCATCGCGGCGCGCTGGTGAATCGATCCGCGCGCGCAAGGCTAAGGTGCTGGCGCGGACTTTACATTATTTCCTTATCATGTGGAGCGGCCTGCGCATCGGCCGGTTCATCCCGGCGAAATACACGCGCGAACTCATCGAGAATTCGGATTTCCGAAAATTCGACGATTCCCTGCGCATGGTGCTCGATTGCACGCCGGAACTGGCAGCCGAGATCGAGGACTATTTGGAGACAGCGGTGGCCAGGGGCGTGGTCCAGTACGGCATGCACCGCCAGGATGCCGCGATGATGACGTGCTTTGCGCCATCACCCGTGAATCCGAACCACGTTCACTTCATCGATGGCGCACAGGGCGGTTACGCGCTGGCCGCGACCGCGCTCAAGGAATGCAGCGCGCGCGCGTGATCGTCAGCCTCTGACGCGTGCCCGCGCAGCATTCTCGACCAAGGTTTTCCCAAGAGACCAGATCGCGCCCGGAACCCGATGCGCATTTGAGATGACCGCTTCAAACGATCGCTCGATCCAATCGCAGTCTCCATCCGTGATGATCAGCGGGGGCAACAGCTTGATCGTGTGGTTGCCGTGCCCCGCGACCTGAGAAAGGATCCTGTGTTCCTTTAGCAGCGGAATGACGATCAATTGACAAAACAGCCCGCTATTCGCTGTCTCAAGCAGATTCCAGGATGCCCTGAGCGCCAGCGATCGGGGCGCACCAAACTCGATACCTATCATCAGGCCCTTTCCGCGCACCTCTTTGACGAGTTCGTGACGTTGTATCATCCGCGCAAACGTGGCGAGCAAACGCGCACCTGTCCGTTGTGCGTTTTGTATCAGCTCTTCGGATTCAATCACCTCAAGCGTCGCAAGTCCGGCCGCCATGGCCAAATCATTCTTGGCAAATGTCGACCCATGCACCACGGCACGGTCCATTCGATCGAAAACCTTGTCGAATATCCATTTGCGGGTTAGCACCGCACCAACAGGCACATGCCCGCCGGACAGCGACTTGGACAGCAAAACGATGTCGGGCTCGACACCCCAATGCTCGCAGGCAAGAAAGCGCCCGGTTCGCCCAAGTCCAGTTTGAACTTCATCAGCAATAAACAACGTGCCGTGCTTGCGGCAAAGCTCGAGCGCAGAATGCAGGTAATCATCGGCAGGAACGGTGACGCCCTTGCCCTGGATCGGCTCAACGATGAATGCCGCAATCGTTTTTGAAGCTAACGCTCGTTCCAGCGCAACGAGATTGTTGAATGGCACTTCGATGCATCCGGGCAATAGCGGACCGAAACCAGAGCGGAAAATCTCGTCACCATTCACCGACAACGAACCGTAGGTCAGCCCGTGGAACGCATGGCTGCAATAGATAATTCCATCACGGCCCGTCGCGGCGCGCGCAAATTTCAGAGAGGTTTCGACAGACTCAGTTCCGGAATTGGCAAAGAACACCTTTTCGAGATGCGGCACATAGCGCAGCAGACGCTCGGCCAGAACTCCGGCCAGCGCTGATACGTCCATTTGGACGAGGTTTGGAAAGTCGCTGTCGAGAACTTTTTTCAGCGTATTGCAGACGACCGGATGATTGCGGCCAAGCGCGCATGCGCCCCACCCGCCCAGCAGGTCGAGGTACTGCTGGCCATCGCGATCATACAGGTACTGACCTTTGCCTCGCTGGTACGCCCGGTCAAATCCAATCGTTTTAAGCACCCGAACCATCTGTTCATTAAGATGGCGGGTATGCAGCACGTAACGGTCTGCCTCCACTTCCGCGAAGAGGCGCTCAATTTCAAGGCTCATTCCGGTCTCCGGAACCGCTCGCAAACGTCATTGTCTGATCAATCAATGGTAGCCCCTCGACACTGGCATGTCATGTCAAGCAGGAAACCTTGCCTATTCATGCCCCGAGGGCAGAATCATCCCCAAGTATGCGGGTAGTTTGGAATTTTCAGCACGTTGTGGCGTTGACCATAGCGGCAGCCTTTGGGATAAATGCCGCCGGCAAGCGGGGTATGGATGTCGAGACAAGCGGGCGTTGTTGCCGTTACCTGTCTAGCACTTGAGGCCGGCATCGCGCGCGGTCCTGGGGTATCGGTGATTTGCAATCAAAGTTCGGGACTGCGAGCGGCTCTTGGCGCAGCGATCGCGCGCGGCGCTTCGGGCATCATCAGTTTTGGAATTGCCGGCGGGTTGGCACCGGATCTCGTTGCAGGCGATTGGGTCGTAGCGTCTGGTGTTAGGAGCGGCAAAAACGTAATTGCGACCGATCGCGCATGGGCGCAAACACTCCTCGAGATACTTCCAAACGCCGTTCACGCACACGTCCTCGGCGCGGATTCCGTGATCGCGAGCCCCTCAGACAAGGTTCAGCTTTACGATGAGACGGGGGCGGCGGCTGTCGATATGGAGTCGCACATTGCGGCCGAGATTGCCGCCGAGTACCACATTCCGTTCGTTGCATGCCGTGTCATCATCGATGCAGCCCACAGAGCGCTTCCACCCGCCGCGACCCTGGGATTGCGCCTCGACGGCACGCCGGATGTTTCCGCTGTATTCCGCTCGGTCTGGCAAAATCCGCATCAGCTTCCCGGTCTCATCCGCATAGCATTTGATCACCACACCGCCCGGCGGGCTTTGCGATCAGGGCGGAAGCAGCTCGGGGTCGGACTCGGCTTTCCTTATTACAAAAGTTTTGAGTTCGATCTCGGCTTGCCGGAGACCTCCCCGAGTTTGATCGGATAGGAACGCATCGGCGATATTCGTTGCTGTTGCTTCAGGGCGGACCATTGCTATCGACCGGCCGGTCATGCATCAGCGGACTGATAGCGTGAGCTCGGCATCGCATCCAGACAGAACTGTCAGAATTACTTCACTGAGCGAAATTTCCGGCTCATCGCACTGGCGGACGGCGTTTGCTCAAGAGCGCAAGGATCATCGTTTTTACGAGCTTCTTGAAGACACGCTGAAGGACGGATTCAAGTACGGCTACCTGGTCATCGAGAATAATCGCACCGTCTGCGCGACCCAGCCATATTTTTTGATCGACCAGGATCTCCTGGCCGGCGTCAGCGGCCGCGCCAGAAAATTCATTGCTGGCGTACGGCGCCTTTGGCCGCGCTTTATGTGCGCACGTACGCTGATGGTGGGATGCACTGCCGGCGAAGGCCACCTTGACGGCGATGGATCATCCCAATTCGCAAATGCCGAATTGCTGGCGCGCTCGCTGCCGCAGATAGCCGGTAAATTAGACTGCGCGATGATAGTTCTCAAGGAATTCCCCGCCAGGTACCGCGCGCCGCTGCAATGCTTGCGCCACGCCGGCTTCACACGGGTGCCCAGCATGCCGATGACCACGCTCAGCATCGATTACAAGGATTTCGAGGACTACCTATCTAACATGCTCAGCCCGGTTACGCGCGGAACGCTCCGGCGAAAGTTGCGCGTTGCCGGGCGCGCGCTGCCGCCGATCACTATGAGCGTCGTGGACGACGTGACCGCGGTCATCGACAAAGTCTATCCGCTTTACGAAAGGGTCTTCGAACGCTCGCGGCTACAGTTCGAGAAACTCACCAGGGAATTCTTGTGCGAAATCGGGCAACGTATGCCTGATAAGGTTCGCTTTTTCATTTGGCGCCAGGGTTCTAGTATCATCGCCTTTGCCTTATGCATGGTGCAGGACGACGGCATCTGGCACGAATATGTGGGATTCGATTATTCCGTCGCGTTCAAGCTTTACCTCTACTATCGGGTGTTTCACGACATCATCGAGTGGGCCATTGCTAACGGATACAGACGTTTTTACAGCGGCAGCCTCAATTACGATCCGAAGTGGCATCTGCGCCAGTCGCTCTACCCGGTCGATCTCTATGTGCGGCATACCTCCGATCCTATCAACGCTCTCTTAACACGGCTGCTCCCTCTGATGGAACCGACGCGTTCCGACCCGATCCTTCCGAATTTCCACAATTACAGAGAATTGTGGGAGTAAGGACGCTCACCAGCTTTTCCAGATCGAGGCGCTCCCTGCATGCTCGGAACTATAAGTCACAAGGGCGAAACAATCCGATCGTGTCCCTTCTCATTGCGGCATGAGTCGGACGGCTGATATTTTCAGAAGGTGCGCGGCTTGCGGGACAAGATGACTTTCGTTCACACTAGACCGCGACTGGTAAAACGCGGTCGAATAAAAAACGCGATAGCGCCGCGCCAAGACGGCTGCCGGGGGCCGGAGAAATTAACCTGGATAGCGCGTTATTATTCGCGCGTTTCATGCTGGTAAGGTCGATTGCCAAAAGATGACAATCCAATAATCGTTCCTATCAGCAGGAAAACCATGATGAGCTTGGAATTTTCAATGATGAAGGAGATCATGCAGTCACTTCTCATTGGTTCCCGGGGGATAAGTATCGGCAGGAAAATACCAGTTCGTTTGCTGGACAAATGTGAACTGCGTCACAGACAACTTTTTCCTCTTCATCCAGGCTGCCAACGTGAAGGCGTTTCCTCCCCTCTTCACCCCCGCCGGCCTTTTGGCGGGGTTTTTTTATTCCGAAAATGCAGTCCGCCGCGCCATGCCTTCCGGCCGGTTAAGGCCATCGATCAAACATCCAATGTGGCCTTGCCCAGCGCTGCTCGAGGACTCAATCTACTGTTGGCGGGGGTGCACTAGGTAAGC
Organism: Pseudolabrys sp.; assembly: GCA_049802775.1. Lineage (GTDB taxonomy): Bacteria > Pseudomonadota > Alphaproteobacteria > Rhizobiales > Xanthobacteraceae > Pseudolabrys. The sequence continues at coordinate 28,885 of JBARNC010000065.1, read as the reverse complement.
GTATTGGACGCTGAACGTAGGGCGTCTCCTCGGTGCCATAAAGTCATAGAGGTCAGGGCAGGCACTGCACCGGGAGTACTATCCTGCTACTGTCGCGGGTTTAATAAGTATATCACCAGCACTGGCCGCGTGGGTGCTCACGGCGACTGCAAGCAAACACCCGCCCAAGACCATGGACCTCATGACAAAACCTCTACCCCGAAAAGCCGACCGGTTGGTGGCACCATTTATGTTATACGCCCTTGACCATAGGGCAAAGATATTAAGCGACGCAAAATCTCTCTTGCTAAAGAACTTGGTCCCCCCGCTTCCGCGGGGACGAGCGGATGACCGTTCACAGAAGCAGTGGGTAGGCTGGGTTAAGCGGATTGAAAGCCGCTACTCACTCAGCCGTTCGGAAAACAGCACCATCGTCTTGCGATAGATCTCGGAGCGATTCCACTCGCGCATCACCTGGAAATTCTCTGTGCCCTCGCCAAATGGCCCGCCGGCACGCCATCCATTGGTCTTCAGAAGGTTTGCGGTGGAGGCCAGCACATCCGGCACGCTGTGGCGGAGATCGACATGGCCGTTGCCGTCGTAGTCGACGCCATACTTGATATACGACGACGGCAGGAACTGCGTCTGCCCGACCTCGCCGGCATAGGCGCCGATGAGGTCGCGCAATGGAAGATCGCCGCGCTGAAGAATTTTCAGTGCAGCGATGAGCTCGTTCTGGAACAGCTCGGTACGGCGGCAGTCATGCGCCAAAGTTGCGATCGTGCGGATTACCGGCAGCTTGCCCATGTCGCCGGTCCCGTTGTCGCTTTCCAACGTCCAAATCGCCATCAGCAGCGTTTGCGGTACGCCGAATTGTCGCTCGATGCGCGACAGCAGTTGGGCATGCTTTTGCATCAGTGATTTGGCGCGCTTGATGCGGGCCGGAATGACGCGGGTGGCAGCGTATTCCTGGAAGCTCTTGCGGAAGGTGCCGCGCTGGCGGCGGTCGAAAGACAGCACCGCCGGATCCGGCGTCACGCCGGCAAAGGCGCTGGCAATAACGTCGCGCGAAATGCCTGCGGCCGCGGCGTCGCGCGCCATGGCTGAAAGGAAGACGTTAAAATCGCCGCCGCATTGCGCCGCACGGGCGGGCGCAGCGAAGATGAAGATACTGAGAATTGCCGCAAGCAACCGCACAATCATGCCGAACCTCGTTGTCGTCCCCCGGGCGACCATGGCATGAAGGACGCACAGGTAGAAGTCAGAGCAAATGGGTTTCGAGCAACCGCGCGCAGGCTAGAATCCCCCACCAATAACCTTACGACACGGAGTCAACGAATGCCCAAGGCCTACTGTATCACGACCTATCGCGAAATCAAGGACCCCGCCAAGGTCGCCGCCTACGCCAAACTTGCCCCCGTCGCGCTCGCAGCCTTCGGCGTGCGCTATCTCTGCCGCGGCGTGCCCGACGCAACCTTCGAGGCCGGGCTGAAAGAGCGGCTGGTCGTGTCGGAATTCCCGAGCCTCGAACAGGCGATCGCCGGGCATGACGGACCCGCCTATCAGGAAGCGCTGCGCGCGCTCGGCGACGGCGCCGTGCGCGACATCCGGATCATCAGCGGCCTAGAGTAAGCGGGCAAGCCCCTTGGCTAAAAGTGCATCTTTGATTTTAAAATTTCACCCTGTAGTTGAGCCCAATGTTGCAAACAAAAAGCCCGGCACACCGCCGGGCTTTAATATCCCCCGCTCTACGGACTAATTATCCAGGAAACTCCGCAACTTTCTCGACCGGCTCGGATGCTTCAGCTTCCGCAACGCCTTCGCCTCGATCTGGCGGATGCGCTCGCGGGTCACCGAGAACTGCTGGCCGACTTCTTCCAGCGTATGGTCGGTGTTCATGCCGATGCCGAAGCGCATGCGCAGTACGCGCTCTTCGCGCGGCGTGAGCGAGGCGAGCACGCGCGTGGTCGTCTCGCGCAGGTTCGACTGGATCGCTGCATCAATCGGCAGGATTGCGTTCTTGTCCTCGATGAAGTCGCCGAGATGCGAATCCTCCTCGTCGCCGATGGGCGTCTCGAGCGAGAGCGGCTCCTTGGCGATTTTGAGGACCTTGCGCACCTTCTCGAGCGGCATGCCGAGCTTTTCGGCAAGCTCCTCTGGCGTCGGCTCGCGGCCGATCTCGTTGAGCATCTGCCGGCTGGTGCGGACGATCTTGTTGATGGTCTCGATCATGTGCACCGGGATGCGGATCGTTCGCGCCTGGTCGGCAATCGAACGGGTGATCGCCTGCCGAATCCACCAGGTGGCATAGGTCGAGAACTTGTAGCCGCGGCGGTACTCGAATTTATCGACCGCCTTCATCAGGCCGATGTTGCCTTCCTGGATCAGGTCGAGGAATTGCAGGCCGCGGTTGGTATATTTCTTGGCAATGGAAATGACGAGGCGCAGGTTTGCCTCCACCATCTCCTTCTTGGCCTGGCGCGCCTCGCGCTCGCCCTTCTGCACCATGTGCACGATCTTGCGGAACTCGGAGATTTCGACGCCGGTCTGCGCGGCGAGATCGTGCACCAGCGAGCGGATCTCCTTGATGCGATCCTTCTCCTTGGCGACCAGGTTCTTCCAGCCTTTCGCAGAGAGCTTCGACACGCGGTTGAGCCAGCGCGGGTCGAGTTCACCGCCCATGTACTGCTTGAGGAAGTCCTCGCGCACCACGCCGTAGCTTTCGGCGAGCCGCATCAGCCGGCCTTCGTTGGAGACGAGGCGCTTGTTGATGTCGTAAAGCTGCTCAACGAGTGAATCGATGCGGGCCTGATTGAGCCGCAGCGATTTCACTTCGGAGATGATCTCTTCCTTCAGCTTCTTGTATTTGCGCTCCTGCGCCGGCGACAGCGAGGAATTCTTCAGACGGAATTCGATGTCCTGTTCCTGCAGGCGACGCAGGCGCTTGAACGAATCCGCAATCGTGTCGAAGGTCTCCACCACCTTCGGCTTCAGCTCGGCCTCGATGGCGGCAAGCGAAAGCGAATTCTCCATATCGTCTTCGTCGTAATCGCTCTCGGCAGCCGCCTCGCCCGGATCCTTCTCTTCTCCATCCCCACCCTCGCTAGCAGCCTTGAACGGCGTGGCGGCAGGGGGCGCAGCCGGCGGCGCCGGCGTCTGCACGACCTGGAGATGCGGCGCGCCGGGAACGGGCGTGCCGACAGCTTGCGGAACCGGCTTGCCATCGGGACCGATTACCACCGGCACCTGCATCTGCTTGGCGTCGGGGCCGGCATAGGTAGCTTCAAGATCGATGATGTCGCGGAGGAAGACTTTTCCTTCATTGAGCTCGTCGCGCCAGATGATGATCGCCTGGAAGGTGAGCGGGCTCTCGCACAGGCCGGCAATCATCGCCTCGCGGCCGGCCTCGATGCGCTTGGCAATGGCGATTTCGCCCTCGCGCGAGAGCAGCTCGACCGAACCCATCTCGCGCAGATACATGCGCACGGGATCGTCGGTGCGCTCGGAGGGCTCCTTTTTTTCGGTAGTCGCCAGCGACTTCGTCTTCGCCTCGACGACTTCTGAACCGGTGTCGTCATCGTCATCCTCGGCCTCTTCCGAAGCCTTCTCGCCATCGTCGTTGTCAGCGTCTTCGGTCTCGACAACGTTAATGCCCATTTCGTTGAGCATCGCGTAGACGTCCTCGATCTGGTCCGAGGACACTTCGCCAGACGGCATGACTTCGTTGATCTGATCGATGGTGACGTAGCCGCGCTTCTTGGCGGCTTTGATCATCTTTTTGACGCCGGCATCAGAGAGATCGAGAAGCGGCAGCGGCGAATCGGGTGCGCCTTCTTCCTTCTCCGGGGCTTGTTCTTTTTCTTTTGCTTGCGTCGCCTTAGTCTTGCTCGCCATCCGCCTCTCCTGGACCGTCCTGGCCGTCTCGCGCCCGGTTCGCCGCGCTTTACCCGGCGCACGCCCAAAAAGGACCGCGCCGGCGAGGCGCCGCCCCCCGAATCAGGTCACCAAGTCTCGTCGGAACCCGCTTAAGCTCCGATTAACCTAAAGAATACCGCAGAAATCGACCCTTATTCCCACTGGCCCGGCACCTTCCCGGCCGACCCTCAGGGGCGGCGGGCCTTGCTCATAAGCTACGGACGCCCCGACCGGAAGAGGCTCCAAAGCCCTCAATCAGGGCCTCAGTGCCTTCTACCCGCGACAGGCGGGCTTTGACGTCGCGCAACCGCAAGTAATTGGCTTCGCTCGTGTCCTGGCCTAACGCCTGCTCGGCGTCCTTGAGCTCCTTAGTTAGTGAATGCCACTGCCGATGCAAGGCGACAAGTTGCGACCAGGTCACCAGCACGTCGTCCGGCGCAGCCTCTGGCCGCGCACCCCAGACCGACGGCGTGGTAATCGACAAGGCAATGCGCTCCATGACCACGATGAGGCTGCGGGCAGCCAGTTTCGCCTTTAGTGCCTCGGCATCGGGCGCGGCGGCATGGGCTGCAATATCTATGAGCGCGCCCTTGAGTCGCTCGGTATCGGCATGGCGGAACTCAAGCGAGGCAAGCTCCTCAAGATGATCATGCAGCAGCCAGGGATGGTTGAGCGCGGCTTGCAGGATTAGCGCTTCGCGCAGCGGGACGGCGCTGCGGTGGCCGCGATGCACCGGGCTTGAGGTGAGCTGCTGGCTCACCACCATATACGGAATCGCCCTGCCCGTGGCTCGCGGCGCGGCGGTACGTTGCCAATCGGCGTTGCGCTCGCGCCAGTTTCCGCCCGAGCGCGGCTCACGCCGCGGTGCCTGCGCGGGCGCAAAGAACTGCGAAAGGCGCGTGCTGAAATCCTGGCGGTAATACCGACGAACGGCTTCATCGCCGATCGCTGTTGTGACTTCGTTGACGCGCGCTTCGAGCGCCGCGCGCCGCTCCGGCGTGTCGAAGGAATGCCCTTCCGTCTCCCGCGCCCATAACATGTCGGCGAGCGGCCGCGCCGCGCCGATGACATCGCTCACTGCCTCACGCCCGCCTGAACGCACCAGTTCGTCCGGGTCTTGTCCTTGCGGGAGAATCGCAAACTTCAGACTCTTGCCGGGCTTCAGTCGCGGCATCGCGAGATCGACCGCGCGATAAGCAGCGCGCAGGCCCGCGCTGTCGCCATCGAAACAAAGTATCGGTTCATCCGCCATCTTCCAGAGCAGCGTGAGTTGGTCTTCGGTCAGGGCAGTACCGAGCGGAGCCACAGTCGCGGGAAAGCCCGCCGTCACCATCGCGATCACATCGACATAACCTTCGACCGCAACGATTGGCGAGCCGTCATGCGCCGCCTGCCGCGCCGCCGCGATGTTGTAAAGCGTCGCACCTTTGTGAAAGAGCGTCGCCTCCGGCGAATTAAGATATTTCGCCTGCGCGTCCTTCTCCAGCGCCCGACCTCCAAACGCGATCACGCGTCCGCGCAGATCGGTGATCGGGAACATCACGCGGTCGCGGAAGCGATCGAATGGCACTGGAATGTCATCGCCGGAAATCAGCAAGCCTGCCTCGACCATATCCTCGACTGGAATGCTGTGGGAACCGAGATGTTCTTTCAGCGCGAAGCGCTCGCCCGGCGCATATCCAATTTGAAATTTGAGTTGCGTCGCCGGATCGAGCCCGCGATCGGCGAGGTAGCCGCGCGCTTTCGCACCGGCGCGCGAAGCCAGCGTGTCCTGGAAAAATTTCGCTGCCAGTTCCATGACATCGTGCAGCGTCTTGCGCCGCGCATCGCGCGCCTCATCCTCGCGAGAGATCTTCGGCAACGGCACGCCGGCCATTTGCGCGAGCCGCTCCACCGCTTCCGGAAAGCTGACGCCTTCGCTTTGCATGACGAAATCGAAGATGCTGCCGTTCTTCCCCGAGGAAAAATCGAACCACGCCTGCTTCTGGTCGTTCACAAAGAATGACGGCGTTTTCTCCTTATTAAACGGTGACAGGCCCTTGAACTCGCGTCCGGCGCGCATGAGCTTGACGCGCTTGCCCACGACCTCCGAGACCGGAAGCCGGGCTTTCAGCTCGTCGAGGAACTGCGGTGTAAAGCGCATGGGTTTGGGGCCGAATCGGCGGCTAACTGCAACTCTTCCCCATATCGGGTATTTACGGCGCGTCCAGGGACAATTTGTCCCCGCTAGTCACAGGAGCGCTTCGCGCGGAAACCCCATATATGGCCGGAATAGGCACGGCCAATCCGTATTTCAGCTGCTACAAAAAGCCAAGAAGTGCCATGAACGTGATGATCGACGAGCCCGACTGGCTGACGGAAATACTGCTCGAGGTCGCGTGACCGGCCACTGCGTGGGTTACTGCGGCTGCAACCCCGACGCCTTCACCACCTGCTGCGCTGCCGCGCGGTCAGCCTTGATCTCAGCGGCGAACTGCTCCGGCGTGTTGATCGCCGGCACCTGGCCGCGGCTGATGATGTATTTGTCGCGGAAGCTGGTATCGCTTACCACCCGCGTGATTTCCGCTGCGATTTTGTCGATGATTGGCTTCGGCGTGCCGGGCGGCGCGAACAGCCCATACCAGGTCTGCGACGGCGCGCCCTTGTAGCCAAGATCACTCAGCGTCGGCACGTCCGGCAACAGCGGCGTGCGAATGTTATTGACCAGCGCGAGCGCGTTCATCTTGCCAGCGCGGATATGCGCGATCACGTTGCCGAGCCCGATCAGGCCGATCGGCGTCGAGCCACCAAGAATGGCGTTGGTCGCCTCGCCGCCGCCCTTGAACGGCACGCGCACCCAGTCGCCGCCTTTGTCCTGCTTGAGGCTGTCCATATAGACAACGCTCGGGATCGAGGCGGTGAGATAAGAGAGCGTCCCCGGCTTCTGCTTCGACACCGCTACCAATTCGTCCACAGTTTTGGCCCCGAGGTCGGAATTGATCACCAGCACCTGGATCAGGTGGAACAGGTTGATGACAGGTGTGAGCTTATCGGGGTCGAACGGCAGGCTCTTAAACAGGTATTGGTTGTAGATCATCGGGTCTGCATTGATGATGCAGATGGTGTAACCGTCGGGCACCGCATCCTGGCAAGCGCGTGCGCCAATATTGCCGGCGCCGCCGGGGCGATTTTCGATGACCAGCGGCTGGCCGAGGCTCTTGTGCAGCTCCTCGCCGAGAACGCGCATGAAGATGTCGCTGATACCGCCCGCGCTCGAGGTGGTAAGCACGTGGATTGGGCGGCTTGGATAGTCGTCCGCCCGCACCGCCGTTGCGGGCGCCATCAGGCCGGCCGCCAACGCAAAATACATCGCAAAGCGTCGCATAACTTTTCTCCCCAAAGACGTCGTCGGGTATTTTTGTCTGTGTTGGCCCTGCAGTTGACCATTGCAGGTGCGCAGCGGCAAGGCGGCACCCCCGCATCAGCGGCGGTGGTGACGATGCCGCGCGAGCAGATAGAGTGGGCCATGACGCCGCGGCCGATGAGCCATTGCGGTATGTTTCAAGAGCTCGGCCGCGGTGAGATAACCAACAACGAGGGCCGCCATCACCGCCAGCACTGAAGACCCGAGCGGCACGAACCCGAAGGGAGCCCCAAGCGGCGTGAGCGAAAAGGCAAAAGCAACAGCCAATGCACCCAATGAGGTGAATATCAGGATACGGTGCGGCGTTCCTTTCCAGAACGGTGCACTGGTGCGAATGAGGAAGATGACGAGTATCTGCGTTGCCATGGATTCGATGAACCACGCGGTGCGGAAGATTTCCGGCGTGGCGTGAAATCCGTGCAACAAAATCAGAAAGGCGGCAATGTCAAAGACAGATGACAACGGTCCCATGATGAGCGTGAAGCGCAGCAGCTCCGACATTTCCAGTCCGTGCGGGCGGCGAATGGTACTGCGTTCGACCGTGTCGTAGGGAATGCCGATTTCGCTCAGATCGTAGAGAAGATTGTTGAGCAGCACCTGGATGGGCGTCAGCGGCAGGAATGGAATGAACACGGACGCTACAGCCATCGAGAGCATGTTGCCGAAATTGGACGACGTCCCCATGCGCAGATATTTCATGATATTTGCATAGGTATGGCGGCCTTCTTCGACGGCGTTGTAGACGACGCCGAGGTCGGCTTCGAGCATGATCATGTCAGCGGCCGCGCGCGCGACTTCCGTCGCGCCCTCGACCGCGAGTCCGACATCGGCGGCATGCAGCGCCGGCGCATCGTTAATGCCATCGCCAATGAATCCGACGGTATGACCGCCGGTTTGCAGTGCCCGGATGATGCGGGTCTTCTGGTCGGGCGAGATCCGCGCGAACAAGTCGGTCTTCTCCGCCTGGTGGACAAGCGCAGTGGCGCCAAGATTCGCGATGTCCGCGCCGGTCAAGAGTCCGCGCGCCGGGATACCGAGCGTTTCCACGAGATGCCGAACTGTCGGCGCTGCGTCGCCCGAGATCACCTTGACGCGGATACCCGCGCCCTCGAGCCGCTTGATGGCCGCAGCCGCCGACTCCTTCGGCGGATCGACGAAGAGGCAGAACCCGGCGAAAACGAGCTGTGCTTCATCGGCGACGCCGACGTTTTGCGTCGCCGTGGGGAACTCGCGCCAGGCGACGGCGATGCTGCGCAAGCCTTGTGCGCACTTGTCTTGGTAAAGCTTCTCGATCGCGGCGCGGCGGCTGCCGTCCAATGGCTGCACGCCTTCCCCGATCTCAACTTGCGTCGATAGCGCCAAGATGTCCTCGGATGCGCCTTTAACGATGAGCAGGCGGCGGCCGCCTGCCTCCGCCAGCACGGAGGCGCGGCGCCGGTCAAAGTCAAACGGCACGTCAGCAATATAGCGCCAATCACTGCGTGAGGCCGCGGTGGCGCCGGCAAGGATGGCATCGTCGAGCGGGCTGCGCAGCTTACTTTCGAAGCCGCTGTTGACCGCCGCTAATTCCAGCACCCGCTGGTTGTCGGCGCCGTCAATGCCAGGGTAGCCAACAAGGGCAATCTTCGCTTGCGTTAATGTGCCGGTCTTGTCCGTGCACAGCACGCTCATAGCGCCGAGGTCATGGATGGCGGCGAGCCGTTTCACCACCACCTTGCGCGCGGCCATGCGCACGGCGCCGCGCGAGAGCGTAACGGTCATGATCATCGGCAGCAGTTCCGGCGTCATACCGACCGCCAGCGCCACCGCAAACAGGAAGGATTCAATCACCGGCCGCGACGAAGCGAGATGCGCAAGCAGCACGAACAGCACCATGAAGCCGGTGAGCCGCATGATAAGCACGCCGAAGGCATGCAGGCCGCGTTCCAAACTGCCCAGCGGCGGCGCCGATTCGAGTGCAGCGGCGATGCCGCCAAAACGGGTGCTGTTGCCAGTAGCGGTGACCAGCATCAGCGCGGTGCCACGCACCAGTACGGTGCCGCTGAACAGCGCGTTGAACGCTGCGGGCGGTTCGGTGGCGGCGCAGGGACCCGGCCGTTTGTCGACGGGGAAAGCTTCGCCGGTGAGCAGAGCCTCGTTGACCTGTGCGCCCGCGGCTTCCAGGATGATGCCGTCGGCTGGAACGAGATCGCCGGCGGCGAGCTCAACGATATCGCCGGATACAATTTCTTCAACGGGAATCTCGCCTGAGCGGCCATCGCGCCGCACCGCCGCGTGCACCGCCACCGAATGCTTCAAGGCCTCCACCGCCTTTTCCGCACTATGTTCCTGCGTCACCTCTAGCCCGATCGAGGCGGTGAGAATGGCAAGGATGATGGCGCCGCTCGCGAGGTCGCCGACAGCGGCGGAGACGATCGCCGCAACGATGAGGATCGCGATGAGCGGATCGATCAGCCGGTGGAGAATCTTGCCGAGCACATAATGGCGCGCCGGCTCCGCCACCACATTGCGGCCACCTGTGCGCAGGCGGCCCGCTGCCTCAGCCGCGCTCAACCCTGCGGCGGTGGTTCCGAGCCTGGATAACAGCTCAGCCTCACTGCTGCACCAGAAGGCCTCGCTTGAGGTAGCAGCGGTAGGCTGGTCGGACATGGGAGCATCTCGATTCCGATGTGGCCGCAGATTTCAGCCGGAGAGTCTTGCCTTCACCATTCCGCTCGCCTTGGCCATGTCCATCTGCCCGGCATATTTGCCGCGCAGGACGCCAATGACCTTGCCCATATCCTTCATGCCGGCGGCGCTAGTCTCTTTGACCGCCGCCTCAATCGCCGCCTTCATCTCGTCATCGGACATTTGCTTGGGCAGATAACCAGAGATGATGGCGATTTCCTCTTGCTCCTGCTTTACCAGGTCGTCACGGCCGCCCTTCCGGTAGAGTTCCACCGATTCCTGGCGCTGCTTGATCATCTTTTGCAGAAGGCTGAGCACCTCGGCATCGCCGAGCGGCGGCTTGCCGGCGCCGCGCGCCTCGATATCGGCATTCTTGAGCGAGGAGTTGACCATGCGCAGCGTAGAGACCGCCCGTTCGTTTTTGGCCTTCATCGCCTCTGTCAAAGCTTTATTGATGTCGTCGCGCAGCACGGGGATCCCCTCTCCTCACATTTTAATCATTTGGGGGCGGCACCCGGCGGCCCCTTGCCTCTCACACCATAATACGCAACTAAGAGGCCATGACCCAGACGAAAGCTGTCCCCGCCGGGACTTCTGGCGAGTCTTGGGCTGAGCCCAAGCCGACCGCGCTGTTGGTACTGGCGGACGGAACCCTTCTCGAGGGCTTCGGGCTGGGCGCAACCGGGCACGCGGTCGGCGAGGTCTGCTTCAACACCGCCATGACGGGTTACGAGGAAATCCTCACCGACCCCTCTTATGCCGGGCAGATCATCACCTTCACCTTCCCCCATATCGGCAATGTCGGCACCAACGAAGAAGACATTGAGACCGTCAACATGGCGGCGACGCCTGGTGCGCGCGGCATCATCTTGCACAGCGCGATCACCGCGTCGTCAAACTACCGTGCCACCCGTCACCTCAACGACTGGCTGAAAGCTCGCGGCATTATCGGGCTGGCCGGCATTGATACCCGCGCGCTCACGGCGCTGATCCGCGTCAACGGAATGCCGAACGCGGTGATTGCGCATGAGCCCAGCGGCAAATTCGATCTTGCCGCGTTGAACAAAGAAGCCGAGGAATGGCCCGGCCTCGTCGGCATGGACTTGGTGCCGATGGTAACGAGCGGCCAGCGCTTCACTTGGGACGAGACGCCCTGGGCCTGGGGCAAGGGCTACGCGCGGCAGACCAATCCGCAATTCCACGTGGTCGCGGTCGACTACGGCATCAAGCGCAACATTCTCCGCCTGCTCGCCGGTTCCGGCTGTAAGGTGACGGTGGTGCCGGCCAAGACTTCGGCCGAAGACATCATGGCGCTCAAGCCTGATGGCGTGTTTCTGTCTAATGGTCCGGGCGATCCGGCGGCGACCGGCGAATATGCAGTGCCGGTTATCAAGAAACTGATCGACTCAGGCACGCCGACGTTCGGCATTTGCCTCGGCCATCAGATGCTCGGCATTGCGGTCGGCGGCAAGACCACGAAAATGCATCAGGGCCATCACGGGGCCAATCATCCGGTGAAGGACCTCACCACCGGCAAGGTCGAGATCACCTCAATGAATCACGGCTTCGCGGTGGACAAGGATTCGCTGCCGAAAAATGTCGAGCAGACGCACCTGTCACTATTCGACGGCTCCAATTGCGGCATCGCGCTCAAGGACAAGCCGGTGTTCTCGGTGCAATACCACCCGGAAGGCTCACCCGGCCCGCGCGACAGTCATTATCTCTTCATGCGCTTCGTCGAGATGATGCGGCAGGCGAAGCGCGAGATCGCATAGTCCGCCGGATCGCGGGAACCGAGCGCGATCGTTCGCGGTTTGTCATTATCCCATGCCAAACGCGCCCCTCAGTTTCATGTTCAAGGACGACGGCACGGTGCCGAACAATTCGGCACTGCCGGCGCTCGTATATAAGGGCGCATTTGATGTCGACAGAAACCACGACCCGGCAAGCGCGATCGAGAAATTTTTTGCTACGAACGGGTGGGGCCACGGCCAATGGCGCGATGGCATCTATCCTTTCGTACATTATCACTCAATGATTCACGAAACGCTCGGCATCGCGCGCGGCCGCGCCAAGGTACAACTCGGTGGGCACCGCGGCGAAATGTTCGAGCTTGCGGCGGGCGATGTCGTCGTACTTCCAGCCGGTACCGGGCATCAGAAGATTTCAGGCAGCGACGATTTTCTTGTCATCGGCGCCTACCCGCCCGACGGCACGTATAACCTTTGCCGGGGCGACAATCCGGCTGAGCGCGACAAGGCGCTGACGATGATCCCGCAAGTACCGCTGCCAGAAAGCGATCCGGTGCTGGGTAAAGATGGACCGCTGCCGCAGATCTGGCGGCGCTAGCGCATCATCCAAAAACGAGCGATAGAAAGCGCCCATGAGCGACTGGATTGATTTTTACGACTTCAAGCATTCGGTGATCTATGTGAATGTGCGTCATCGCGACGTGCATTATCGCACGATCGCCGAGGATATCTGCCATTACGTGCCCTCACCCACCGCGCACGTGCTAGACTATGGCTGTGGCGAGGCAACATCGGCAGACCTAGTCGCGGCAGCCTGCGGGCAGCTTGTGCTGGCGGAAGCCGCGCCCAATGTGCGCGCATCGCTGACCATGCGCTATGCCGGCCACCCCAAGATCGCGGTGATTACCTCGGAGCAGACGGCAGCGCTACCCAAGGCATCATTCGATCTCATCGTCATGCACTCGGTCACGCAATATCTGAGCGCGAACGAGTTCGATCGGCTGCTCACGATGTTCCGCGCTCTGCTCAAGCCGGGTGGACTATTCGTACTCGGCGACGTCGTCCCGCCACATCTCGCTGCGCCCGCCGCGGCTTTTGCATTGCTGCGCTTCGGTGCGGCCAACGGATTCTTCTGGGCGGCGGCTCTCGGGCTGATGCGGATATTCGTGTCAGACTATCTGCGGCTGAAAAAAACTGTCGGTCTGTCGCACTACACCGAGGCCGCGATGCGGGAGAAGCTCAAGGGAGCGGGTTTTGTGGCCGAGCGCGCTCCGCGCAATATCGGCCACAACCAGCGCCGCATAACCTTCCTCGCGCGGCCGGCTTAACCGCCGGTTTCGGCAACCCAAGCCGCGCTTCGCATATTTGGGCCTTTTCCATCCACCGCTTATGCGACTGTCGCCCTTCCCTGCCCGGCGATTCTGGTCTAAGCACCCTGCGCGCGGGGTTTGTCCCCCGCCGGGGGCGACAGGGCGCCAGGGCCGCGGTCAGCAAAAGTGGACACCGGTTTTGCGTCCGACCGCGCGCCCATTTGATTGAAGCGCGCTTTCCGGGCGGCTGACCGGTACCCACTCAGCCTGAAAGCGCGCGGTAGCGCGCCCTTTTTTTGTGCCCAGTAATCCGCGAGCAGATGCCCAAACGCACCGACATCAAATCGATCCTGATCATCGGCGCCGGCCCAATCATCATCGGCCAGGCCTGCGAGTTCGACTATTCCGGCACGCAGGCCTGCAAGGCATTGAAGGACGAGGGCTACCGGATCGTCCTGGTGAACTCCAATCCAGCGACGATCATGACCGATCCCGATCTCGCCGATGCCACTTACATCGAGCCAATTACGCCGGAGATCGTTGCAAAGATCATCGAGCACGAACGCCCGGATGCGCTACTCCCAACCATGGGCGGACAGACCGCGCTGAATTGCGCGCTTTCATTGCGCAAGATAGGCGTGCTGGAAAAGTTCAACGTCAAGATGATCGGCGCCACCGCGGACGCCATCGACAAGGCGGAAGACCGCGAGCTGTTCCGCGAAGCAATGACCAAAATCGGCCTGCCGACGCCGCGGTCGCATCAAATCAAGACGCTGCCACAGGCGCTCGAAGCGCTCGACGACATCGGGCTGCCGGCGATCATCCGCCCGTCCTTCACGCTCGGCGGCACAGGCGGCGGCATTGCCTACAACAAGGCCGAATTCATCGAGATCGTCGAGCGCGGCATCGATGCTTCTCCCACCAACGAGGTGCTGATCGAGGAGTCGGTGCTCGGTTGGAAAGAGTTTGAGATGGAGGTGGTGCGCGACAAGAAAGACAATTGCATCATTATCTGCTCGATCGAGAACGTCGATCCCATGGGTGTTCATACTGGCGACTCGATCACCATCGCGCCGGCGCTGACGCTTACCGACAAGGAGTACCAGATCCTGCGCGATGCCTCGATTGCAGTGCTGCGCGAGATCGGGGTGGAGACCGGCGGCTCGAATGTGCAGTTTGCGATCAACCCTGCCGACGGGCGTTTGGTAGTGATCGAGATGAATCCGCGCGTGTCGCGATCGTCCGCGCTCGCCTCGAAAGCGACGGGTTTTCCGATCGCCAAGGTCGCGGCCAAACTTGCGGTCGGTTACACCCTTGATGAAATTGCCAACGACATTACCGGCGGCGCAACTCCGGCCTCGTTCGAGCCGACCATCGACTACGTCGTCACGAAGATCCCGCGCTTCGCGTTCGAGAAATTCCCCGGTGCCTCGCCGGTGCTCACCACTTCAATGAAGTCGGTGGGCGAAGCCATGGCGATAGGCCGCACTTTCCAGGAATCATTGCAGAAGGCGCTGCGTTCTCTCGAAACGGGACTCACCGGTCTCGACGAAGTGACGATCGAAGGCTTCGATGTAGCCAAGGGCATCGATGACACCGATAACAAAGCCGCAATCCGCGCCGCGCTCGGCACACCCACGCCAGACCGGCTTCTCAAGGTTGCGCAGGCCATTCGCCTCGGTGCCAGCGATGAGTTAATCCATAATGCCTGTCGCATTGACCCCTGGTTTCTCGCGGAAATTCGCGGGCTGGTGGAAACAGAGGCCGAGATCACGGCAAAGGGCCTTCCGACGACGGCGGGCTCGTTCCGCCGGCTCAAGGCCATGGGTTTTTCCGACAGTCGACTTGGCAAATTGACCGGGATCGACGCCGAGACTGTGATGGTTAGGCGCCGCAAGCTCGACGTGCGTCCGGTGTTCAAGCGCATCGACACCTGCGCCGCCGAATTCGCTTCGCCGACCGCTTACATGTATTCGACCTACGAGACGCCGTTCGCCGGGAAAGTTGTGGATGAGGCAGCGCCGTCGGACAAAAAGAAGGTCATCATTCTCGGCGGCGGTCCTAACCGCATCGGCCAGGGCATCGAATTCGACTACTGCTGCTGCCACGCAGCCTTCGCGCTGAAGGAAGTCGGATACGAGACCATCATGGTCAACTGCAATCCGGAGACGGTGTCGACGGACTACGACACCTCCGACCGGCTTTATTTCGAGCCGCTCACGCCGGAAGACGTGCTCGAGATCATCAATACTGAACGCTCGAACGGCGCCCTGCACGGCGTGATCGTGCAGTTCGGCGGCCAGACGCCGCTTAAGCTGGCCGAGGCGCTCGAGAAAGCGAGGATTCCGATCCTCGGCACCTCGCCCGATGCCATCGATCTCGCGGAGGATCGCGACCGCTTCAAGAAGCTACTCGACAAGCTTAAGCTGCGCCAGCCGCGGAACGGTGTTGCAACCTCGCCGAACGCCGCGCGCGCCATCGCCGAAGAGATCGGCTATCCAGTTGTGATCCGCCCTTCTTACGTGCTCGGCGGGCGCGCCATGGAAATCGTGCGCGACGGCGCGCAACTCGACCGCTACGTCGCACGGCTCGCCGGTGATCTGGACCGGCCCGGCGAACTGGTCGTCTCCAAAAAAAGCCCGCTGCTCATCGACCGTTATCTGTCGGACGCCACCGAAGTCGACGTTGATTGTCTCGCTGACGGTAAGGATACGTTCATCGCCGGGATCATGGAACACATCGAGGAGGCCGGCATCCATTCGGGCGACAGTGCCTGCGCACTACCGCCCCATTCATTGAGCGAGAAGGCAATCGCCGAGTTGGAGCGCCAGACGCGCGCGCTGGCGCTCGCGCTCAATGTCGGAGGATTGATGAACGTGCAATACGCCATCAAGGATGGCGAGATCTATGTGCTCGAGGTCAATCCGCGCGCTTCGCGCACGGTGCCGTTCGTCGCCAAGGTCATTGGCTTGCCAGTCGCCAAGATTGCCGCCCGCATCATGGCCGGCGAGAAACTGAAGGATTTCCATCTGAAAGCGACCCGGCCCAAGCACCGGGCGGTGAAGGAGGCTGTCTTCCCCTTCGCGCGTTTCCCCGGCGTCGATACGGTGCTCGGCCCCGAGATGAAATCGACCGGCGAGGTCATGGGGATTGACGGATCTTTCGAGATCGCCTTCGCCAAGAGCCAGATTGGCGGCGGTACCAACCTGCCGCGCAGCGGAACGGTGTTCGTCTCGGTGAAGGACGCCGACAAATCGCGTATCCTGCCGGCAGTCAAGCTTTTGGCGTCGCTCGGCTTTAAGACAATCGCCACTTCGGGAACCCAGCGTTATCTTGCGGAACAGGGGGTTGAGACGGCCAAGATCAACAAAGTTCTTGAAGGGCGGCCCCACATCGTGGATGCCATCAAAAACGGTGGTGTTCAGCTGGTTTTCAACACCACCGAGGGGGCGGCGGCGCTCGCCGATAGCCGTTCCTTACGCCATGCCGCCCTCTTGCATAAAGTGCCGTACTACACCACTCTTTCAGGTGCCGTCGCCGCGGCGCAGGGCATCAAGGCCTATCTCGAAGGTGACCTCGAGGTGCACGCGCTGCAGAGCTACTTCGACGGACGGGGCTGAAGGCCTTTACATGACTCCGGTTTCGCGGGTGACCGTGGCCGGAGTCGTATTACGAGTCGAATTAACGGGATTTCGGGGGTGAAAGGGGCTTGGCGGCGTTGAAAGTCGTTCAGGTTGTTTCGGGCGCCCGCCAGGAGGAGATGAGACGATGGAAAAAATTCCAATGACCGCCGCCGGCTATGCCGCGCTCGAGTCCGAGCTCAAGCATTGCCAGCAGGTCGAGCGGCCCCGCATCATTCAACAGATCACCGATGCGCGTACACATGGCGACCTGTCGGAGAACGCTGAATACCACGCCGCCAAAGAAGCCCAGTCTCTCAACGAGGGCCGCATTGCCGAGCTCGAGGACAAGCTCGCGCGTGCAGATATCATCGATGTTTCGAAACTGTCCGGCGATACAATTACCTTCGGCGCGACCGTCACGCTCGTTGACGAGGACACCGACGAGAAAAGAGTCTGGCAGATTGTTGGGGAGCCGGAAGCAGACGCTAAGAAAGGCAGAATCTCGATCACATCGCCGCTCGCCAAAGCGCTGATCGGAAAAACCAAAGGTGCGTCGGTCGAAGTCAACACTCCGGGCGGCGCCAAAGCTTACGAGATCAAGAAGATCGAGTGGCGATAGTTTGCTCGCATCCGCTGTTGGATGTTTTGGTTGCTAAGGAAGATCATCATGGCCAAGTTTGTCCCGGCCATCGTTATTCCGGGGGCGCGCCGTATCCTCTCGCCGAAGATGCTTTTGGATTCCAGGTTCATACGCTGCGCGCATGTGTCTCGGAAATGACGTCATGTTTCCTTCAAGCAATGGCCCGGCCATGACGACACAGCGCGCTGCGCGCACGTCGTAGTAACTATTGGTCTTCCATCGGCACCATCGCCGCGTCTTTGGAATTGCGCAGCGTCAGCGAGGTCTTCACGTTGCGCACATTGGGGGCGGCGGTGAGCTTTTCGACAAAGGCCTGGAATGTTTTCAGGTCGGGCGCAACACATTTGAGCATGAAGTCGATTTCGCCAGAGAGCATCCAGCACTCGCGCACCAACGGCTGCGCGCGCACGAACTCCTCGAAGCCGACGAGATCGGCCTCCGCCTGGCTCGCCAAATGCACCATCGCGAACACCGTGACCTCGTAGCCGAGCTTCTTCTCGTCGAGCAGCGCGCGATAGCCCTTGATGTAGCCGGCCTCCTCCAACGCGCGCACGCGGCGCAGGCAAGGCGGCGCCGAAATCCCGACACGGCTGGCGAGCTCTACATTTGTGATGCGGCCATCGCCCTGAAGCTCTTTCAGGATCTTGCGATCAATAGCGTCGAGACGTGCGGGCACAGATTCCACCTTTGGAAACAGACCGAGCTGGCAAGAACATTCATACTGCGAAATATTATTTCGCGAAACAATATTGCGCGCTCCAGTGAACGTGATCGCAGGGGTCAGCCAAGTCTGGGGGTCTGGGGGTTGCGTATCTTGCATAGCTCGGGCGGAAGCCATACATGCAACACGGGCAAAAGAGCCGGCCAGTATCCGGCCGCCTGAGCGACAAGCGCTCGACGACGCCCATCCAGAGGGGCGTAGACCATGGCAAAAACGACGCACACCAAAGTCGCGATCGTCGGCTCGGGACCGGCCGGTTATACCGCTGCCATTTATGCCGCGCGAGCCATGCTCGAGCCGATCCTGATTCAAGGCGTCCAGCCTGGCGGCCAACTCACGATCACCACCGACGTCGAGAACTACCCGGGCTTCGCCGATGTCATCCAAGGCCCTTGGCTGATGGAGCAGATGCAGGCGCAAGCCGAGCATGTCGGCACGCGCGTCGTGACCGATCATGTAAACAAGGTGGAACTGGCGCCGCGGCCATTCCGGCTGACCTGCGATTCCGGCGACATCTATCTTGTCGATGCCTTGATTATTGCGACCGGCGCGCAGGCACGCTGGCTCGATCTGCCGTCCGAGCAAAAATTCAAAGGCTACGGCGTATCGGCGTGCGCGACTTGTGACGGATTCTTTTACCGCAACAAGGAAGTGATTGTCGTCGGCGGCGGCAATACCGCAGTCGAAGAAGCGCTGTTCCTGACCAATTTTGCTTCCAAGGTCACGGTGGTGCACCGGCGCGACGCATTTCGGGCTGAAAAAATTTTGCAGGATCGGTTGTTCAAACATCCCAAGATCGAAGTGATCTGGGACAGCGTGCTCGAAGACGTCACCGGTGGTGATAACCCGCTGAAGGTTAGCGGGGTGCGGCTCAAAAACGTGAAGACCGGCGCTGTCGCGGAACACCGTGTCGACGGCGTGTTCATTGCGATCGGCCACTCGCCGGCCTCAGAATTGTTCGCTGGTCAGGTCCAGATGAAGCCGTCCGGCTATATCATCACAGCCCGGCACTCCACGGCTACCTCGGTGCCCGGCGTGTTTGCGGCGGGCGACGTCACCGACGATATTTATCGACAGGCGGTGACCGCCGCCGGACAGGGCTGCATGGCCGCGCTCGAAGCAGAAAAATTCCTGGCCGCGCACCAGCACCAGCGCGCGGCAGCGGAATAGGCTATGGCCCCCAACAAGTCGATGGACTGGGACAAGCTGAAGGTGTTTCACGCCGCAGCGGAGGCCGGCTCGTTTACGCACGCCGGCGAGCGGCTCGGGCTATCACAGTCGGCGGTATCGCGTCAGGTTTCGGCTCTGGAAGCCGAGCTTTCGGTATCGCTGTTCCACCGCCATGCACGCGGCCTGATCCTCACCGAGCAGGGCGAATTGCTTTACCGTACGGCGCATGAAGTGTTCATGAAGCTGGAAGCGGCGCGCACCAAGCTTACCGACAGCCGCGAACGTCCAAATGGTGAACTCAAGGTCTCGACCACGCCAGGTATCGGCGTGCATTGGCTCACGCCACGGCTTGGCGAATTTCTGGACCTATATCCAGACATCCAGATCACGCTGATCACGACTGATGAAGAGCTCGACCTGGCGATGCGCGAGGCCGATGTCGCTATCCGCCTGCGGCAGCCGACCCAGCCCGATCTGATCCAACGTAAGCTATTTTCCGTACATTTCCATGCGTACGCCTCACCCGACTACCTCAAGCGGTTCGGCACGCCGCGGACACATGAAGAGCTCGACAAGCATCGCATCATTCTTCTCGCTGGCCACGTGGTGCCAGCACATCTACAGAATCGGCGCTGGCTTCTGGAAATAGGTCGCGACGGCAAAGGCCCGCGCACGCCGCATTTAACAGTGAACAACGTGCTTGGCGTTCTGCGAGCTTGCCAACGCGGGTTGGGAATCGCCGTGCTGCCGGATTATCTGGTCGAGGAGAACGGTGGGCTGGTGCAGTTGTTCGGCGAGGCCGACACGCTCGCGCTCGATGCGTATTTTGTTTATCCGGAGGAACTCAAATCGGTCGCACGCATCCAGGTCTTCCGCGACTTCCTGGTCGCCAATGCGCAGCGCTGGCATTTCTGATTTGTCTTGTCATAAACCCGCGGCAAGAATCGGCGATTCGGTACCCACCGTCTGGCCGACCGGTTGACGTCCCAACGAATTGCTATTGCGCATGGCAGTCATGCGGCCATCAGCGTTGTCGTGCTATTCTATGCTTCGCATACTATGAACTTGCTGTTACGCTGGATGAATCCTCCCAGAATCGCCGGCGGGCAGCGTGTTCCCCTCTGGAAGAGTTGCCGGCCCCACGTCGGCAATCACTAAACCGGGCCCCGCACGGGGCTCGGTTTTTTCACGCGACCATCAAGGATTCGCGATCAGCGAAAGCACGCAATGTAATAGGCGAGATCGGCAATTTGCGCGTCGTTTACGGACGCGAGCACCGAGGCCATGACGCCATCATAGCCGTGCCGGATGTTGTCACGATACTCACGCAGCGTCTTCGCGAGAAAGTCCTCACGCTGGTTGGCAATGTGCGGAATATTTTCGCGGCCGCTCAAATCGAGATTGTGACAACTATTACAACGATGCTGACTGATCAGCGTCCGACCAGCCTGCATGCGCGCTTGGTCCGGAATATCCTGCGGCAGTTGCGGAGGTGGCAGCTTGAAAAGAAAGTCGGAAAAGTTGCGTAGATCGTCGTCAGAAAACCCCTTCGTCATCTCGGACATGACCTGGATCATCTGATTGTCTTTCAGGGATAGGGAAGACCGCTGATTTTCGCGGAACAGATAAAGCTGGATTAGCAGGTAGGGCGCCGATTGCCCGCCGAGCGAGGGCACGAACGGATGTTCCGACTGACCTTTCTCGCCGTGGCACGCGAGGCAGGGCGCCACACGCTTTCCGAATGCTTCGGCCAGGAGCGGCTGACTAATAGCGCAAAGGAATATCGCCACGACGGCGGTGCGGCACGTCAAGATCATGATCGACATGATTTTCCGTTTAATGACGAAAATGGCCGGGGATAAGAAAGCCCCGGCCGCACAATCGCGTTACCGGCCGGCGACCTTCGCCTTGCCGTAGGTGATGCGATAGATCACACCGTTCCAGTCGTCGGACAACAGCACCGATCCATCTTTCATAATTTCCACATCCACCGGACGGCCAATATCTTTGTTGTCGACCAGGAAGCCGGCGAATTCCGGATCGAGCATGTTGCCCTGATAGCAATAGGGCGCGCCGAAATGCTCGCCGATTTTCGTCGCGATTGAGTTCGTCCTGCGGAACATCCTCAGAAAGCCAGTCGCGTCCGTTGTCGGAGAAATAGAGCTGCTTGTTCACCGGATTCCAGTCGAATCCCACTGAGTGGCGCACACCCCTGGCGACTACTTCAGCGCCGGTACCGTCAAGATTGATACGGCGGATCTGGCCATGGTCCTTGTCGTGGAGGACGTTGTTGCCTGGCTGGCCGACCTCCAAGTAGAGCTTGTTGGCCGATAGCGATGAATTTCCAGCCGTGCGCCTCATCCTTCGGCAGATCTTTATAAATCACCGTCGGCTTTGGCGGCTTGTCGAGATTGGCCTCAACATTGTCGATCTTGGAGATCTGCGACAGCTCGGCGATATAGAGCGTGCCGTTGTGATAGGCGAGGCCATTGGGGCGATAGAGCCCCTCCGCAATCGTCTTGATCTCGGTCTTGCTGTCCTTCTTCGCGATGGCGGTGACCTTGTTGCCGAAGCGAGTGCCGACGAAGACGGTGCCCTTATCACCGACGCGTAGTGAGCGCGTATTGGCGATGCGGCTGGCATAGATCTCAATGTTGAAGCCGGGTGGCAGCTTGAGCTGGGTGGTTGGCAGCTTGTCGGCCGCTGCCGGAGTCGGCGGAGGCGCAACCGGCGCGAGCTTAGCGGCAGCCTCGTTCCCTTCGGGGCGGCCGATCAGCGGCGAGCCGGCCGGCAGCGCTGGGCGGCCATAAACGCGCCTCACATAAAAGTCATGGGTATAACTGGTGAAAACCCCTCGGGAACCGCCCGCTTGGCCGGCCGTTGCCTTAGGCTCCCTCTGCTCGATTGGCTAAAATCACCTGCGAATCGCCCGATTTTGGCCGGTTGTGCAAAATAGCCACAGTTGACGCCCGTTCTGGCCAGGTTATTGGGAAAAACGTAACTGGATCTGCGCTATCAGTTACACTGGGATGGACATATAAGGGGCCCTATGCCCCTGGCAGTTTGGGAGAAATGCGGTGAAAAGTCCTCGATTTGACCGTCTGCTGACTTCGACAGCGCTCGCCCTGGTGCTGGCCCTGTCCAGCCAAGCCGGCGCGGCGCAGCAAACCGAAAAACCGGTCGAGGCCTCGGTGCCGATGCCGGATACATCGCTGCCGCCACCGCTGACGGCCAAAGATGTTGAGGCGCCCGCCAAACAGGCTGCGCCAGCCAGTATCATCACGGATGAATCCAAGCAGAATGTCGCAACTCCCTCCGCGGAGCCAGCCAAGGCGGCTACCGCCCCGACCGTAGCGCCAGTTGCTACTGCAGACAGCGGCGTCGCCGACAAGCTGCGCGAGATAATCGGAAACCGGCAGCAATTTGAACGTCTGGTCGGTCTCAAGACAGACCGCGCCGCTGTCGAGGCTTTTTACAGTGCCCGTAACTACGCGCCTTTGTGGGTAAGCAACAATGCCGGCAATGAGCGCGCCAAAGCGGCAATTGCCTATCTGGCGCAGGCTGACGCGGTTGGTCTCGACCCGAGCGACTATCGCACCCCCGACTTCAAGTCTGCGGTCACCCCAGATGTGCTGGCTGAAGCCGAGCTCAAACTGACCGCGACTTCACTTATGTTCGCGCGCCACGCACAAATTGGGCGCATCCATTTCACCCGTGTCGGCGCGGACATTCAATATGATCTGGTCGCGCCCGATCCAGCGGACGTGCTGGCCAAGCTTGCCGACGGCAACGATGCCGGCAGGGTGCTCGACGGCTTCAATCCGCCGCAGCCAGAATTCAAGGCGCTTAAGGCCAAGCTTGCGGAGCTACGCAAGGGTCCGGTTGCCGCCGATAGCAGGGCCGAGGCGAAGTCTGAGCAGCTACGCGTCCAGGTACCCGACGGCAAGATCCTCCGCCCGGGCATGAAGGACGCGCGCGTGGTGGCGCTGCGCAAGCGCCTCGACGTCGCGGGCGATAAAGACAATCCGCTCTATGATGATGGGGTGCGCGATGCGGTGAAAACTTTCCAGACGGAAAGCGACATTGGCGTCGACGGCAATCTCGGACCCAACACTGTTCGCGCGCTTAATGGTGAGCAAAAGGAAGCGCGTCACGCTTCTGCCGACCCGATCGATATGATCATCGTCAACATGGAGCGCTGGCGCTGGCTGCCGCGCAATCTCGGCAATCCACACGTGATCGTCAACGTGCCGGACTACACCTTGACGCTTTACAACGACGGCAAGGTCTATTGGAAGACGAAGATCGTTGCCGGCAAGCCGGGTCTGGCCACGCCAATGGTTAGCGCAGAGATGAAATTCATCACTGTCAATCCGACCTGGAATGTACCGCCATCAATTATCGAAAAGGAATATCTCCCGGCTTTGGAGCAAGATCCACAGGCTCTCGATCGCATCGGTCTTAGGCTGACGCAGGACGCCGACGGAACAATCCATATTTCGCAGCCGCCTGGCGCCGGCAATGCCCTCGGCCGCATCCGCTTCAACTTCCCGAATAAGTTCCTGGTCTATCAGCACGACACGCCAGACAAATACCTCTTCGCCAAGGAGAAGCGCGCCTTCAGTCATGGCTGCATGCGGGTACAAAATCCGTTGACCTACGGCGAAAAGTTGCTGTCGCTAGTGCTGCCGAAAGAACGCTACACCGAAGCGAAGCTGGAATCGATGTTCGGCGGCAGCGAGATCAATATCAACTTCCCGAAGTTCATCCCGGTGCATCTGACCTATCAGACTGTCTTCGTGGACGAAGCCGGCAAGCTGCAGTTGCGCGAAGACGTTTACGGACGAGATGCCAAGATGATCGCGATCCTCAAGAGCAGCGAGCGCAAGGTCGCCGATATTGCGGTTGAGCGGGCGCCGAACACCTCGTCCAAGCCGGTCCGCATGCCAGTCGGCATGTATGGTGGTGGCGGCTACAGCTATGGCGGCGGCAACAACTTCTTCGATTGGATGTTTGGTGCACCGCAGGGGGGACCCCGCCCCTATCCACCGCGCAACATCCCGCCTCCGCCGCGGCACAATGGCCGTTACAGCTGGCGCTAAGCGCAAAAGGACAAACAATGTGGAACGTCGGCGACGAGTTCGCCGGCGTTTTTCTTTGGGTAATTCGCTGGTACAGGCGGGTGGACTTGAACCACCGACCTCTGGTTCCACAGACCAGCGCTCTAACCAACTGAGCTACGCCTGCACGCGCGATCGGCTTCGATGCTCGACCCAAGCGGGCGGAACCTAGGTGCCGGTCGGCCTTTTGGCAAGCGGCCCTTTGCCCCCGTTTTTGTTCGCAAAGAAGAAGCCCGGACATTTCCGCCCGGGCTTCGTACTCACTATTTCGATGCGCTATAGCGAGAAACGTCAGGCCGCCTTGTTGAAGGTGGTGCTGATGCTTTCCTTGATCGGCTCGGCGGAATCGGTCGCGACCTTCTGCGCGTGCTCGGCGAGTTCCTTCGCCTGTGCGACCAAGGCGTCGAATTGCTTGCGCAAATACGCGCTGGAAAGCTCGACTACCTCCGAATAAGACTTGGCGGTAATCAGTTCGCTCATCAGATCAAAAGCGGCGTCGCTGTTCGCGCGGGTCGTTTCAACCAACTTGAGACCATAGCTCGCACAGCCCTTGGAGGCCGTGGAATAGGTTTCCTCAAGCACATCGGTGGCCTGCTCGGCCGCACCCTTGACCTTCTCGTAGTTCTCCTTGGCCTGCGCGATGCCCTTTTCGGCGATCTCGCGGAAGGCCGTGGGTACTTCGAATTTCGGCATTTCGAACTTGGGAATTTCGAATTTGGGCATTTCGAAAGCGGGCGCGGCAACAGCGACCGGCTTCGATCTAGCTTTCGGGGTAGCAGCTGTGGAAACAGTGTTTTCGGCCATGACACATCCCTTTGACTGGTGAGGGCACTCTCGGCGATCGGGCCGACCGCCCTCGGCAAATCGGCTCGCGCTATTTCGGTGACCACCAGACCCACGTCCATTGTGCGCTGACGGTCAGTTTCTAAAGCTTATACTCCCATTTTTGGTGCAATGCAATATAAATATTGCATTGCACAAAAGGCGAGAAATCAGTGCCGGCGAGGTCCGACCCAGCGCTAGCTCGGGGCAACTTCAGCGCTGGCTACCTTGTCGCCGTTCCTTGGCTTGATCGGTCAGCGCCGCAATTTGGGTATTTACGTACTCCGCATGCAGCGCCATCACGTCTTTGGGTTTTTTGGCTTGCAGCAGCTTCTGGGCAAATTCGAACGAGGACGCGATGTTCCGCTCCGCAAAACCCATGGCAAGTTCGCCCACCTGCTTGGCGCCGGCCTGCGCTGTGGCCGCCTGAGTTTCCGCGGTGCGGACTGCATGCTGCGCTGCTGAAATGAAGATATCGAACGCCTGCTTGGCCTGTTCGACGCTCTTTTCCGCCAGGGCGAGCATATCGGCCGGAATATCGAACCGCGTACTGCCTTCCTTCGCCATGAAATCCCTCCTGCATGTCCCACCAGTATTTGCCGGCGGCCTTAACCTTATCGAGGTCGGCGCGTCGCAGGTGCCAGTCGTGGAACTGGCCTGCATTAAGGTTATTGCGGCTTGCTATTGGAGAGCCATCGCCACGTCGTGGACGCCGCTCTCAAGCAGCCGTATTAAGGTTTCATTAGCCGTAATCTCTGCGACAACGCGATGACGGAAGCCAACTTGCAATTTGAATATCTGCGTGATGCGAAATTAGCGTCATACGCGCTTAGTCCTGCTCCGGTCTGGCTCTGGAGCGCAGACGCCGACCGAATTCTATGGGCCAACCCGACAGGCGCATCAATTTTCGATGCCGCCTCACTCGCCGCAGTCGCAGCGCTTCGCTTCGGCGCGGGCAATGTGGCATCCGCGCAGATCTTGCGACTCGCTGCGACGTTGCCCAAAGGAGGCGCGCCGCGGCTCGAGCGGCTACGCGGTTTCGGGGCCAGTATCGGTGGGACGTTGATATGTATGTGCTCGCGCGTCACGCTCGCGCAAAACGGCACGGCTGTATTGGTCGTATCGACTGAACGCGCCGGCAAGAATCTTGCCCTGCCCGAACGGGCGAGCCGTTTGCTCGAAGATGTGCAGCATCCCGCGGCGATTTTCACCGCCGACGGCGAACTGATCGAGACCCGGCCTGCGGCACGCGCGCTGCTTGGTGATCACCGCGACTTGATCGCGCTTGGCGCAGAAAAACTCGCCCGCGAAGCTAGCCTCAACGGCAGTGCCGAGGGAGAGATCCAGGCAGGGCATATCAGCATGCTCAAGCTCGGTGCGGGCTCTACTTTTGCGCTGCTGGTCGTCTTCACCGATCCAGCAACCACGTCCGGCACTCGTGCGTTTGCGCGCGCCCCGGCCGTTGCACCTTCAAGAGCTCCAATACCTGTAGAATCGAAAGAGCATTCAAATCGTGTACCCTTCCGATTTGTCTGGCAGACCGATGCTGAGGATCGCTTTAGTCTTGCAAGCCAGGAATTCGCTAATCTGCTCGGACCGAAAACCGCTGCTGGACTTGACCGCAATTGGATTGAGATTGCCCAGACCTTGAATCTCGATCCGCAGGGCCAAGTCGCCAATGCGCTCTCGGCGCGAGAAACTTTCAGCGGTGTCGTCCTGTTTTGGCCGGCCGATCATATCGAAGAGCGTTTGGCCGTCGAGATGTCGGGTCTGCCCGTGTTCGACCGTGATCGGCAATTCAAGGGCTTTCGTGGTTTTGGGATCTGCCGCAACGTAGACCGCTTGGAGGAAATTCGGCGGCGGCGCGCGGCGCACACGCCGGCACCCACGTCGCCGCCAGCGAATGAAGCGGGATCCAAGGTTTTGCCCTTTCCGTCAACGCACGAGCCGCAGGTGGAGGAACCGAGACTCACTGTCCGAGAGCGTAGCGCGTTTCAGGAACTCGCCCGCGAGCTTAGCGAGCGCCTAAAAAAATCATCAGCCAAAGGCAGACCAGCTGCCCCGGACGATTTCAGTGCCGAACCATCGGTCACCCTTGGCCAACCGGCGCGCGAGCTTCCGAAGATTGTTTCCAACGCCCAGGAAAGCCGACCAATCCTCGATCGCTTGCCAGTCGGCATTCTGGTCTACCGCCTGAATAGTTTGATCTATGCCAACCGGGCGTTCCTCGAGTGGACCGGCTACTCCACACTGGAAGCACTTAACGAGGCTGGAGGCCTCGACAGCCTGTTCATCGAAAGCAAGGACAAATCGTCTTCTCGGGATGCCAGAAACGGCGCCAAATCTCTGACAATTGCCACGATCAACGGCGCCCAGAAACCTGTCGAAGGTCGCCTGTTCAGCGCAGTCTGGAACAATGAGAACGCGCTGGTGCTGATGATCGATACACGAATTGGGAGTGATGAAAAGTCCGCAAACACCTCGCTACGCCACGCCGAAAGCGAGAACCGCGAGCTCAGGGCAATTCTCGATACCGCTACGGATGGGGTACTGGTGCTTGACCTCACCGGTCGCATAATTTCTGCCAACCGCAGCGCCGAGGCGCTCTTCGGCTACGAACCTGCCGGGCATTCATTCGGCGATCTGCTGGCGCCGGAATGCCGCCATTCCGCACTTGAACATCTCGACCGGCTCGCGCACAGCACTGGCGCCGGTGTACTCGATGCCGGCTATGAGGCGATTGGACGCGTGCACCAGGGCGGGCTGGTTCCGCTGTACATCACCTTGGGCCGGATTGAAGGCGGCGAGAAGTTGTGTGTGGTGTTGCGCGACATCACCGTCTGGAAGCACTCTGCGGAAGAACTAGCAAATGCCAAGCAGACAGCCGAGAAAGCCTCCATCGCGAAGTCCGAATTTCTTGCCAAGATCAGTCACGAAATTCGTACACCCCTTAACGCGATCATCGGTTTTTCCGAAGTGATGGTGGACGAGCGTTTCGGCCCCGTCGGCAACGAACGGTACCGACAATACCTGAAGGACATCCGCGCCTCTGGCGGCCATCTTATGTCGCTGCTCACCGATCTGGTTGACCTATCGAAAATCGAGGCGGGAAAGCTCGAGCTCACGTTCGTCAGCGTCAATCTCAACGACGTAATTCAGCAATGCGTAGCCATCATGCAGCAACAGGCCAGCCGCGAGCGCGTCATTATCCGCACGTCGCTATCCACGAATCTACCGCAGATTGTCGCAGATGCGCGCTCAATGCGTCAGATCGCGCTTAACCTATTGTCGAACTCCATCAAGTTCACCCATGCTGGCGGTCAGGTGATCGTCTCGACCGCCTTGACTGATAACCAAGAGGTCGTGCTGCGCGTCCGTGATACTGGTATTGGAATGAACGAGAAGGATTTGGAGAGTGCGCTTGAACCGTTCCGTCAGGTCGCTACGGCCGTCCAGTTGGGCTCTACCGGGAGCGGCCTTGGCCTGCCGATAACCAAAGCTCTGGTCGAAGCCAATCAAGCCCGTTTCCGCATAACCAGCAAAGGCGGCGATGGAACGCTGGTCGAAGTGGTTTTTCCAGTTACGCGAGTGCTGGCGCAATAATTCCGAAATCGGATAAGCTCCTTTCCATGGGCCAGCTGTTCCGCCGCGCATCAATCGTGTTCGCGCTCGCGATTGCAATATTTGGCACCTCGCCGATGCGAGCTGCCGAACCGGTTGATCTTCTTCTCGTGCTGGCAGCCGATGTCTCACGCAGCGTCGAT
>JBARNC010000064.1:0-8458 GCA_049802775.1 Pseudolabrys sp. | reverse complement strand
AAATTAGTGTTTCCAAAAATAGAAATTCATCACCAAAACGTTATAAAAATAACCAGTTCGCCCGAGCCGATAACGGCCTGGCAGGGTATTTTATCGAATCAATAATGGTTTGAGAATCTCGTGGTTTGACCTTGTGATTATTAATAATCGGCGGAAAACGTATTCGGATGGCCGATCAAAATGCCACATTATTCGCCGCATTAAATTGACCGGGAATTTGCCGAATTTGATTGAAATCCCGAGTTCGCCTGAGACGATACCTCTAGAGTCGCTCTGCAGCTGTGTTTCCAATCGGCAACACCGCGGTGGTAGCGGCGGCACCATTGCATGCGTCTGCGGCCAATCTGGTGATCGACGTCATAGACGTAGTAGTCGCGACTGTGCCCCCAGTGTGCCCCTGTAGAAAAATCTTTCAACGTCCGCAATAAAGGTAGAGTTTAATAACTATTTGTTTTTATTTCTGAATCTGTGGTGCCCAGGGGCGGAATTGAACCACCGACACCGTGATTTTCAGTCACGTGCTCTACCAACTGAGCTACCTGGGCGCCGGGCCGGCCCAAATGGGCCACTGAGCAAGGCGCGGGCGTTATAAAGGCTCGAATCTACACTGTCCAGAACACCGCCCCAGCACGCCGGACCTATGGTTTGATGCCAATAGCTGTGCGGAACCGCTCTTTCAGCACAACGCCATCGCGCAGCGGCAGCACGCGGGGTGGCTCCTCGACTGCAATTAGTACGCGCGCGAAAAGCGTCTCGCGGAGACGTTTCAGCCGGCTGGCAAGATCGGCCAAGGCACCCTCATCGCGGACATCGAGACACGTCCCGATGCCGCAGGCGCCAGCGGCACCAATGAGGTCGACTCCGCTTTGAGTATGGCTCGGCTGCATACCGGTTTCGCCATAAACGCCATTATCAAACACAATCACAGCGAGATTGGGCGGCTGCTGGATGCCGATGGTCGCGAGCGAACCGAGCCCCATCAGCATCTCCCCATCGCCTGTGATCACGGCGACGCGCCGCTTCGTCTGCGCTAACGCGAGGCCCAGACCAATCATGGCGGCGCCGCCCATGGCGCCCCAGAGATAGAAATTGCGGTCGTCGTCACCAGCGGCTGCCGCATCCCAAGCGGTCGAGCCAAGGCCGGGAATCAGCAGCAGATCATCGCCGCGATTGGCGAGCAGCGTGGCCATGGCGGCGCGGCGTTCGAGCCTCATTTGGCCCACACCTTCTTGCCGATCAGCTGTTGCGACAGGATCACTGCGGCGATGCGTTCGCCCCCGAAAGCCTGTTGCACAGCGCGTTCGGCGGCACCGGCGACTTCTTCCGGCGTGTGCGCGCGGTAGACCTCGGCCTCACACAGCTTTAGCACGGGATCGACGATCGATCCCATCGGCACCTGCCATGGATTGAACTCCTCCCACTCACCACGCATCGTGATCAACATCAGCAGTGGAAATCGACAGGTCCGCGCCAGCGAAAACATATTGATGCAATTGCCGACGCCGCTCGATTGCATCAGCAGCGCGGCACGCTCGCCACCGAGCCAGGCGCCTGCCGCCAGCGCGACGCCCTCTTCTTCCGTCGTGAGCACCACGTCGCGAATTTCACTGTCGGCGCGACAGCGGTCAATCAAACGCGCGTGGCCGGCATCGGGCACATAGCCGACCTGTCGCACGCCTCCACCTTTGAGCGTTTCGAACAGCCGATCCGGCCAATCATTGGCTCGCGTGGTCATTTCTCGCCCGTTTCACTTTCGGCCGGCCGGTCACCATCCTCGTCTTCATCCTCCTTCGCCGGAACCGCATAGACACCGGAAAGCCATCGATTGAGATCGATATCCGCGCAGCGCTTGGAGCAGAACGGCTTGAATGCGGGTTCGACCGGCTTGCCGCAGATGGGGCAAGAACGCGCAGCGGATGCTTTGCGGTCGATTTCGTTCATAAGCGCTCGCTTCCTGGTGACGGGTCACGCAACCTGTCACACCGCGTTCAGCCAGCCGAAGCGAATCGGATAGCCCTCGCCGCCCAGTAGCGTCATGACTTCGTAAAGCGGCAGGCCGACAACATTGGTATATGAGCCGACGATCTTCACGATGAAACTGCCGGCAATACCTTGTGCCGCGTAGCCCCCCGCCTTGCCGCGCCATTCGCCCGAGGCAAGATAGGCTTCGATATCTTCCTCCGACAGCCGTTTGAAACGTACACGCGTTTCCACAAGGCGCTGGCGGAACGTCCCTTTCGGGGTGACCAGGCAAATAGCGGTGTAGACGCGGTGATTGCGACCCGAAAGCAGGCGCAGGCATTGCGCCGCCTCATCGAGCAACTCTGCCTTGGGAAGAATACGCCGGCCAACCGCCACCACCGTATCGGCGGCCAGAATATAAGCGCCGCGCAATTCGTCATCCAGGTTCACATTTTCCAAAGCCGCCGTGGCCTTAGCCTGGGCGAGCCGAGTCGCGTAGGCGCGCGGAATCTCGCCGCGACGCGGGGTCTCGTCGAGGTCCGCGGGCTTGAGCGCGTCGGGTTCAATTCCGGCCTGATTGATCAGGGCAAGTCGGCGAGGCGAACCGGAAGCGAGCACGAATTTGGGACGACCGATCATCTGTCCGCGTGGTAGCGATGATTTGAGAAACGATTTGAATGGGCGCGGAAGCTAGCGGAATGGGCCCATTTTCACAACCCGACACGCGGCCGGCGGCCTCATTCATTGCCACCGCGCGGCTGCCCGAAACGCTCACGTATTCGAGCTATCAACTGATCCCGCACTTCACGATACGCATTGAGCCGCTGTTCGCGGCTGCCTTCACCGACGGTCGGATCCGCCATCGGCCAATATTCGACTTCGGCCGCTATCTTTCGGGTTAATTCCAATGCCTTGTGATGGGCGGGCGGCGAGAGCGTCACGATGAGATCGAAATTGAGCCTTTCCAGGTCATCTAGTTCTTCGAACGTAATCGGCTTGTGACGGGAGATGTCTATACCGATTTCCTCCATCGCGGCGACCGCGAAGGGATCGAGTTCGCCCTTCTGCACCCCGGCTGAGCCGACATAGACAGTCGTTCCCAACATCTGTTGGAGCAGCCCAGCGGCCATCGGCGAGCGCAGGGCGTTCATACCGCAGGCAAACAGGACCGCGTGGGGGCGCGAAGAGCGCTCGGGTGCGGTCATCCGCAGTTTATTGCCCGAGCATGATCTTGATCGAAAACCAGTATCCGCTTTTCGGGATCATGCTCTAGCCCTTCCAGTGCAGCACGCAGATCAATGTGAACAGGCGGCGCGCAGTGTCGACATCGACCGTTACTTTTCCCTTGAGCCGCTCCATCAAGATACGCGAGCCATCATTGTGGATGGCGCGCCGGCCCATATCGATTGCTTCGATCTTGTCGGGTGTCGCGGTGCGGATTGCCTGATAATAGCTGTCGCAGATCATGTAGTAGTCCTTGACGATCCGGCGCAGCGGCGAGAGTGAGAATAAATGCGCGACCACCGGCGTGCCATTCTCGCGCCGAATATCGAAAACCAAACGGTTTCCGGTGACGCTCAAATGAAGCGCGTAAGGACCATCGTCATGCCCGACCGGCTCAAATGAGTTTTGCTCGAGCAGGTCGTAGATTGCGACCTGACGCTCGTGCTCGACGTCCGGATTTGATCGGCCGATCGACTCCTCATCGAGAACGACTCCAACAAGACGCCGCTTCATCGCAGCAGGCGTTGATTTCGTCGGGTTCATTTCTGATTGAGGCGGATCGCCACAGAGCGAGCGTGCGCACTTAAGCCTTCCGCCTGGCTGAGCGCAATCGCCGAGGGCCCGAGCGAGCGCAATTGCTCCGGACCACATTTTAGTAATGAAGTACGCTTCATAAAGTCGAGCACCCCGAGACCGGATGAGAAGCGCGCTGAACGCGCGGTTGGCAGCACGTGGTTTGACCCCGCAACATAATCACCAATCGCTTCCGGCGTATAAGCGCCTATAAAAATAGCGCCGGCATTGCGAATTCCGGTGACAAGTCGCTCGGCATCGGCCGCGATTATTTCGAGATGCTCGGGCGCAAGCTGATCAACGAGTGTGATCGCATCGACAAGCTTAGGCACAACGATGATGGCTCCGAAATCACTCCATGACATGCTCGCGACGTTTGCGCGAGAGAGCGTCTTGAGTTGAGACTCGACGAACTTTTCGACCTGCGAGGCAAGCGCAGCATCGTCGGTAATTAGGATCGACTGTGCGCTTGCATCGTGTTCAGCCTGCGCCAGAAGATCGGCAGCAATCCAGTCGGCATTGCCGGTATTGTCGGCCAGTATCAGCACTTCGGATGGACCGGCGATCATGTCGATACCGACCTTGCCGAACACCAGGCGCTTTGCGGCCGCGACATAGGCGTTGCCGGGCCCGACAATCTTGGCAACGGGCGCAATGCTTTGGGTTCCGTAGGCGAGTGCCGCCACCGCCTGTGCGCCGCCGACACGATAGATCTCGTCGACGCCAGCAAGCCGGGCTGCGGCCAGTACCAGAGGGCTAAGCTTGCCATCGGGCGCCGGGACGACCATGGCCAACCTTGGTACGCCGGCAACCTTGGCCGGCACCGCATTCATGAGGACGGACGATGGATAAGCCGCGGTGCCACCCGGCACGTACAGGCCGACCGCCTCGATCGCTGTCCACTTCGCGCCCATCTCGACGCCGAGAGGATCGGTAAAACGATCGTCACTAGGCTTTTGGCGGTGATGATAAGCTTCAATGCGGTCGCGGGCGAGCTTGAGTGCCGAGAGCGACTCACCCTGGCAGGCCTTCTCCGCCCTCTCAATCTCGGCGGCAGTTACGCGTAAGCCCGTCTTGGCAAGATCGATCCGGTCAAACTTGGCAGTCAATTCGAGCAATGCAGTGTCGCCACGCGCCGCCACGTCGGCGACAATACCGCGCACGACCTGCTCCACGCCCTGCCCGGCCTCGCGTTTCAAGGTGAGAAAGCTGCGAAAACGCTCGGGAAAATTCGCGCTTTGACTGTCCAAGCGAAGGGGCATGGCGTGATCCTGCCGGCTTGTAGCCGGACGACAGGTCAATGGGTGATGCGCGCCTTGACGTCAACCCTGACGCAGCGCCGCGACGCAAAAGGGCCGGAATGAGATCAGCCCCGGCCGGATTTCGCGGGCTCGTCGAGATGTGCGTGGGCGGGACAGACGGTGGTTGTCCAGGATGGGCCGAGATCGGCCAGTTCGGCCTCCAGGCACTCGACATCGAACCGCATCGTCGCCCCGCCTGAAAAGGTCAGCGTGACCATGCCCGAGGGCGCTTCGGTTTCGGAAAATTCGACCGCCAGGAGATTGAGCACCGCGTCTTTACGGGCAGGGTCTATTTGCCGACATTTGCAGGACAATACGCGCTCAAAGCGCAAGGCGGTCCGCCGCCTTCGATATTCCGGATTGGCAGTCTGCGCACTCTCCCAGTCAAAGCGGTTGAGCGCCACCACCACGCGCTTTTCCTGCGGTCGCCACAGGATGTCGCAGACCTTGACCACCGCATCCTGCAAGTGGGTGGAGGCGACCTCGAGATCCTCCTCGTCAAGGACTACGAATTTCAGCGTGTCCACAGGCGTCGCGCTCCCTCCCCCCGCGTAATTAGGCAAGGCTAGCGCGCCGTGCAAGATGCTCAGCGGTCCGGGAACGCGGGCTCCAGGCCGGCTGCGGTCCAGCGGGGGCGGCTCGCCGGGTCGGTCAGTTTGCGCAAGAAGGCCTCGGCGCCTTTACGCGAGGTAGCGTGTGAGTGAATGGCTGCCGTATAGGTATTGGCACTGTGCAATTCGCCCGGCAACGGACCTACTACCTTGGTGCCTTTCACCGGCAGAACCTCGCTAATGAAAGTGGTGCCAATTTCGGCCCGGCCTTCCGCGATCGATATCGCGACGTCATGGCCACCCTTTCCTAGCACCGCCTTCTTGTTGATCTCGTCGGCAATCCCGAGCTTCTGCAGCAACGCTGAAAACATGATGCCGCCGGAGCCGCCCGCACTCGGATCTGTGTAGGCGACGGAGCGAGCCTTCAGAAACACCTGCTTGAATGCTTCAGGCGTGGAAATCTCGGGGATGCGCGCGCCCTCACGCACCACCACCCCGGTGACGGTGCGGCCAAGATCGGTGCAGCTGCCTGGCACAACAAGGTCAAGCTTTACGAGCTCAGCGATCGCGGATTCCGACAAGACGACGAGGTCTGCGGTCTCTCCATTCTTTATGCGCTCGCGCAGAGACCCGGCCGTACCGAAATTCAGATTGAGCTTGTCGCCCGTCTCGCGTTCGAACTCAGCGCCAAGCGCCGCGACCATCGACTTCACGGCACCTGCACTCATTACCTTTATCTCAGCCACGACGAATTCCTCCCGCCTTGCCGGCGGGATCGTGAACGAGCGGAGTGACTTCGTCTAGGCGCTGATGCGTTCGATCGCTGCGCCACAGCGGGCGAGCTTGTCCTCGAGCCGCTCGAAGCCGCGATCGAGGTGATAGACGCGGTTAACCAGGGTTTCACCCTCGGCGGCCAGTGCCGCAATCACCAGCGACACCGAAGCGCGTAGGTCGGTCGCCATCACAGGCGCGCCTTTGAGGTGATCGACACCCTCGATGGTGGCGGTTTCACCGTCAAGTTGAATGTGCGCGCCAAGGCGGGCCAACTCCTGAACGTGCATAAAACGGTTTTCGAAAATGGTCTCGGTGATGTACGAAGTGCCCTTAGCCAGCGTCATCAACGCCATCAACTGCGCTTGCAAATCGGTGGGAAAGCCCGGGAATGGCGCAGTCGTAACGTCGACCGGGGCAAGCGCCGTCCCGTTCCGAGCGATACGGATGCCTTCGTTCGTCGGCGTCACTGTGGCTCCGGCCTGCGCCAGCACGTCGAGCGCCGACTGTAACAGCTCGGGACGCGTATTCTGTAACAACACTTCGCCGCCGGTCATCGCCACGGCCATCGCGTAAGTCCCCGTCTCGATCCGGTCGGGCAGCACTGTATGGCGTGCGCCATGCAGTTTCGGCACACCTTCAATGACGATCCGAGAAGTCCCAGCGCCCGAGATTTTCGCGCCCATCTTGTTGAGGCATTCGGCGACGTCAGCAATCTCGGGTTCGCGCGCAGCATTTTCGATCACGGTGGTGCCGGTCGCCAGCGATGCGGCCATCAAGGCCGTGTGGGTGCCGCCGACAGTCGCCTTCGGAAATACAATCTCACCGCCGCGCAGCCCTTTCCTGGCGCGTGCGATGACATAACCGCTTTCGATTTCGATGTCGGCACCAAGTTTCTCTAGGGCCATGATCAGCAAATCCACCGGCCGTGTGCCGATTGCGCATCCACCGGGCATCGACACCTTGGCTTCACCCATCCGCGCGACGAGAGGCGCTACCACCCAAAAGCTCGCCCGCATCTTGGAGACCAGATCGTATGGAGCGGTCGTGTCGACGATGTGCTTCGCCGAGATATGAATGGTACGGCCTTGGTTAGGGTCATCACCGGGCCGTTTGCCGGCGATCATGACATCAACACCGTGGTTGCCGAGAATGCGCTGAAGCTGAATAACGTCGGCCAATCGCGGGACGTTCTCGAGGATCAAGGTATCCTCAGTCAGGAGACTCGCGATCATCAAGGGGAGCGTTGCGTTCTTGGCGCCCGAAATCGGTATCGTGCCGCTCAGACGTTGCCCGCCGACTATGCGTATTCGATCCATGCTCGCCCACCTACTTGCAGCTATCGGGCCGTACCAAATTAGCCTGAGAACCGCACGCCACGTTTTTGCAGGCCCGATATTTTAAAAGGTTAGCACCTCCGCCGCGAAATTGCGGTTAAATGTCACTTCTTCAACGAATTGAGTCCTCGCGGGGAGCCGAGCCCGGCTTTTTCGGGCTTTCGGTGGCCGGCGGTGCGCTGCGCCCCCGCTCTTGCGCCTTGCGCCTGCGCAAGTTTTCACGCAAAGCCGCCGCAAGACGCCCCTCGCGGTTACCGGTCTTCTTTGCGTCGTTGTTGTCACCAACCCGTCCCATTTGCCGCATTATCCGCCCGCCGGCGCGCTCCGCAAGCTGAGCCATCGCCTTGCCTCACGGGGGGCCATTATGGCAGTTTCCGGCGCGTTCGCGCGGCGCCATTTCTTTTGCGCGACCTTTGCTGCCGTAGCTCAGTGGTAGAGCACCCCCTTGGTAAGGGGGAGGTCGAGTGTTCAATCCACTCCGGCAGCACCACACAAGCCCATGAAATTTAGGATTTTGTATCAATCGCCGAAAGCGCATTCGGCAAGTACCGGCAGAACGAAACGCGAAGCTCCCGCCCCAATACGGGGGAAATCCGGGGACTTTGTTCAGGCGTCTGTGCGATGCCGCGCGCGTCGTTGCGGTCAGTCTTGTTGATCTGCGCCTGCAACACCGCCCGCATGTGGCGCGTCTCGACACAGATCACTGGCAAGCCTGCTTCCGCGAGAGCGCTGAAAAGCC
>JBARNC010000063.1:0-6560 GCA_049802775.1 Pseudolabrys sp. | reverse complement strand
GAATCAAGATCAGTCGCCACCAGGAACAGCTTGCGGCGCAACTTGCGGAAGTCGTTGGTGCGGCCGGGCGTCGAGAACAGGCCGGTGAGATATTCGTCGATTCTCGAATTGTCGAAGATCCCCGTCGGCAAAGCATGCGCGAGCTGCCAATACGATTCGACAAAGCCGCGCGACCGCGGGAACGTCAGGTAATCCTGGGCAGACGATTTGAGCAGGTGCGGCAGCAAGGCCAGCCGTCGCGCAATTTCTTTCAGCGCCGGACGCATCAGCACCTCAGGCTCGAACGGATCGTCGGCGGCCTCGCTCTCGATGAACATTTGGTACATCGCCCGCGGCGTCAAACCGTTGGCGAGCCCGGCGGCGATAAAGCTGCCGGAACTGACGCCCACGTAGACGCCGCAGTCGGTGAGATCAAAGCCGCGCAAGACCTCGTCAAGCGCTACAAGCGTGCCAATCTCGTAGATTGCGCCCAAAGGGCCGCCGCCAGCCAAGGCGACGCCTCTTGCTCGATGCGTCACGCTGCTCTCTCGAGCAGGAGTGTCTTTCCGGGCTCGCTTCACGTGCTTCGCCGCGATAGCCGCCGTTCGTCAACGCACTACGCCCGTGGGCGTTTCTCGTGGCCCATCTTGGTGGAGAGCTTGTGAGTGACCGATGTCAACTCCGTGACGCGCCGGGAAAGATGGTCAAGGTCCTTCTTTGTGGGCATGTTGAGGCTGTGCAGCGCATCGGCAACGCGTTGTTCAAACACGTGCCCGAGCTTGTCCCACGCCCCGGTCGCATTGCCGCGCAACGCCGCGACCGTGTCGCCGGCGGCCTTCTTGGTCCGCTTCTGAGCCGCCTCGCCTTCCTTTACCAGGGTGTTGAACAACTGGGTGCCTTCCTTCTGCGCCTTGGAAAAGGCGCCAAGTCCCGCGAGCCAGATCTGTGTTGCCGAGTCACGGATCATTGTCGCCCACTGGTCGCCCGCCGCGGCCGCTACTTTCTTCACTTTCTTCGCCATCTCTCGCTCCTTCAGTCGGTCGGGCCCGTGCCCGCTCGTGATTGAGATCATGGCTGCTTCTTGCAACTTGGCTTTGAGGAATATCAAAGCTGCAGCCTTTGCGCAGGTAGACCTTACAGCGGCCTCGCGGTGTGGGCCCGTGGGCAGGTTCGCATGGCAATCATGCATGAGCAGCCGGGCATCACCCCGGCTCAGGACGCAGGACATGATTTATTTCGTGACCGGTGCCAGTGGCTTTATCGGCAAGCGGCTCGTCCGCACGTTGTTATCGCATCCCGGGTCCACCGTGTATTTCCTGCTGCGCGATCCCTCGGCCGAGCGGCTTGCGAAGCTGCGGGGTTATTGGGAGGCCGGCGGAAACAGCACCATCCCGGTTGCCGGGGACCTGACCAAGCCGGGACTGGGCGTGGCGGCCGATGATTTTGCGGTGCTGAAGAACAGGGTCGACCACGTCTTCCACTTGGGCGCGGTCTATTCGCTCGATGCCGATCCCGCGACTGAGATGACGACCAACGTCGACGGCACGCGCAACGCGGTGCGCTTTGCCGAGGCGATTGGCGCCAAACGCTTCCACCACATGAGCTCGATCGCGGCGGCCGGCCTTTATCCGGGAGTGTTCCGCGAGGATATGTTCGAGGAGGCGGAGAATCTGGAGCATCCCTATTTCGCCAGCAAATTTCAGGCTGAGAAGGTAATCCGCGGCGAATGCCGGCTGCCGTGGCGCATCTATCGGCCGGGCATCGTGGTCGGCGATTCCAGGACCGGCGAAATGGACAAGGTCGATGGTCCCTACTATTTCTTCAAGCTGATCCAGAAACTGCGCAGATTGCTGCCGCCTTGGCTGCCTAGCGTCGGAATCGAGGGCGGACGCATCAATCTGGTCCCGGTCGACTTCGTCGTTTCCGCACTCGATTACCTCGCCCACCTCGATGGACAGGACGCGCGCTGCTTTCACCTGACGGATCCGAATCCGCACCGCGTCGGCGATATCCTAGCGATGTTCGGCCGGGCCGCGCACGCGCCCGACATGGTCATTCGCATCAACGCGGCGCTGCTCGGCCTCATCCCGCGTGGCGTCCTCGACAGCTTGGCAGCGCTGACGCCGGCCCGCCGCATCGGCGAAGCCGTCATGAAGGACCTCGGGCTGCCCGACGGCATACTCCAATTCGTGAACGACCCGACGCGGTTCGACGGTCGCGAAGCGCAGCGGCTGCTGGAGCCGGCCGGCATCCGCGTGCCGCGGCTCGAGGACTATGCTTGGCGGCTATGGGATTACTGGGAACGTCACCTTGATCCGGACCTCCACGTCGACCGCTCGCTGCGCGGCCGCATCGCCAACCGCGTCGTGCTGATCACCGGCGGCTCCTCCGGGATTGGCAAGGCCACCGCCTTCAAGATCGCCGCCGCAGGTGCCGTTACCATTATCGCCGCCCGCGATGCGGAGAAGCTGGCAATGACCCGGCGGGAGGCGGCCGCGCGCGGATTATCGCTCGTTACCTATGCGGCGGATATCGCCGATCCGGCCCAGTGTGACGCGCTCATCAAGACGATCATCGCCGAGCACGGGGGCGTCGACATTCTGGTCAACAATGCTGGCCGCTCAATTCGACGCGGGATAGAACATTCATACGATCGGCTGCATGATTTCGAACGAACAATGCGCATCAACTATTTTGGATGCGTACAGTTGACGATGGGCTTGCTGCCCGAAATGGTAAAGAAGCAGCACGGCCACGTCATCAACATTTCATCGATTGGCGTTCTCGCTGGCGCGCCGCGATTCTCAGCCTATGTGGCATCGAAGGCCGCGTTGGAAGCGTGGACGCAGTGCGCCGCCGGTGAGTTCCTCGACCGTGGCGTCGATTTCACCATCGTCAACTTTGGGCTGGTGCGCACCCCGATGATCGCGCCGACCAAATTCTACGACCACGTCCCCGCTATGACGCCGGAGGAGGCAGCCGAATTCATCGCCGATGCGATTATCCGGCGGCCAGTACGCGTCACCACGCGCCTGGGTGTCTTCAGCCAGATCGTGCAGGCGCTGACGCCGCGGCTCGGGCAGACCATCCTAAACGCCACTTTCCGCATGTTTCCGGATTCGACAGCAGCAGCAGGTGAAAAGATCGGCAGCGAAGTGCCGACGGCCGACCAGATCGCGTTCACGCAGATGTTGCGTGGCCTGCACTACTGACGCGATCCGGGCCTCTCCAGCTCGGCCTGCAGGCATTGCAGCACCGCAGGCGAGAATAGCATGGACAAATGGCCGAGGGTCGCGAACGCCATGTCGCGCGCGCCCGCCAATCGGCTGCTGTCCTGCGGCACCATGAACTCGTCGATGGCGCCCCAGATGCTCACCACCGGTACGGCGAAAGATTCCTGGTCGCCCAGTTGCCGGATCCAATCATTGTCGGGCTCCATCTGGCGCGCATTGCGTCCCGGGATCAGACGGGCGAAAAGAGTGCCGTGGTGTGGCGATGCCAGAGTGATTAGCGTGGTCACGCGCCCGCACCCATGCCGCCGCAGATAGGCACGCGACGCCAGCCCGCCCATGCTGTGCGCGACCAGCGCCACGCGGTCGACACCGGTCTCCGCGAGCAGCGCCTCGATGCGGGCGTGCAGCTGCCCGGCGAAGCAATCGATGTCCGCGAGCGGCGGTTCCAGATTGATCGTCGTCACGGCAAAACCTCCGGCGCGCAGGCGGCGCCGCAACCACCACCACTGACCCCGATTGCAGGCGTAACCGTGTACCAGCAGCACCGCAGGTCGCCGGTCATGAACGCGCCCCACGGCGTCACTGCCCATCCACCTGCGCTCGAACGGCTGAATCAGCACAAACACCGCCAGAAAGG
This sequence comes from Pseudolabrys sp., assembly GCA_049802775.1. Taxonomy (GTDB): domain Bacteria; phylum Pseudomonadota; class Alphaproteobacteria; order Rhizobiales; family Xanthobacteraceae; genus Pseudolabrys. The sequence continues at coordinate 2,711 of JBARNC010000063.1, read as the reverse complement.
CGAGCCATTCGTTGACCATGCCGCGCAAGACGCGCAACGAACCGCTCCTCGGAACTGCGGTCACCCGCCGACGGTAATGAAGGGCAATTGGATACGTGATGATGATGGGGGCGGAATTCACGGCAAAGAAAGCGGCAATAGCAAGGACCGCGGCTGTGCTCGAACTCCAACCCATCGCCTGCACAAGCAACGCCGATGCGAAGAGCAGGATCACCGCCTCCATGCCCAGACAAAGGCGCAGCCGCCGCGCCACCATGTTTACTCCCTCGCGGTCGCATCGCGCACGATCGTGAAGTTAATGTGATCGGATGTGGCGACGGCTGACATAGATCAATAACGCGGTTGGGCAAATAACTAAAATAAGGTGCAAAGGGAGCGGCCATGGAGCTGATTTGGCTCAGGAGCTACCCGCCGGGCGTGCCCGCCACGGTCGATGTAGGTGCGTATCGCTCGATCGGTGAACTGTTCGACGCCAGCGTGGCTGCGTACGCGGCGCGCGCCGCCTACGTCAACATGGGGACAGCGATCACTTATCGCCAGCTCGATTGGCTGAGCCGGTGTTTCGCCGGCTACCTGCAAGGTACGTTAAAGCTTCCGCAGGGTACGCGCGTCGCGCTGATGATGCCCAACATCCTGCAGTACCCGGTCTCGCTATTCGGCGCGCTGCGCGCCGGCTACACTGTGGTGAACTGCAACCCGCTCTATACCCCCCGCGAGCTAGAACATCAGTTGCAGGACTCCGGCGCCGAGGCGATCGTCATCCTGGCGAACTTCGCCTCGACCCTCGCGCAGGTCGTCGCCAGGACCGCCGTCAAGCACGTCATCGTCACGCAACTCGGCGACCTGCTCGGCTTCCCTAAGCGGACGACGGTCAACTTCGTCGTCCGGTTCATCAAGCGAATGGTGCCGGCGTGGCACATTCCGGGCGCCATGTCGTTCCGATCGGCCCTGCGGCAGGCCGCCGGTGGCGAATGGAAGCCGGTCGACGTGCGACCGGACGACATCGCCTTCCTGCAATATACCGGCGGAACCACCGGCGTTCCCAAGGGCGCCATGCTCAGCCACGCCAACATGGTCGCCAACCTGCAGCAGGCGCACGCGTGGCTCAAATCGTTCCTGGAGGAGGGCCGTGAGACTATCATCACGCCGCTGCCGCTGTATCATGTTTTTGCGCTGACCGCGAATTGCCTGGTGTTCCTCAAGATCGGCGCCACCAACGTCCTCATCACCAATCCGCGCGACATTTCCCGGTTTGTGAAGGAGCTGGCGCGGCATCCCTTCAGCGTTATTACGGGCGTCAACACGCTGTACAACGCCCTGCTCAACGACCCAGACTTTGCCAAGCTGGATTTCTCTCGGCTGAAAGTTTGTCTCGGCGGCGGCTCGGCCATCCGCGAGTCGGTGGCAAAACGTTGGCAGCAGGTCACTGGGAAACCCCTGATCGAAGCCTACGGCCTCACGGAAACCTCGCCGGCTGTTACGGTCAATCCACTGAATCTGCCCGAGTACAACGGATCCATCGGGCTTCCCCTGCCGTCGACCGAGATCGCGATCCGCGACGACCAGGGCCACGACCTTCCGGTCGGCGATGCCGGCGAGCTCTGCGTGCGCGGCCCCCAGGTGATGAAGGGCTATTGGCGGCGTCCCGACGAGACCGCCAAGGTGATGATGGCGGACGGATTCCTGCGCACCGGCGACATTGCGGTGGTGGACGAGGCCGGCTACGTGCGCATCATTGATCGCAAAAAGGACCTGATCTCGGTTTCGGGCTTCAAGGTGTCTCCCAACGAACTGGAAGAGGTGGCAGGCCTGCACCCGGGCGTGCTCGAGGCCGGCGCAGTCGGCGTGCCCGACGCGCGGACGGGGGAGGCCGTGATGCTCGTAGTGGTGAGAAAGGATCCCGCTCTCACCAGCGACGAATTGCTGGCGTTCTGCCGCAAGAACCTGACCGGCTACAAGGTGCCCCGATACATCGAATTTCGCGAAACCCTGCCCAAGACGCCTATCGGCAAGATCCTGCGGCGGGCTCTGCGTGAGCGGTGCAACACGACTCGTTGCGATCGCCCTGATGGCGGCGGTCCGCTGCTGGCGCGCGAGCGTCTCACCCCGGTGGAATGATGGGCGCCAGCAATGCCGGCGAGGGTTGCATCGCGTTCCATGACGCCCTGCTCGAGGGGGCCCCGAATGGCCGACGGCAGACTATGTTCGCTGGTTTTCCGACATTCGCGTTAGCGATGTGGCGCTGGTGGGCGGCAAGAACGCGTCAGTGGGCGAGTTATGCTCGAATCTTTCGAAGCATGGGGTGCGTGCGAACGAAGGACCGGGCTAGGGCTGGTTCGACGCGATTGTCATTGAGGTCAACGAAGGGAATCAGGATTTAGAATTACGCCCATGACGGTCGCTGTGGGCACCAACCGGTGTGGCAAGTCCATGCGCTTCGATGGCAGTTCACCGGCGAACGCGCTCACGCCTGTCATGTTGCCGCTCGGCTTGCTTAGGCTTGAAACGAGCCCTACCGCGATTGGGTCATCACCAGGCTCAGGAAAGGTCAGGTTAGCACACTGGAAGGGCGGTTACTCGGAGATCTAACCACGCAATGTCCGCTTTGGGTAGCCGGCTCAACCGATCGACGCAACACAAGCGTTAAATCTCTCTGCCGGGGTTTCGAATCCCAACGTCTCCCGTGGCCGTTCGTTGAGCCGACGCGCCAC
>JBARNC010000062.1:0-2781 GCA_049802775.1 Pseudolabrys sp. | reverse complement strand
GAGTCCAATTTGGAGCCATCTCTTCCAGGCACTCGCAGCGGAATATCAGCTGGTCCGCTATGACGAACGCGGCAACGGCCTCTCCGATTGGGACGTGGAAGACATTTCATTTGACGCTTTCGTGCGCGACCTTGAAAGCGTCGTCGATGCGACGGGGTTGAAGCGGTTCGCCCTGCTAGGAATGTCGCAAGGCTGCGCTGTCTCCATTGCCTATGCTGTACGGCACCCCGAGCGCGTTAGCCATCTTGTGCTCTACGGCGGATACTCGCGCGGGCGATGCATGCGTGGCTCGACTGCGGAGATCGAGAAGACCGAGGCGACTCTCACGTTGATGCGTTTGGGCTGGGGTCAAGAAAACCCAGCGTTTCGGCACATCTTCACGTCGCTTTTCATTCCGGGCGGCACCGTCGAGCAAATGAAATGGTTCGACGATTTGCAGCGCGTCACCACATCGGCGGAGAATGCGGTCCGCATCCGGAGGGCTATGAATAACATCGACGTCAGCGATCTTCTGGAGCAAGTAACTGTCCCGACGCTGGTCGTGCATTGCCACGACGACGCGGTGGTGCCGTTCGAGGAAGGACGGCTGATGGCTGTCGGCATCTCCGGAGCGCGCTTCGTTGCGCTCGAAGGCTGCAATCACCTCATCCTGCCAGGGGAGCCAGCCTTCGGTCGATTTCTTGACGCGATCAGGAGCTTTCTCGAAGACTCATAGGATTCGTTGCGGATTATCGCACGGTAACGTTTAGAAAATCAGCAATTCAAAACGTCCAATGTCCGCTAGTGGCACTTAGCGGACATTCGATTGACCACGGTCAATGTCCGCTATTGGGGGTAAAGCAGACATCGCCCTCGCATCGCAAAATTTCCGCTTATGACCCTTAGCAGACAACCAAGCGCGCTGCGTGGGGACACCTTAGAGATGAGGTTTCCGCAGTCGATCTAATAAACGCCGAGGCGGATTGTTTGTCGCAAACGCAAAGCGCCCACGTTCGTTAGACAGTATACCTTGGTATCAAACGAGAGGGCGAAAGCTATACCTAGGTGCAATACGCCACGTCGTCTCAGGAAACAATCAAGCGCGTCTGAAGAGCAAATCAAGCTCCTGGCAAAGTCTTTCGGGCTCTCTTTTGGCATCCCCACATCTGGAATTGTGTTGGTCTGACCTCCTCCGGAGCCAGCAGCACATCGACGCTCAGTCGATGAAGGAGATGCAATTGTGAGACTTTACGAAGATCCCGCGAGCGGTGAAGCCGATGTGGATTCGCGTGCGCGGTGCGAGCGCGCGGTTGAGCTCTTGCTTACAAATCGCGGGAATCCCTCCATCGAGGTTGACCAAGTGCTTGCCGACAACCCCCAATTCGTCTTCGGCCATTGTCTGCGCGCCGCACTGATCGTGCGCGCCGACAATGAGGCCGCGCGAGCGACACTTTTTGCGAGTGTGACCACCATTGAAGCGGAGCGCGCAGATGTGGAAGATCCCGAACGTCGTCACGCATCGGCGGCGCGTGCTTGGTTCGACGGCGATCAGGCCCTCGCGGTCGAACGTTACGGCGCAATCCTCATCGACTGGCCACGCGATATCCTCGCGCTCACGGTCGCGCATGCGCTGGACTTCCGCCTTGGCCAACGGCGCATGTTGCGAGATCGTGTCGCCCAGGTATTGGCCCAATGGAACGCAGCGATTCCCGGCTACGCAAGCGTCCTTGCGATGTACGCTTTCGGTCTTGAAGAGAACGGCCAGTATCGCCGCGCTGAAAAGATAGCACGTCGCGCGCTAGTCCTCGATCCTCGGCATCCAGGTGCCATTCATGTCATCGCCCATGTGATGGAGATGCAAGGCCGTGCCCGAGAAGGGCTCGAATTTCTTGCAGCGACTGAATCCGCATGGAGGGACACAACGGGCATTTCCGTCCATCTAGCTTGGCATCGCGCTCTGTTCCATCTGGACGCCAACGACCCGAAGTCCGCGCTCGCAGTTTACGATACGCAGATTGCCAATACACGCGCCCAGGACATGTCGGAACTCGCCGATGCCTCTGCGTTGCTATGGCGCTTACAAGTCTTAAATGTCCGGGTGGGCGAACGTTGGCAGCTATTGGCTGATAGGTGGCAGACGCAACCGCTGGCCGGCGCGCGGTCCTTCTATGTCGCACACGCGATGATGGCGCTCGCCGCTGCGGAGCGTACTGCGGCGGCGCAACGCATCTTCAGTGTACTGCCGCACGTTGATACGAGCAATGCGTCGGCGTCGTATCCAGAGGATGCGCTGTTGCGGCCGCTTTGCAAGGCGTTGCTCGCCTTCGCTCACAGCGATTACGCAGGCTGCGTCGAATGGCTGGCGCGCGTGCGACATATCGCGCATCGTTGCGGGGGTAGCCTTGCCCAGTGCGATCTCATTCATCTCACGTTCACAGAGGCAGCATTTCGAGCGCGGAAAGCGAATCTTGCCCGCGCGCTAGTGGCGGAGCGAACCGCGCAGAAACCAGCGAGCCGGCTCAATCGGGTACTGCAGCGACGTCTGGGATAATTAAAGTGCTGCTAGCTGGGCCGGCATGTCCGCATTTAGCACAAAGCGGACATGGCGTTCGTCGTAAGGTATGTCTGCTTTCGGGGGTACAGCGGACATCGCGCGAGATTGTGGCAATGTCCGCTAATGACCCATAGCGGAACATCCGCGGGGGGTCGAATTATCGACATTCAACCCCGTTCCATCGCTCACCAAGGCATGCTTAAAGCCGCCGACTACAGGCATTCAGATAGGAAGGGTTCCACGTCGGG